>NZ_JBVHZJ010000075.1:0-39203 GCF_055574655.1 Streptomyces sp. NPDC029956 | reverse complement strand
TCTTCCGTGCTGAGAGCGTGGGGGAAGACACGCGTGTCCCACCCCGTGGCGGGTCCGCCGGCGCGGAAAGAACGGGTTCCTCCCCCCCTCCCCCCCCCCCCACCACCGTGGCATCCGTCTTCGTCGGGCCCGGCTCTCAGTACGCGTGCCCCACGTGCGCGAGGGCCTGCTTCAGCAGGGCCCCGCGGCCGTCCGGCATCTCGTTCTGTACGGCGGGGGATGCCGCCTCCTGCGGGCTGAACCAGACGAGGTCCAGTGCGTCCTGCCGTGGGCGGCAGTCGCCGCTCACCGGCACGATGTACCCCAGCGAGACCGCGTGCTGGCGTGGGTCGTGGTACGGCGTGACGCCGACCGTGGGGAAGTACTCGGCGACGGTGAAGGGCTGTAGTGAGGGAGGCACGCGCGGCAGGGCCACGGGGCCGAGGTCTTTCTCCAGGTGGCGTAGGAGTGCGTCACGCACTCGTTCGTGGTGCATGACCCGGCCGGAGACCAGGGTGCGGCTGATGGTTCCGTCCGCGCCGATCCGCAGGAGCAGACCGATGCTGGTGACTTCGCCGCTGTCGTCCACGCGCACGGGTACGGCCTCGACGTACAGGATCGGCATCTGGGCCCGAGCCGTGTTCAGCTCGTCCGTGCTCAGCCAGCCGGGCGTGGTCTCTGTCATGTCGGACATCGCTTGATCATACTTACCCGACTGTGCCCCGGCCTAGGTCGCGTGTCTGCCAGGCGGGTGGGAGTCGCTCCTCGGTGGGGCCGCCGCGGTTCGGGGCCTACGAGACGGCGTCGGTCGGCCACGGTTCGTCGGCGATCAGGGCCAGCAGCCGGCCGAGTGTCTCACGCTGGTCCCGGTCGAGCCCTCCGAGCGGGTCGGTGGCGAACGGCATGGCCGTGCGCAGTTCGGCGATCGCCTGATGGCCCGCCTCGGTGGCGGCGACCAGCTTGACCCGGCGGTCCGTGGCCCCCGACCGCCGTTCGGCCAGGCCGCGTTCCTCGAGTCGGTCGACGAGTGCCGTGAGGTTGGACGGCTCGGCGTGCAGGCGCTCGGCGAGCACCCGCATGGGTACCGGTTCGGCGCTGTACAGCAGTGCTTTGGCCTGGAGCGGGGTCAGGTCCTGCGCAGTGGCGGCGGCCTCGGCCTCGCGCGCGTACCTGCGGTTGACGACGGCGAACAGGCCGACCACCCGCGCGTCGAGCTCGTCTGCGGGGTAGGTCATGCCGTCCACTGTAGTCAGGTGCTTGACAGTAGCAAATATCCGAGCTCATAGTTATGAGGCATGGTAATTATGATCCATAAGTAGTTACGGTTGTCTTCATGCGTGCCGATGGGCATCGCCCCGACACCACCGCAGAGAGGGTTCCCATGTCCGACAGGGTCGTCCTGATCACCGGCACCTCCTCCGGCATCGGCCTCGCCGCCGCCGTCTCCGCCGCCCGCGCGGGCTTCACCACGGTCGCCACGCTGCGCGACCCGGCCCGGGCCGGTGCGCTGCGCAAGGCGGCCGAGGCGGCCGGGGTCGAGCTGGACATCCGCCGCCTGGACGTCACCGATGCCGCCTCGGTCGAAGAGTGCGTCGCCGGAGTCCTCGCCGACCACGGCCGCCTGGACGCCGTGGTCAACAACGCGGGCGCGGGCCACGTCGGCACCATCGAGAACGAGTCGGTGGACGAGGTGCGCAAGGTGATGGAGGTCAACTTCTTCGGCGTGGTCACCGTCACCAAGGCCGTCATGCCGCACCTGCGCGCCACCGGCGGGCGGCTGCTCACCGTCACCAGCGTCGGCGGCGTGGTCGGTCAGCCGTTCAACGAGGCCTACTGCGCAGCCAAGTTCGCGGCCGAGGGCTTCATGGAAAGCCTGGCCCCCGTCGCCGCGGCGGTCGGTGTCACGGTCGTGGTGATCGAGCCCGGCGCGGTGGCCAGCGAGTTCGTCGCGAACGTGGGCATCGAGGAGAGCGCGGCGGCCGAGGCCGGCGTCTACGGTCCGGCGCTGGCGAACTACCTCGGCCGCACCCGCGGCGCCTTCGCCGCCGCCCAGACGTCGGAGGCGGTGGGGGAGTCGATCACCGATGCGCTCACCGCCCACCTGCCGGCCTTCCGGATCCAGACATCGGACGCGGCCCGCGCCTTCGTCGGAGCGAAGCTGGCGGACCTGGACGGCTCGCTGGTCCAGACGGCCACCTCGGCCTGGGTGTCCTGACCCACACTCCGGGCACACCCGGACGCGAGGCGGGGCGCAGCTCGACGGGTGGCGCGGTGTGCAGAGCCCCGATCTCGGGCGGCTCCAGCAGCAGCACACCGGTCGCAGACGCTCCCGCTCCCGAGCCCGCTCCTCTGTTCCCTCCCGTCCCGGAGTCCTCCGCATTCCCTCCTGTCACGGAGTCCGCCGTCGTTCCGCTCCGCGGCGGGCCAAGGTGTGCACGAGACGGCCGAGCTGCCGGTACGGGTCCCTCGTCGAGGCGGCCCACTCGGTCTGCAGCGCCTGGGTGTACTCCTCGGGGCCCGGGGCCCAGTCCACGTGATGGTCGTGGAAGATCCGCACCCCCTGCCACGGGAGCGGGGTGAGTCCGTGTTCGGCCGAGAGCCCGTCGAGTGCCTCGGCCGTGTCCCCGCGCGTCTCGATGCCGAGATTTCCCACACTCACCGCGGCGCCGTGCTCGATGAGGCCACGCGCCGCCCGGTACTCGCCCTGTAGGGCCTCACGGAAACCGGTCGCAGCCCGGTTCTTCGTCAGGATGCTCAGCACCCCGCCACGGGCGACCAGCCCCGCGAGCCGGGCGATCGCGCCGGCCGCGTCGTCCAGGTACATCAGCACCCCGTGACAACACACGGCGTCGAACCGCTCCCGTTCGAAAGGCAGACCGTCGACGCCCGCTTCGAGGAGCCGGATCCGCGGGGCGAGGTCGGGGCGGGCACGCAGGCGGCGGGCCGCTGCCCCGAGCATCTCCGCGGACGGGTCGGCGCCCGTCACGAAGTGCCCGGCCGCGGCGAGCCGAAGGGTCATCTCACCGTCCCCGCAGCCGACGTCCAGGACCCGCGCGGGCCCGGTGGGCAGTTCGGCGAGGAGCCTGCGCGCGACGAGGTCGTGCCGCAGGCGGCCCCGGGCACTGAGGGAGTGGGCGGAGTACGCGGCGCCCACGGTGGCGAAGTCGGTCAACGCGTCCACCCCAGCTCCGAACAGGGCCGGCCGGCCAGGATCCCTTCGACCGCCGCGCGGGTGTACGGGACGATCGGCTCGGGCACGTCCTTGGGGTTCCACCACTGACAGGCAGGGCACTTGTCCGGCTCCCGCAGCTCGGGGGTGCCCTCCCGGTGACGGGCCCGGAAGAAGAGCTGGATCCTCGGTGGCCGCTCGCCGGGTCCCTCCCCGGACCGGTCGACCACGTGGCGGAGTTCGCGGCGGACCGTGTCGATGACGACGGCGTTGCAGGCGAGGTGGCAGGGCAGCGTGGAGCGGCTGATGGGATCTCCGTCGGCGGCCGGGAAGGCCGGCAGACCTGACAGGCCCGCTTGCTCGTCGGGGTGTTCGGCAAGGGAGGCGGTGACGAGATCACGTACGGGGGAGAAGGAAGGAGGCATGGCGGAACCTCACGTAGAACTGGGCGGGAGAAGGATGGGAGGGGGTAGGAGAGGGGGGAGGGGGAGCCAGGGGCGGGCGGCCTCTGCCCCGGCTGCGCGGGGAAGCTCTGGGCGAGCCGCTCACGCGGCACCCGGACAGACGGCCCTCCGTCGGCACCCGCGTACGCGTCGTCCATCGCTCCGGACGCGCGCCCGATGCCGATGGTGACGCGGGCGGTGAACGGCCACCGGAAGGGCGCTCCGGGGGTTCGGCAGGGGGTACATGTCAGCCTCCGGGAAGGGACGTGGTGAGGGGTCGCCCGGCTCAACGACGACCACCGCCTTCTCGAACACATGACTTTTGGACGTGCTGTGAACCCCGACTCCAGGCGAAAGTTCGTTCGTTCCGGGTACACCGACCCTTGCCGGGGCTGGCCCGCGGGCCGCGGCGACGGTGGCCGAAACGCCGGTGCCGCGTTCGGAGCAAGACGGTGAGGGAGGAGGCGAGCGGGGCCGCGGGGGTGCCTGAGGCGGTGCGTTGTCAGTGGTCCCGTTCACGATGGGCAGGTCATTCCTCGTATCCACTTCTCGATAACGGAGGCGTCATGCCGATCACGAACCGGCGGCTGGCCGGGCACGTGTTTCTCCGGCAGCTGTACGCGGACGCGTACTTCCCCGACCATGTCGTCGACAAGGGCAGGGCGATCCTGCTGCGGCTGTGCGAACGGATCGAGGCCGGGCCGCCGGCTGACCTGGCAGCCCTCTACGGGCTGACTCACGCCGCGACGGACGAGTTCAATCTCCTGGAGGCGGAGTTCGAGGCTGCGGGGAGTGAGATCGAGACCGTTGCGCGGGAGGTGATCGCGGAGGACTTCTGGCGTGTCGCGTCGGCCTACGGGTTCGCGGACGCGGACGTGGAGGAACTCATCGCCACACGGGAGTGGTGATCCGACGACGACGACGACGGCGCCGCCGCCCGCGGGCGGAGCCGGCCGGACGGGCGCCGTCCACGAGCAAGGGGCGGGCGGGTGCGCGCCCTGTTCAGTGATGGCCCGAGTGTGGGAGGGCGGGCGGGTCGGCGCGCCCGCCCCGCTTCAGGACCACGAACCGGCCCATCATCCCCTGGTCTTCGTGGTAGAGCATGGCAGTGGTACATGTGCGGGCTGCCCGGATCCGCGTAGTCGGCGAAGCGCATGATGAGCCGCATCGAGGTGCCCCGGGGAAGCAGGACGGTGTCCTTCCATCCGGCCAGGTGCGCCGGTGGTGTGCGGCCGTCGACGGTGAGCACCTGGAACTGCACGTCGTGCACGTGGAAACTGTGGAGCGTGCCGTCGCCGCTGCGGACCTCCCATATCTCGGTGGTGCCCTTGCGGACGGTCAGGTCGACACGGTCCGACGCCATCCGCCGCCCGTTGATGGTGTGTTCGGCGAGTTCGAAGACCCTCCGGTTGTCGGCCGTGTGCGCCGGGATGCGCGGTACGTCGACCAGATGCGCGGGAAGGTCGGCGGAGGGCGCCAGGGTGGCGGCCGCCCTCAGCTGGACCACGTCGAACCGGTCCGCACCCCCGTCGCGCTGGACGAAGCCCGCGCCCGTGTCGGGATCGGAGCTGCGCAGGACGACGTGCTCGCCGGGTGTGAGGGTGACGACGATCTCGGCGCGTTCCCCCGGCGCGAGCTGGACGCGGTCGTTGGTGTGGGGGGGCGGACAGCAGTCCGCCGTCGGTGGCGACCAGCGCGAAGGCCCGGCGGTCGGCGAAGTGGAAGCGGAAGACGCGGGCGTTGGAGCCGTTGAGCAGGCGCAGCCGGACGCGGCGGGTGCCGACGTCGAGGTAGGGGCCGAGCGTGCCGTTGACGAGGATCCTGTCCCCGAGGAATCCCGTCGTTCCGGCCATCGACTCGTCGGGATCGAGTACGCCTCCCGGCAGCCGACGGTCCTGCACGATCAGCGGGATGTCGTCGACGCCGTAGGCGTGGGGCAGTTCGGGCGGGGCCGCGTCGTCGTCGATCGGGAACATGCCGGCCACGCCCCGGTAGACGTGCTGTGCGGTGCGGCCGTGGGGGTGCGGGTGGTACCAGAGGGTCGCCGCCTGCTGACGGACCGTCCATGAGGGGGACCAGGTGGCGCCCGGCTGGATCATCTGGTGCGGCCCGCCGTCCATCGAGGGCGGCAGGTGCATCCCGTGCCAGTGGAGCGAGGTGGCTGCCGTTGACCCCCCACGTGGTGGAGGCCCGGCCCGGCGTGAACTCCGTACGGCCGGCGGCGATCGTGAGGTCGAAGACGCGTCGCCCCAGTGCGTCGATGCGGGAGGGGGCGAGGGGCGGGATGTGGAGAGGTCGGTCGAACGACACCTTGCCCCAGGTGTCGACACCACGCCCGGCCCAGGAGACGGCACCGGCCAGGACGGGCAGGGTGACCACGGATCCGCCGAGGACGCGGAGCAGGGTGCGCCGGGGGACGCTCATGCTGCGGCCCCCTCGTTGCGCGTCGGCGCGCCAGGCCGTGACGGCGGCCGGGACCCGCCGACCCCTGATGCGCCGGGGGTCGGCGGGGGGTGAGGGGGCGACGGGGCCCCGGTGGCCGGGCCCGTGGGTCGGCCCGGGTGTGGCGGTGTTACGCGTCGTCGCGGGCGATCCCGCGCGCCCACAGGATCAGGGGGATCTGGAGAGGGAGTCGGCCGTAGGCGATCGCCCGTGCCTTCGGTGAGCGGCCGCGCCAGTCGTAGGCCATCTTGACGTTGGCCGGGAAGACCCCGGCGAAGAACAGGGCTGTGGCGCGAGCGCTGGCCTTGCGGGTCGCGGGAACGGCCAGGCCGGCGGCGAGGGCGAGTTCGGCGACCCCGCTGGCCTGGGTCCAGGCCCGGGGGCTGCCCGGAAGGGATTCCGGCACGGTGGCGTCGAACTGCTTCGGGGAGACGAAATGGGCGACACCGGCGGAGGCGAGCAGGCCGGCGAGCAGGAAGGCGGAGCGTGGGGACCGGGACAACGGATTCCTTCGGGCGGGGATGAGGGCGGGGGTGGAACGGCGGCAAGGGGAAGCCGGGAGCCATACCTTACCGGCCGGTAAGTATGTGCGGGGTGGGTGCTCCGTGTCTCGCTCGGGACGGACGATCGCCGGACAGGACGGGCCGAACCCGGCCTGCGCGGGATGCGGGGCGGCGGTCGGTCTGTGGATCGGTGACTGCTACACCTGGCTGGAGGTCGTCCTCGACGGGCGCCTGGTCAGCCGTTCGTCAGCCAGCCCCGCTGGGCCACCTGCCACACCAGCTGCGTCCTCGTCAGGGCCCCGGCGCGCTGCATCAGGGCCTGGATCCGGCGCTGCACCGTCCGCTGACTGACCCACAGCTGGGAGGCGATGGCCTTGTCCGCCACTCCGGCGACGATCAGGGAGAGCAGGTACCGCTCGTCGTCGGCCAGGTGCACCGCCGGATTCGGCCCGCCGTCGAAGTCGGCCAGTTCGCCGGAGTCCGTGACGTGCAGCGGGGTCGCCGCCGCCCACTGGCTCTCGAACAGGGCGATCAGCGCGTCGAGCAGGCTGCTGCTGTGGATCACGGCCGCCGTCGGCTCGCCCACCGGGTCGGCAGGACCCGCCGTCCGGTCCACGCCGTCGAGGCCCTCCCCGCTCTCGTACACCAGAGGGCAGACGGCCATCGAGCTGTCCGCGATCACGAGCCGTACCGGCAGGGTTCCGACGGCCCGCGCCTGTTCGCCCGCGCGAATGCTCCGGGCAACGTTGTCAACCATCCCGGGCCCTTCCAGGAGTTCGCGCTCGTAGATCGTCTTGTAACGCACCCCCCGGGCGAGCAGCTCCCACTCCTCGTCGTTCTCCGCCGCCGCCAGAGCGACCGGACGGGCCTTGCAGAGCCAGCGCATCTCCTCGGCCCCGTACGCCATCTGCCGCAGCCGCTGCCGGATCACGCTCGCCCCGGTGATCACCTCGACGAGCTGCCCGGCGTCGTGCCGCCGCCTGCCCGCCCGGTACTCCTCGGCCATCTGTTCCACGCCCCGCCGTGCCCATTCGAGCGCTTCGTGCCCGCGCAGCAGCAGCGGGCGCAGCGCCGCGTCGGGCGCCATCGGCACGTACCGCTCGGGGCCGCCTCCCGGTTGCTCGGTGGCCCGTCCCACCAGGCCCTTGTCGTGGAGGGACGTCAGCAGCCACTGGGCCCGTGCCACGTCGAACCCCAACTGTGCGGCGATTGTGGCGGTGTCGGCTTCCTTCACCCCGAGGAGGAAGCGGTACACCCGTTCCTCCGCGGCGTCGACCCCTGCCGCCTCCAGCATGTGCCCTTCGCCCACGACGATGCCCCCACCCCGGTTGACGTGATCACCCCCGTACCCGGAGTGATCAAATCACATCAGGACCGTCGGAAACGAGAGCCCGCATTACCACGCGGGCCCGCAAACGGGCTGCGACGCAGTCAACTTGGCGGCGAGTGGACATGTCGCTTCCTCGCCAGCCGCGGGCTGTAGCGAAGGTGATCGTTCCTGTCGACTCTTGGTTCCGCCGGACACGGATCCCCCGCCGGCGGAAGGAGTGCCCTCAGCATGCGCAGCAGACGGAGAACCGCACTGCTCGGCTTCGCCCTGGCAGCCACCATGACCGCGGGCGGCATGGCGTACGGCGCCACCCCTCACCCCGCGACGACCGGGGAGGACGCGGTGACCGCCGCACCCCGGGACGCCGTCCGCACCGCCACGGTCACCCTGGTCACCGGCGACAAGGTGACGGTGGCCACCCGGGCGGGCAGGACCGTCGCCGTCAACGTCACCCCGTACCGGGGCAGCGCCGCCGGACTGCGGACGTACACAGTCGGCACCGACGTGTACGTCGTTCCCCGGGACGTCGAGGCGCTGATCCACAACGGCCAGGTCGACAGGCGACTGTTCAACGTCACCCAGCTCGTCGCCCAGGGTTTCGACGACGCCCACCACGCGTCGACCCCGCTGATCGTGCGCTACGACTCCACCGGCACCACCACCCCCGGCGGGGCCCGTCTCACCCGTAAGCTCCCCGGCGTGCGCGGTGCCGCCGTCACCGCCGACAAGGCCAGGGGCGACACCTTCTGGGAGGCCGTCGACGACGACAGCGCCCGGGCCGGAACCCCCAAGGCCCGCCTGTCGGGCGGCGTCCAGCGCCTCTGGCTGGACGGCAAGGTCGACGCGCTCCTGGAGAAGAGCGTCCCGCAGATCGGCGCGCCCGAGGCGTGGGCCGCCGGATACGACGGCACCGGCGTCAAGGTCGCGGTGCTCGACACCGGCATCGACGCCACCCACCCCGACCTCGCCGACCGCATCGTCGAGAGCCGGAGCTTCGTCCCCGGCGAGACCGCGCGCGACGGCCACGGCCACGGCACCCACGTCGCCTCCACGATCCTCGGCAGCGGCGCCGGCTCCGACGGCACATACCGAGGAGTGGCCCCCGGCGCCAGGCTGATCGTGGGCAAGGTCCTCGACGACGGAGGCTCCGGCTCGGAGTCCGGCATCATCGAGGGCATGGAGTGGGCCGCGCACTCCGGTGCGAAGGTCGTGTCCATGAGCCTGGGCGGCCAGGAGGGCGCCGACGGCACCGACCCCATGTCGCTCGCGGTCAACGAACTCACCGCCAGGACGGGCGTCCTGTTCACCATCGCGGCGGGCAACAGCGGACCCGGCGCGAAGACCGTCGGCTCGCCCGGCGCCGCCGCCGCGGCCCTCACGGTCGGCGCCGTGGACTCCGCCGACGCCATCGCGGACTTCTCCAGCCGGGGCCCGCGCGGCGACGGCGGCCTCAAGCCGGAGATCACCGCACCCGGCGTCCGGATCGTCGCGGCCCGCGCGGCGGGCACCACGATGGGCACGCCCGTCGGCGAGCTCTACACCACCGCGAGCGGCACCTCCATGGCGACGCCGCACGTGGCGGGCGCGGCGGCGATCCTCGCCCAGCGCCACCCCGACTGGTCGCCCGCCCGGCTGAAGAGCGTGCTCGTCAGCACCGCGAAGACCACCGCCGGCACCTCCGTGTACGCCCAGGGCGCGGGCCGTGTCGACGTGGCGCGCGCGGTCCGTCAGCCGGTGACGGCCACGGGCACGGTCGACTTCGGCCTGCGCGGCTGGGACGACGCGGCCACGGTCGAGAAGAAGATCGAGTACGTCAACGACGGCGACGCCCCGGTCACGCTCGCGCTCTCGACGGAGACCGCGGGCGAGACCCTGCCGGCCGGCACGCTCGCCCTGGGCGCCGACTCGGTGACCGTCCCGGCGCACGGCACCGCCGAGGTCGCCGTCACCCTCGACAGCCGCGGCGTCACCACCGGTTCGCACGGCGCGCACGTCACCGCGCGGACCACCGACGGGACGACGGCCGTGACCGCGGTCGGCTTCGGCCGCGACGTCCAGCGCTACGACGTCACGCTGAAGGTCCTCGACCGCGACGGCAAGCCGACCGGCGGCATCGCCGCGGTCACCGACACCACCCTGGACCAGGGGATGATCCCGGAGACGTACCCGGTCGGCGAGGACGGGACCGTCGTGCTGCGGGTTCCCCGCGGAGAGCACTCCTTCATCGCGGAGATCTTCCACTACAGCCCCGACTGGAGCCTGCTCCACGAGTACACCTACGCGGCCCGGCCCGGCACGCTCATCGACTCCGACCGCACCTTCACCTTCGACGCCTCCACGGCGGGCCGGGTCACCATGACCACACCCCGCCCGTCCGAGACGAACCGCCTCCGGGTCGGCATCGCGTCCAGCCCCTCCTCCCGTGCCCTGGTCCACAACCGCGAGGTCTGGCTGGACGGAGAGACGGCCGTCTACTCCGTGCCGTCGGCCACCACCGACCCCGCCCTCTTCGAGTCGCGCGTCGGCTGGTCGCTCAGCGCACCCGCGCTCTCTGCCCGGCTCGCCGGACACGGCAGCCGCGCCCTGGACGTCTCCTACTTCCAGGGCTGGACCGGCTCGGCGCGCTTCGACGGCAGCCGCACCCTCCGGGTGGCCAAGCCCGGAGAGGACGTCCGGGGCAAGCTCGCGCTGGTGAAGCGGGACCCTGGGACCACCACGTACGCGCAGGTCGACGCGGCGGCCGACGCCGGAGCGCTGGCCGTGCTCGTCTACAACGACACCCCCGGCCGCTGGCTGGCGGGCAACTGGAGCCCCAAGGAGACCCGCATCCCCGCGATGACGGTCTCCGGCACCGAGGGAGAGCGGCTGCTGACCCTGTCCGGCGCCCGGATCACCTTCAACGGCACGGCGGTCAGTCCTTACTCCTACGAACTCCTCGAGTACCGCGCCGGCGGCATCCCCGCCGACCAGCGCTACCGCGTCCGGAGCGGTGAACTGGCCACGGTCGACAGCCGGTTCCACGGCACCACCGCGGGAGCCGAGGCCGGGTACAGCCGCCTGATGCACTCGCCCATGCAGACGGTGGCGAACTTCTCCTTCGGCCGGATGCCGCTCCAGCGCACCCTGACCGAGTACGTCACCCCCGGCCTGCGCACCTACGAGGCCATGAAGCTCGGCCCCGTGTGGTCGGCGGGCGGCAGCTGGCAGCTGACGGCCGCCACGAAGCTCACCCCCGGGCAGCAGACGCGCCGCGACTGGAACAAGGCCGTGGTCCGCACCGCGCTGCCCAGCGAGCTGGACCACGCGGCCGCCCGCGTCGGCGGGGTGGGAGGGGTCGCCGCCGCGGGGCTGCTCGACAGCGGATCCGCGCAGTGGGCCGTCGTGCGCAACGGCTCCGACAAGGAGTCGACCACGGTCTACCGGGACGGCACGCTCCTCGGCACCGCGCCAGCCGCCGCCGTCGCCTTCCCGATGGTCCCGGAACGCGCCGAGTACCGCGTGGTCACCGACGTACAGCGGGAGGAGGCCGGCTGGAACACCTCGACGAAGGTGCGCACCGACTGGCGCTTCCACTCCGCGCAGGGTGAGGGGCGGACGCTGCTGCCCGTCCTGTCGGTGGACTACCGCCTCGGCACCGACCTGGCCAACAGCGCCCGGACCAGGTCCCGTACGACCGTCGGCCTCGGCGTACGGCACCCCAAGGGCCTTGCCGGCCCGGCCGTCACCGGCGTCAGGCTGTGGGCCTCGTACGACGACGGTGTCTCCTGGCGGCAGGTCCGTCTGGACGGCCGTCTGAACGGCACCATCGACAATCCGGCGGCCGCCGGCTTCGTCTCGCTGAGGGTCACCGCCACCGACGCCGACGGCAACTCCGTCGACCAGACGGTGACGCGCGCCTATCAGGTCCGCCGCTGACGGACCACAGCCGAACGGCCGGGGCGCCCGCGTGCGGGTGGCCCGGCCGTTCGCGTCCCCGCCCCGTACGCCGGCCGGAGAGGCCGGCGTACGGGGCGGGGACGTGCGCACAGGCCGCCGCGCCGATGGGCTACGGCTTCTGCTGTGCGTGGAGGGCGGTCACCTCCTCGGAGCTGAGGGCCTTGTCGAAGGCGCGGACCTGGTCGACCGAGCCCTTCCAGAAGTCGACGTTCCCACCGCTCCACTTGGCCCGGCCCACGGACAGCGGCCCGGTGCCGACCTCCGCCGGTCCGGGGGTGGCCGTCGCCACCAGGGCACCGTCGACGTACAGCCTGATCTCGTTCTTCGCGGCGTCACGGACACCGACGAGGTGGTACCAGCGGCCCGTCTCGGGGGTGGTGACGTAGCGGGCGCGGTTTCCGCCGGGCGTGCTGAAGGCGAAGGCGCCCTGCCCGTACTGCAGGTAGAAGGGGTTCTCCTGGCGCCGGCCGTCCTGGCTGACCACGGTCGCGTAGTTGCCGGGCAGGGAGTCGAGCGTCGCCCAGGCCGACACCGAGTAGCTGGTGGTGGTGTCGATCACGGGGCCCTCGGTCTCGGCGTACTGCCCCTGGCCGTCGAACTTCAGGGCGCTGCCGTTCACTCCGGGGGCCCAGGAGGTGCCCTCGGAGAGCTTCAGGTCCTCGGCGTTCGGGCCCGCGTCCCGTGCCGTCGTCCCGGTGCCCTCGTCGAGGTCCCAGGACCCGCCGCCCTTGATCTGATCGCGCTCGCCCGCCGCGGCGCCGGCCGCGATGACCTTCAGGTTGATCTCACGGACGCGCACCGGGTCGACCTTGATCTCCCTGCGGTCGTACGTGTACAGGCCGTTGAGCTCGTTCTCCAGATCGGAGATCTGGGTGTAGATGGAGCCGGAGAGCTCGGCCCCGGCGGCCTCCAGGTAGTACTTCTCCGTGTTCTCGACGTACTTGCGGGTGAGCGCCTCCTTGTCGGCGACACCGCTGTAGATCACGGTCGGTGCGCCGGGCCACATGTGGCCGGGGGCGCGGAGGGTGAAGCCGCCGTGCTCGCCGTCCATGGCCGCGCGCTGTGCGTCGGGGAAGGCGGGATCGGTGTTGTTGTAGTCGTGATGGTCGATGATGTCGCCCTTGCCCGAGTCCCCCTTGGAGTTGCAGCAGTTGACACCGCTGTGGGCGTTGACGACCCGGGACGGGTCAGCGGCCTTGACGGACTCGGCGATACGTCCGGTCTCCTCGCGGTTCCACTCGCCCCAGCCCTCGTTGAAGACGATCCAGCCGATGACGGAGGGGGAGCTGTGGTGCTGGCGCATCATCTCGCGGCCCTGGTCGACGAAGGCCTTGTGGCCCGTCTCGTCGGTGAGGTCGCCCGAGACGAAGTCCTGCCAGACCAGCAGGCCGAGCCGGTCCGCGTGGTAGAACCAGCGCGGCGACTCCACCTTGATGTGCTTGCGTACGGCGTTGAAGCCGAGCTTCTTGTGCGCTTCGAGGTCGAAGGCGAGGGCCTTGTCGCTGGGCTGGGTGTAGAGGCCGTCGGGCCAGAATCCCTGGTCGAGGGTGGCGAGGGAGTAGACGGGCTTGCCGTTGAGCACCAGCTTCTGGAAGCCGCCGACCTTCTCGATCGCGATCTTCCGCATGCCGAAGTAGCTCTCGACGGTGTCGGTCGACCGTCCCTGGGTCAGCTTCACGTCGAGGTCGTAGAGGTACGGGTCGTCCGGGCTCCAGAGCCGCTGGTTCGCCACGGGCAGGCGAAGCTGCGTGTTGGCGGGACCGCTGACCCGGCCGACGACCTTGCCGCGGGCGTCCCGGGCGACGGCTTCGACGCGCGCGCCGGACGTGGCGTCGTCGGACGCGACGGTCACCGCCAGGCTGCCGGTGTCGATGTCGGGGGTGGTGACGACGTCGTCGATGGAGACGGGGGCGACCGGTTCCATCCAGACGGTCTGCCAGATTCCCGACGACTGGGTGTAGAAGATGCCGCCCGGGTTGGTGGACTGCTTGCCGGTGGGCTGGTTACGGCCACCGGTGTCGGTGACCGCGACGACGACCTCCTGCGGTCCGGTCCCCTTGATCGCGTCGGTGACGTCGGCGCTGAAGGCGTTGTAGCCGCCGGTGTGCTCGGCGACCTGCTTGCCGTTGACCCAGACCCGGGCCTGGTAGTCGACGGCGCCGAAGTTGAGCTTCAGACGGTTGTCCTTGCCGCCGGTGCCGACCTTCCAGTCCTTCGGCACGTTCACGAGCCTGCGGTAGAACATGTGGTCCTCGTGCCGTTCGACTCCGGAGAGCTGCGACTCGACCGGGAACGGCACGATGATCTTCTCGTCGAGGTCCTTGCCGAAGGCCGGCTGCTCACCGGCGTCGGCGCCGGCGAACTGCCAGGGACCGTTGAGGTTCTTCCACTTGCCGCGCACCTGCTGCGGGCGCGGGTACTCGGGCAGCGGGTTCTTCTCGTCCAGCCGGTCGCCCCACTCGGTGGTGAGCCGGTGGGTGGAGGCGTTCTTCGCGGAGCGGAGGATCTGCGGAACCGTCTCTCCGCCGTTCTTCAGTCCGCCCTTCCCGTCGTAGTCGACCCTGACCTGCTGGTTCTTCTGGATCGGCTCGGAGAGGGTGACGAGGACCGTGTCGCGGTCGTCCGGAGCCACCGTGACCGAGCGGATCGGCATGGGAGTGGTGTCGGCCTCGACCGTGAGATGGTCCTTCACGGCGGTGAGGTCGGAGACCCTGCCCTCGAACCTCGCACGCAGCCTACGGCCGGTCTCGTCCACGGTCAGCTCGACGGGGTAGACCTCGAAGTCCGCGGGCGGGGTGAACGCCGACTCCGGTACGAGCTGCTTGGCCATCGTCGGAGTCGACCAGCGCAGGAACATGTTGGCGCCGCCGACGTCCTGGAACATCTCCAGGCGGAAGTCGTGCTTCTCGCCGGCGGCGAGCCGGATCGAGGCGCTGGTCTGTTCCTTGTCCCAGTCGGGGATCCAGTGGTCGATGACCGGCTGCCCGTCGATGAAGAGACGGAAGCCGTTGTCGCCGATGCCGTAGAACGTGTAGTCGCCGGTGGTCGGCGCCTCGATCCGGCCCGTCCAGCGGGCCGTGGTGTGTTCGGTCCGGCCGGTGAGGTTCTGGAAGGTGCCCGTCAGGCCGGAGAAGTTGACCTGCGGGTCGAGGGACGTGCCTCCGAGCGTGGCGAAGTCCCGCGCGCCCGGTGCGGACATGCTGAAGTACTCGCCCTTGAGGCCGTGTACCTCGATGGCGGCGTTCTCGGCGGAGCCGTTCTCGGCCGGTGAGGCGTTCGTGCCGCGCGGCTGCTCCGCGGCTGACGCGGTGGGGATCAGGGCGCTCGCGGGCAGCACCAGGGCCGCAACCGTGAGGAGGGCCCACATTCTGGTGCGGAGGCGGGTGTGTCGTCGTGTCATCGAATCTTTCCTCGTGGCAGAGGGGAGTCGGAGCCGGACCGGGGGAGGGCATGACGGCTGAACCGCCGTGCGGGGTCGCGGGTTGGCGGGGTGAGGTGGTGACGGGGTGGAGAGGTGATGTCCCGACGGCCGGAGCACGCCCGCACGGTCGACGTACGGCGGTCGTACGGTCGGCGCACGGTCGCTCGGGCGGCGCCGGGCCGACGGTGGCCGAGCCCGACGATGCGGGCACGGGCCGGTCGACGGCTGCGGCCGTCCGTCCGTCATTCCAACGTTGGAAATCGGCGTGCAGCGGAATGACAGCACGCCATCCGGCACCTGTCCAGACCCCTTGCACCCTTCTTCTGACCGTTCCTCACGACTCGTGTGCCGCCGTGCGGTTGCCGCGTGAGAGCGCGTTCAGGAAACGTCGCGCCGAACTCTTGCCGTGTGCTCCACGGCGCAGTTATAACGTTGTAAAGCAGCCGGCGCCGCCCCAGTCACCCCAGGGGCGCTGGGCCGAGTTCTCGCAGTTCAGGCTCATCTCGGCCAGGAAGGCACGACCTTCCTGACGGGCCGACAACGTTTCCCATCCCCGCGCGACCGCACGCCACTCGGCGGTGCTGTCCCCCGCCAAGGAGTGTCTAGACATGACCCTTCCGAAGAGATCCCGCGCGCTCTCCGTCGCCTGTCTCGTGGTCGCCACCGCCACGCTGGCGCTGAGCGGGTGCGCCAAGTCCGAGACCTCCGACCAGGCCGGCGGCGACAGCAGCCAGGGCGCGCAGGTCGTCCAGACGCCCACGGCGACGGCGGCCACCGGCTCCGGCTGCTCGCTGACCACGTACGGCGCTCCGAAGCTGGACCTCAAGAACGCGGTCGTCGGCTTCTCGCAGTCGGAGAAGGAGGCCAATCCCTTCCGTATCGCCGAGACGCAGTCGATCAAGGACGAGGCCGCGAAGATCGGGGTGAAGAAGCTGCTCACCACGAACGCGCAGTCGCAGCTCTCCAAGCAGATCAGCGACATCCAGGACATGCTGGCCCAGGGCGCGCAGTTCCTGATCGTCGCACCGCTCAACTCCGACGGCCTGGAGCCGGCCCTCCAGGCGGCGGCCGCGAAGAAGGTGCCCGTCCTCACGATCGACCGCAAGGTCAACGCGACGGCCTGCAAGGACTACCTGGCCTTCCTCGGCTCGGACTTCGTCGAGCAGGGCAAGCGCGCCGCCGACGCGATGATCAAGGCGACGGGAGGCAAGGGGAAGGTCGCCATCCTCCTCGGCTCCTCCGGCAACAGCGTGACGACCGATCGCACCAAGGGCTTCGTCGACCAGATCGAGGCCAAGGCGCCGGGGATCGAGATCGTCGCCCAGCAGACCGGCGAGTTCGCCCGCGACAAGGGCCAGCAGGTCATGGAACAGCTCATCCAGTCGAAGCCCGACATCACCGCGGTCTACGCGGAGAACGACGAGATGGCCCTGGGCGCCGTGACCGCGCTCAAGGCCGCGGGCAAGGCCCCCGGCAAGGACGTCAAGGTGGTCTCCATCGACGGCACGCGCAACGCCGTCCAGGCTCTCGCCAACGGCGAACTCAACGCCGTCATCGAGTCCAACCCGCGGTTCGGGCCCCTCGCGTTCGCCACGGCGCAGAAGTTCTACGCCGGCGAGGGCATCCCCGAGGACGTCATCATCGCGGACCGCGCCTACGACCCGGCCAACGCCGAGGCGTCCCTCGGCGGAGCGTACTGACCCCGCGACACCGACGCCCTCGGTCACCGCGCCCGCTGGAGCGGTGACCGAAGGCCACGCACGGAACACCGGGGCCACGCGGGTCACCACGGGACCTCCCCGCCCGTGGTGACCGGCCCCCGCATGGACACCCCCTCCCTCCCTCACCCACCCACACGAACCTCCGGAAGGCCACGCTCATGGCACCCCCCGAAGCGGCACCGTCCGCGACGAACGGCACCGAGCCGTCGGTCGCGCCGACGGTGCTGGAGGCGCGCGGCGTCGGGAAACGATTCCCCGGCGTCGTGGCCCTCGACGACGTGTCGTTCACGCTCCGCGCCGGCGAGACCCATGCGCTCGTCGGCGAGAACGGCGCGGGCAAGTCCACCCTGATCAAGGTGCTCACGGGCGTGCACCGGCCGGACAGCGGCGAGTTGCTGCTCTCGGACCGCCCCGTCCACTTCTCACGCCCGTTCGAGGCGCAGCAGGCCGGCATCTCCACGATCTACCAGGAGGTGAACCTGGTTCCGCTGATGAGCGTGGCGCGCAACATCTTCCTCGGCCGCGAGCCCCGGACCCGCCTCCGGCTGATCGACTTCTCGCGGATGCACGCCGAGGCCGCGGCCCTCCTCGACGGGTTCGGCGTCAGCGTCGACCCCCGTCGTCCGCTGCACACCCTGGGCATCGGCGCGCAGCAGATGGTGGCGCTCGCCCGCGCGGTGTCGGTCAAGGCGCACGTGGTCGTCATGGACGAGCCGACCTCGTCCCTCGAGCCGCGCGAGGTCGAGACGCTGTTCCGGGTGATCGGCGATCTGCGTCGGCAGAACATCGCCGTCGTCTACGTGAGCCACCGCATGGACGAGCTCTACCGGATCTGCGACCGGGTCACGGTGCTCCGCGACGGCCGGCACATCCACACCGGCGACCTGGCCGCTCTCGACCGGATGCAGCTGGTCTCCATGATGCTGGGCCGGGAGCTGTCCGAGGTCCGTCGGCACGGCACGACGAGCTTCGCGGGCGAGGGACACGACATCGCGCGCAAGCCCGTCCTCACGGCGACCGGAATGGTCAGGAAGCACCAACTGGACGACATCTCGCTGGAACTCCACCCGGGGGAGGTGCTGGGCCTCGGAGGTCTGCTGGGCTCCGGCCGCAGCGAGACCGCGAAGGCGCTCGCCGGCGCCCTGCCGCTGGACACGGGGCGGATCACCGTCGACGGTGCGCCGCTCGACCGGATGTCCTCGGCGAGCGCCATCCGCGCCGGGATCAGCCTCCTGCCGGAGGACCGCAAGGCCGAGGGCATCGTGCCGGGCCTCTCGGTGCGCGAGAACATCGTGCTCGCGGCGCTGCCCCGGCTCTCGCGCGCGGGCATCGTCTCCCGTGCGCAGCAGGACCGTGTCGTCGACATCTTCGTGAAGCGGCTGCGGATCAAGGCCTCCAGCCCCGAGCAGAAGGTCGGCGAACTGTCCGGCGGGAACCAGCAGAAGGTGCTCCTGGCCCGGTGGCTGTGCCTCGAACCCAAGGTGCTGCTGCTCGACGAGCCCACTCGTGGCATCGACGTCGGTGCCAAGGCCGAGGTCCAGGCCCTCATCGACGAGCTGGCCCAGGAGGGCCTCGCCGTCCTCCTCATCTCGTCCGACATCGAGGAGCTGGTCGAGGGCTCCGACCGGATCGTCGTCCTGAGGAACGGGGCCACGGCCGGTGAACTGACCGGGGACCAGGTCTCGGAGAGCGAACTGCTCGCCGTACTCGCGGACCACTCTCCGGCCGCGACCGAGACCGCCGTCACCGAAACCGCCGCCGAGGAGGCCTCCCGATGACCACCCAGGTGACCGCGGCGCCGCCGGCCGGCGCCTCCGTACGGCGCAGCGCCCCGGCCTGGTTCCAGGAGTACGGCGTGTACGCGGCGGTGGCCGCGCTCCTGCTCTTCAACGCGCTCTTCACCGAGCACTTCCTCACCGTCGACAACCTCCGCACCCAGCTGATCCAGGTCGCCCCGATCGTCATCGTGGCTCTCGGCATGGCCCTGGTGATCGGGACCGAAGGCGTCGACCTCTCCGTGGGGTCGGCCATGGCACTCGCGGCCGCACTCCTGCCGCTGTACCTGGGCTACGGCCTGGTGCCCGCCCTGCTGATCGCCCTGCTCGCCGGGGCCGTCGTCGGGGCGGTGAACGGCGCCCTGGTGTCCGTCGTCGGACTGCAGCCCATCGTCGCCACCCTGGCCCTGTTCGTCGGCGGCCGCGGCATCGCGCTCGTGATGGCGGACGGCCAGCTCAAGCAGATCGTCAACCCCGACCTGCTGTCGCTGGGCACCGGCAGCCTCCTCGGCATCCCGCTGGTCGTCCTGATCGCGGCCGTACTGGCACTCGCCGTCGCGTTCCTCGTGCACCGGACCACCTTCGGGCGCCAGATCGTCGCCATCGGTGGCAACCGGTCCGCGGCCGCACTCTCGGGGCTCCCCGTCAAGCGGGTGCTGACCGGGGTGTACATCCTGTGCGGGGTGTTCGCCGCCCTCGCGGGAATCCTGGCCACCGCACGCCTCACCGCGAGCGACCCGTCGTCCCTGGGCACCCTCATGGAACTGTCCGCGATCACCGCGGTGGTCGTCGGCGGAACCCCGCTCAGCGGCGGATCCATCCGGGTGCTGGGCACCGTCGCCGGTGCGCTGCTGATGCAGCTCCTGCGCGCCACGCTCGTCAAGCACGACCTGCCCGACTCCACCGCCCAGATAGCCCAGGCGGCCATCATCATCGCCGCCGTCTACGTCGCACGGGAGCGCCGATCCCGATGAACTCCACCTCTTCGCTCGCCGCACCGGGGACGGGCACCAAGCCCTCGCCCCCCACCGGGAGCGGCGCCGCCGACCGCGGGCGGGCCGACGTCTCCGGCCGGGAACGGCTCGCCGCGCTCGTGCAGCGCCAGGGCGTCCTCGCCGTCCTGCTCCTCGTCGTCGTGATCGCCTCCTTCGTCTACCCCACGTTCGCCACGCTGGACAACGCGCGGGGCGTGACGGTGCAGGCGTCGTTCCTGGCCATCGTCGCGCTCGGCATGACCCTGGTGATCATCACCGGTGGCATCGACCTCTCCGTCGGCTCCGTGTTCGCACTGGGCGGCGTGCTCGCCGCCTGGGCCTCCCAGTGGGGCATCCTGCCCGCCCTCCTGGTGCCCCTCGTGGCCTGCGGGGCGATCGGCCTGATCAACGGTCTGCTGATCGCCCGGGCCGGCATGGCACCCTTCATCGTCACGCTCGCCTCCCTCCTCGGCGCGCGCGGGCTGCTGCTCGCCCTCACCGACGAAGGCGCCACCACGTATCTGGTCCCCAAGGGCTCGGCGTTCGCGGAGCTCGGCCAGGGCAGCATCGGAGGCTTCGGCCATCCGATCCTCGTCGCCCTCGTCCTCTTCGCCGTCGGCGGTCTGGTCCTCCAGCGCACATCGTTCGGCCAGACGCTGTTCGCCGTCGGCGGCAGCAGCGACGCGGCCACGCTGATGGGCCTGCCCGTGGCCCGTGCGAAGGTGACGGTGTACCTGCTGAGCGGGCTCCTCGCGGGCCTCGCGGGAGCCGTCAACGCGGCCCGGCTCTCCTCCGGCGTCACGATCATCGGCGCCGGCATGGAGCTCGACGCGATCGCAGCCGTCGTCATCGGCGGAACCCTGCTGGTCGGCGGCGCCGGCTCGGTGAGCGGCACCCTCTGGGGGGTGTTGCTGCTCGCCGTCATCCAGAACCTCATCAACCAGATCGGCACGCTCAACTCCTCGTACCAGTCGGTGGTCAGCGGCGGATTCCTCATCCTCGTCGTGGTCGCGCAGCGCTACCTGTCGCGGAGTCGAAGTACCGTCTGACGAGGGACGGAGCATGCCCGGCCCGCCCGGCCCTCCGGTGGACGGGGCGCGGCGTGGGACGTCCCCGGGGCGGGCGCGCACACCCGCCCCGGGCGGCCCCGGTGCCACCCTCCCGATCCAGCCCGATCCGGAGCCCGAGCAGAGCCGAAGCAGAGCCGATCCAGTACCGACCCAGAGCCGAATCAGAGGAGTGCCGTGGGCGTCAGCCTCAAGGACGTCGCGCAGCGGGCAGGCGTGTCGATCAAGACCGTGTCCAACGTCGTGAACAACTACCCCCACGTCACGCCTCAGATGCGCGCCAAGGTGCAGCAGGCCATCGACGAGCTCGGGTACCGGCCGAACCTCACCGCCCGGCACCTGCGCAAGGGACGTACAGGCATCATCGCCTTCGCCGTGCCCGAGCTCGGCAACCCGTACTTCGCGGAGCTGGCCGGCGCCATCATCGACGCCGCCGCCCAGCACGACTACACCGTCCTCGTCGACCACACCGCCGGGCTGCGTGAGCGGGAACTGCTGGTCTGCCAGGAGTTCCGCTCCCACGTCATCGACGGCCTGATCCTCAGCCCCATCCATCTGGAGACGGCCGATCTGGTCGCCCGGCAGGAGACCTCGCCCCTGGTGCTGCTCGGCGAGCGCGAGTACGAGGCGCCGTACGACCAGATCGCCATCGACAACGTGGCGGCGGCACGCGAGGCGGTCCGCCACCTCGTGGGCCTGGGCCGCCGCCGCATCGCGTTCCTCGGCTCCCGCACCGACCGCGAGCGCCGCCCCGCGCACCTGCGGCTGCGCGGCTGGCGGGAGGAGCTCGTCGCCTCGGGCCTGGAACCGGCCGAGACGCTGGTCGTCGCCACCGACGGTTACGGCCGTGCGGACGGCGCGGCCGCCATGTCGGCGCTCCTGGACAGAGGAGAGCGGCCCGACGCGGTCTTCGCGTACAACGACCTCATCGCCCTCGGCGCCCTGCGGACCCTCACCGAACGCGGGCTCCGCGTCCCGGACGACATCGCCGTGGTCGGCTTCGACGACATCGAGGAGAGCCGCTTCGGCGCGATCAGCCTCACCACCGTCGCCCCCGACAAGCACGCCATCGCCCGCCTCGCCGTGGACCGCCTCGTCGAGCGGCTCAGCGGCGGGGCGGACTCCGCGCCGCGCAGGATCAGCCCCGGGTACGAGCTCGTCGTGCGGGAGTCCACCGGAGGCGGCCGTGCCACCCCCGCCCCCGCTCCCGCTCCCGCTCCCGGCCCACGACCCGGCGACGACGGCCCGTCAGGACCGTCCGCCTGACCGTCCGGCCTGCTGGTCACCGGCCACCACACACGGTTCGTCACCCTCTGTCCGGCACCGTGCTCCCCGCACCGATTCCCGTCACCGCTCGCCCATCACACCGTTCGTCGTCGACGGGTTCCCACCCGTCACGTCCGGCCACCCGCTCGCCCTGAGGACTCGCCATGCCCCGACCCACCGTCCGCCACCGGCCGTTCGGCACTGCCCCGAGCGGAGAGGACATCGGCCTCTGGCGGCTGGAGTCCACCTCCGGCGTGTACGCCGAGATCCTCACGTACGGAGGCGTCCTGCACGCCCTCGGCGTCCCCGACACCGAAGGCGGGACGGCCAACGTGATCCTCTCGCTCACCTCGGTCGACCAGTACGCCGAGAAGGGCCCGTACCTCGGTGCGCTGATCGGCCGCTACGCCAACCGCATCGCCCACGGCCGCTTCACCCTCGACGGCACCACGCACCACATCCCCCTCAACGACCGCGGTCACGCCCTGCACGGCGGCCCCGAGGGGTTCGACACCAGGGTGTGGGACGCCCGCCCCCTCACGGACGGCGACACGGCCGCACTCCGGCTGACCCTGCACAGCCCCGACGGCGACATGGGCTTCCCCGGCGCTCTCGACGTCGCCGTCACGTACTCCCTCGACTCCGCCGGCACGCTGTCCGTCGACTGCACGGCGACCACCGACCGCCCGACCGTCGTCAGCCTCACCAACCACGCCTACTTCAACCTCGTGGGGGCCGGGGACGTCCTGGGGCACACGCTGCAGGTCGAGTCCGCCGCCTATCTGCCGGTCGACGACGACGGCATTCCGCTCGGCCCCCTCCAGGACGTGACGGGCACCCCCTTCGACCTGACGTCGCCCCGGCTTCTCGGGGACCTCGTCCGGTCGGCCGACGAACAGATCAGCCGGGCCGGCGGCTACGACCACTGCTGGGCACTGTCGGGACGGGAGCCGGGACCCCTGCGGTACGCCGCCCGGCTGACGGCTCCGGCGGAGACCCGCGTCATGGAGGTGTGGACGACGGCACCGGGCGTGCAGGTCTACACCGCCAACCATCTGGACGGATCCCTCACCGACGGCACGGGGCGCGCCCACGAACGCCACGGCGCGGTCTGCCTGGAGACGCAGCACTATCCCGACGCGCCCAACCGGCCCGAGTACCCCAGCGCGGTGCTGCGCCCCGGCACGATCGCACACCGGCGTACCGAGTTCCGCTTCCCGCACCTCGAAGGCGGGGCGGAGTGACGTTCCCCTCGGTCGAGCCGAGGAGCCGGCCGGGTCGCGTCGGGGAGCCGTGCGATTGATTCCGATGGCGGGGGGTAGCAGCGGAACTCAGACGGTTTCGTCCGCTATCGACAGGAAGGGTGCCCATGCCTCTCTCGACTGTCACCGCCTCCCCGCTGGCCGCCTCCGGCTCGCCGGCCCTGCTCCTGATCCTGATCGGGGCGGTGGTCGCCGTCCTGCTGATCGCCGCCTTCTGGTGGGGTTCCCGGCGTGCGGCCCGCAGACGGCTGTCCGCCGGTGTCGCTCAGCCGCCGGCGGCCGAGGCGCGGAGTGACTCCTGGACCGCGCCGGACGAGCGGCCGGACCGATGAGGTCGCTGTGGGGCCGCGAGGGAAGGAGGACGCTGTGAAGGGGAACGAGGACGCGCGGCGGCACCGCCGCAGCACCGCCCCCACCACTCCGGCGGGAGCCGAGGGCGAGAGCGGTGACAAGGAGGCGCGCGAGGACGCCGAGGCGGCCGTGACGCACCGCGCCGGCGACACCGACCGGGGGAGTGGCTCGGACCGTGCGGGTGACACCGACCGGGGGAGTGGCTCGGACCGTGCGGGTGACACCGACCGTGCGGGCGCCGGCGGTCACCGGGCCAAGCGCCAGAGCCCGGGCCTCGGCCGCGAGGAGCAGACCCGGGAGCAGGAGGCGTGACGCCCGGCCTCCCCCCGCCGCCCCGGGTGCGTCACCCGAGTGCGCCGGCGCGGACGCGGTGGGCCGTGTCGCGCAGCCACAGGGCGCTGCGCTTGGGCGTACGGGTCTGGGTGGCGTAGTCGACGCGGACGAGACCGAAGCGCTTGTCGTAGCCGTACGCCCACTCGAAGTTGTCCAGGAGAGACCAGGCGAAGTAGCCGCGGACGTCGGCGCCCCGGTTCCGGGCCTCGGCCACGGCGGCGAGGTGGGACGCGAGGTACGCGGTGCGGTCGGTGTCCTCGACGAAGCCGTGGGCGTCGGGAACGTCCTCGTACGCGGCGCCGTTCTCGGTGATCACCATCGGAGTGCCGGGATAGTCGCGGGAGACGCGCAGCAGCAGTTCGGTGAGGTCGTGCGGCATCACCTCCCAGCCGAGGCCGGTGACCGGCAGGCCGCCGTGCGGCAGGTTCCGGGTGACGGGCATGCCGTGTGCGTCGGCGGAGGAGCCGTTCTCGTCGACCCCCGAGGTGCGCATCGAGCGGTAGTAGTTGACGCCCAGGGTGTCGATGGGGCTGCTGATGATCTCCAGGTCGCCGTCCCTCACGGGGATCTCGACGGAGCGCGCCGCCAGGTCGTCGACGAGGTCCTGCGGGTACCGGCCGCGCAGGACCGGGTCGAGGTAGAAGCGGAATCCGAGGGCGTCGGCCCGGCGCGCCGCCTCGCGGTCGGCGGCCGAGTCGGTGGCGGGCCGACTGGTGCCGAGGAGGTGGGTGACGGCCAGGTCGAGGGGCCGGCGGGCGGCGGAGCGCAGGCGCTGGACCGCGAGTCCGTGGGCGAGGTGCAGGTGGTGCACGGCGCGCACCCCGTCGGCGAAGGAGCGGCCTCCGGGCGCGTGGACGCCTTCGACATGGCCGAGGACGGCCGAGCAGAACGGTTCGTTCAGTGTGGTCCAGTGGGTGACGCGGTCGCCGAGGCGCTCGTGCACGAGTTCCGCGTAGTCGGCGAAGCGGTGGGCGGTGTCGCGGGCGGGCCAGCCGCCGGCGTCCTGGAGCTCCTGGGGCAGGTCCCAGTGGTACAGGGTGAGCCACGGGGTGATGCCGTGCGCGAGGAGTTCGTCGACGAGACGGTCGTAGAAGCCGATCCCGGCCGGGTTGGCCGGTCCCCGTCCGTGTGGCTGGACGCGGGACCAGGAGACGGAGAAGCGGTACGTGTCCAGGCCGAGGGACGCCAGCAGGGCCACGTCCTCGGGCATGCGGTGGTAGTGGTCGCAGGCCACGTCTCCGGTGTCGCCGTTGTCGACGGCGCCGGGAACGCGGCAGAAGGTGTCCCAGATGGACGGAGTACGGCCGTCCTCGGCGCCGGCCCCCTCGATCTGGAAGGCGGAGGTGGCGGCGCCGAAGCGGAAGTGCGGCGGGAGGAGGTCGATGAGCGCGTCGTGGCGGGCGGTGGCGGACGGGGCGGGCGCGGTCATGGGGTGCTCCTGGTGTCGAGGCTGTGGACGGAAAAGCGGCCCGGGCGCCCTCGCGGGCGTCCGGGCCGTGTACGGGAGACGGATCAGGGCAGGCGGTGGTCCTCGTTGAGCACGACACCGCGCTCGGGGCGGTAGAGGTCGAAGCCCCGTGTGTCGCACTGCAGGCCGCCGACGATGCAGTGGTCGACGAGGGCCTTGAGGGTGCGCTCCTCCCACGCGTTGAAGAAGTCGTAGTGGAAGGAGTAGCCGCGACCACTGGCCAGGCGGACCTGGCTCATGTCGCCGTTGACCGGCCACGCCATCTTGAACTCGATCATCGGCAGGGCGACGGGGTGGGAGGCCGGGCACATGTTGTCGTTGGTGCCGGGCTTGACCACCGGGTAGGCCATGTGGCTCTTGTGGTCGGGGGTGTCGAGGTACTTGCCGTCCCAGCAGCTGGGGGCCTGCATGCGCAGGTTGAGCTGTACGTCGGGCCGGTTCGGACAGCTCGCCGGGATGTCGGTGTTGAAGAAGCTGTCACCGCATTCCCAGCCCTCGACGAAGCCCTTGTGGGCCCGGAACTCCTGGGCGCTCTGCATCGGGTTGCCGACGACGTACCGCAGACCCTTGGGGAAGGGCCGCACGCTCCGGTAGTCGGTGACGCCCGCCTTGTAGTAGATGACCTGCGGGCCGACGGGCAGGATCTTCTGGTCGCCCTTGTACAGCGTGGGCATCCAGTACGCGGAGGCGTCCGCGGGCGCCTTGCAGGTGGTGCTGCCTCCGTACAGCGAGGCGGTGGTGCTGGCGGCGTTGGTGGAGGTGTTGCCCATGAACGTGTGGTCGTGGGACTTGCCGAACTGGCCCGGGTAGACGATCGGGTCGTCGGGGGCGGTGTGGGTGACGGAGCAGCCGGCCTGGAACTCGTGGTGGTAGGCCGGCGGCGGGGTGGCCGTGGACGGGGTGACACCGGTGACCTGGGGTACGGCGGGGATGTATCCGTCGCCGTCGGCGTCGTCCCCCGAGGCCTGGGTGGACACGGCCATGGTGTGACCGCTGTGAGGGCCGGCCGCGGCGACGGCGGGCGCGGTGCCACCGCCGGTGTCCGTGGCCGAGGCCATGGTGCCGACGCCGAGGACGCCGGCGATCAGGGCCGTACCGACGAGGAGTGCGGAGAGCCGTTTCGGACTCGATCTCATGGGGATCTCCTGCCCATGGGGATGGCTTCGCGTGAACGCGCACGCGCCACGCGACTGGTGTGATGGTTCCCGTGCGGTGGTGCCGGGGTGGCGGAGCCGAGCGGCAGGCCCCGCCACCCGTCATGGGGGTCCGGCTCGTCAGCTGTAGACGCCGAACTCGTGGAGCGAGTAGCCCCAGCCGGTGCCGCGCGCGGTGAGCTGGAGCTTGACGTACCGGGCGGTGGTGGCGGGCTCGATGGTGTCGATGTCACCGTTGCCCGTGGTGGTGGTATGGACGGTCCGCCAGGTCGTGCCGTTGTCGGAGACCTGGACCTCGTAGGACTTGGCGTAGGCGGGGTCCCAGACGAGCTGCACGGTGCGGATGGGCTTGGCCGCGCCGAGGTCGACCTGGATCCACTGCGGGTCGCTCCAGTCGCTGGCCCAGCGGGTGCCGGTGTTGCCGTCGAAGGCGTTGGAGGCGGGGCAGGGGCAGTCGCCGTAGGAGGCCTGGGCGGAGGAGGCGGTGGCGGGCTTGCCCAGGGCGATGTTGGTGCCGGTGACGGGCGGTGCGACGACCTTGACGGACTTCGTCTCGATGCCGGCGTTGCCGCGGCCGTCCTCGGCCTGGATGTAGACCTTCCACACGCCGAGCTTCTCGGGCGCGGTGACGGCGAAGGTGCCGTTGCCCAGGGAGCGGTACTGCGCGTCGACGAGACGCTTGTCGCCGTTGGCGTAGTTTCCGCTCAGGTAGATCTTGGGCGTGATCGGGTCGCCGTCGGGGTCACGGATGTCGGCGCGGACCGTGAACTCACGCCCCGCCGGGGCCGCGGAGGCCGGGGTGACCGTCATGTTGGTGATGACCGGCGGGGTGTTGTCGCCCGTGGTGGAGCCGGCGTAGGCCTTCTTCACCGCGTAGTACGACAGGCGCTTGAGGCCGTCGGGAAGCAGGTTGAACCAGACGCCGCCGAAGTCGTGTTCGAGGCCGTAGTGGAACATCGTCGCGCCGAGGGCGACGCCCCGGTGACCGGTGATGCAGTCCCAGGCCTTGGTGTAGCCATCGGCCTTCTGGACGTCGGTCGGCTCGTCGGGGATGCCGTTGACGTCGTCGGGCACCTCCCACTCGCCGGCGTTCCCCGTCTCGGTGATGATGTACGGCTTGTTGTACCCGCCGTCGATCCAGTCCTGGCGCACACCGCAGATGTCGCCGTAGGCGTTCATCGAGTACAGGTCGAGGTCGGGCGCGTTGCGCTTGTAGTACGGCCAGGCGCCGGTCCACGCGTCCGTGGAGGTCACGGGGTGGTCGGGGTCGATGGAGTGGATCTTCTTGGCGACGTCGTTGACGAAGGTCGTGTACGCGTTGCGCTGGGCTTCCAGCTCGGTGCCGCTGTAACAGTTCTGCAGTCCGAGGACGGACTCGTTGCCGACGTTCCACATGAGGGTGGCGGGGTGGGACTTGTAGGTGTCGACCCACTTCGCGAACTCGGTGAGCGAGTTGCTCTTGTACGCGCTGTCCGTCACGTAGTTGACGCAGCCGCCGGAGCCCGGGCCGCCGCCCGGCTGGAGCCAGAAGCCGTTGATCACCTTGACGCCGTTGGCGGCCGCCGCGTCGAGCAGCGGCTTGGTGCCGGCGTCGGTTCCCCAGGTGCGGACGGTGTTGACGCCCATGGACTTCACGTCCGGCATGTAGCGGGGGGCGTCGGCCATCGCGGGGCCCCACGTGACGCCCTTGACGGTGTAGGGCTGTCCGCCCACCGTCAGCTGCCAGTTGCCCTGCGTGCCGCTGACACGGACCGCGCCGCCGGGCTCGGGCTGCGCGGACCCGCCGCCGTACACCTGGAACTCCCACAGGGAGTAGCCGTATCCGGTGCCCCGGGTGATCCCCTGGAGGCGTACGTAGCGGCCCTTGCCGGTGACCGCGAGCTCGTCGGTGCCCCCGTCGCCCGCGGTCACGGACTTGACGGTGCGCCAGTCGGTCCCGTTGTCGGAGACCTGGATGTCGTACGCCTTGCCGTAGGCGCCCTCCCAGTTCAGGACGACGCGGCTGATGTCGGCGCTGCTGCCCAGGTCGACCTGGATCCACTGGGCGTCGCTCCACTGGCTCGCCCAGCGGGTTCCGGTGAGGTCGCCGTCGAAGGCGGCGGAGGCGGCCCAGGCGGCGCCCTCGTTCGAGGAGGCGGTGGCGGTCTTCCCCTGGGAGAGGAGGGTCTCCGCGGCGGCGGCCGGTGCGGCGGTGAGTGCGGTCGCCGAGGTGGCGAGCAGGGCACCCAGGGAGACGAGTGAGCCTGTCGTGCGGGCGCGGTCGCGGGCGCGCCTTCGTGTCGTGGGGGTACGGGTCGCGGTCATGGACGCTCCAGGACGGAGGGAGGAGGGGGATCGCCTTCCGGGCGGCGCGGCGGGGACTGGGCGCCGCCCGGAAGGGGTGAGGGGGCCGGGACGCCCCGGATGGGTGGGCGTCCCGGCGGGACCGTCAGGGGAAGGAGACGACGGTGGACGGCACGGTGGAGGTGCCGGCGGGGATGGTGGACGCCCCGGTGTCGTTGATGACGTGGTTGTAGTGGCCCATGCCGCCGAGGGAGACCACCAGGAGGCTGTGGAACTTCACCCCCGGCTTGACGGGTGCCTTGAAGCCGTGGTCCTGGACGATCGTCGGGTCCACGTTGTAGTTGCAGTAGCTGCCGAGGCCCCAGGCCTCGTGGGTGTTCACGGAGTCGTCGACCCGGTAGGCGGCGTACCCCTTCGTCGTGCCGTTCTGGATCGCGGCCTGGTTGGGGGCGTCGTACGCCTTCTCGTTCTGGTAGAAGATCGTGCGTCCGCGCTCGCCGTACCACTCGACGTCGTACTTGTTGAAGTGCTCGACGAACAGACCGGTGGCGAGCACGTCGTCGCCGTTGACCCGGACGCCGTAGTCGGCGCGGTTGGTCTCCCAGCCCCAGCCCTCGCCGTGGTCGGCGCGCCACACCCAGGTGTGGTCGATGATGGCGTCGTCGCTGTTCACGACCATGCTGGTGGTGGCCTTGCCCGCGCCGGCGCCGCCGATGCGGATGTACACGTCCTGCACGGTGGTGGGGTTGGCGGTGTGGTCGGCCGAGGAGTTCTGCGGACCGAGCTCCAGCAGGGTCGACGAGTTGACCGGGCCGGCGTCGATCAGGAAGCCGGCGAGGCGGACGCCGTCGACGTCGGCGACCTTCATCGCGGTCACGCCGTTGTCCGGGATGATCGTGGCGAGGCCGAGGCCGAGCACGATGGTGTTCGCCCGGTTCACGTTGATCGTCTGGTCGACGTGGTAGACGCCCGGCGTGAACAGCAGGTGCAGGCCCTGGGCCAGCGCCTGGTTGATCGTGGCGGCGGTGGCGCCCGGCTTGACCACGTAGAACTGGTTCAGCGGGATCGACTCGCCCTGCGGGGCTCCGTTGGCCCAGCTGGTGCCACGGGCGTTGACGCGCTTGGCGGGGGCGAAGACCTTGTACTCGTTGCCGTCGAGGTAGAGGTACGGCTTCTCACGGGAGATCGGCGTGGTGTCGAGCGTGGTGTAGCGGGGCTCCGGGAAGGAGGTGGCCGGAGCGCCCTCGACGCCGGAGAAGGTCTGGTTCCAGACGCTGTTGGACCAGCCGCCGATGGAGCTCTCCCGGGTGTACCACTGCTGCTGGGAGTAGTTGCCGACCTGGCCGTCGATCTTGGAGTCGGCGATGTAGCCGCCGCTGGCCCAGCCGTAGCCGTTGGGCGCCAGGTTGAGGCCGCCCTTGACGTGCATACGGCGGAAGGAGGAGGCCTGCGAGACGGCCCACCGGTTCGTGCCGCTGACGGGGTTGAGGGTCAGGCCCTCGGCGCCGCGCCAGAAGTTCTGGGTGGCGTTGCCGTTGAACCAGCCGGCGTCGACGGTCACGTCACCGTTGATGGTGGTGTCACCGGGGCGCAGACCGAGACCGGCGATCTGGGTGTAGAAGCCGATCTGGGCGTTGAGCCCGTTGTACGTGCCGGGCTTGAAGAGGAAGGCGTGCCGGCCGCTGCCGAACTGAGCCGACTCCTGCTCCTGGAAGACCTGGTCCAGCTTGGCCTGGATGCCGGGCGTGGCCGGGTCGACGACGTGCACGTTGGGGCCGAGGTCGCCGCCGCCGGGCAGGGTCGGGCCGGTGGTGTCGCTGGAGCCGTACACCTGGAACTCCCAGAGGGAGAAGCCGTATCCGGTGGCCCGGGTGAGGCCGTTCATCCGGACGTAGCGGCCGGTTCCGGAGAGGGAGACGTTGTCGGTGCCGCCGTCGCCGGCGGTCACGGAGGTGACGGTGCGCCAGGTGGTGCCGTTGTCGGAGGCCTGGATCTCGTAGCTCTTGCCGTACGCCGCCTCCCAGTTGAGGACCGCGTGGCTGAGCGTGGCGCTGCTGCCGAGGTCGACCTGGATCCACTGGGCGTCCTGCCAGGCGCTGGCCCAGCGGGTTCCGGTGAGGTCGCCGTCGACGGCGGCGGAGGCGGAGAAGGCGCCGCCCTCGGTGGAGGAGGCGGTCGCGGTCTTCCCCTGGGAGAGCAGGGTGGGGGCCGCTTGTGCCGTCGTGGCGGGGGCGAGGGCGAGCAGGCTGCCGGCCAGTGAGGTGACAAGTGCGCCGACGGTGGCCCGGCGGACGCGTGAGGCGGGTCGCCGGAAGACCGGCGGGGACCCGACGGAAGACATGGGGTCTCCTCTGGATACATGGGGGAAACGTGGGAGAGCGCTCTCCCGAAACCTTGCACGCAGGGCGAGTTGACGGTCAAGGCGTATGACACGACTTTTCTTTTGGCTTTCATTAAGTGTCGACGCCAATCGGTTCCGGCCAGGCGTGGACCGTCCTCCCACCGGACACACGACACCGTTAAGGTGCGCAGGTGGGGAATCGAGGACCGACTCTGGAAGACGTCGCACGCGAGGCGGGGGTGTCGCGCGCGACGGTGTCCCGCGTCGTCAACGGCGTGCGCAACGTGGCCCCCGACATCCAGCGGAGCGTGCAGGAGGCCATCGCCCGCATCGGCTACACGCCCAACCAGGCAGCCCGTTCCCTGGTCACACGGCGCACCGGGACCGTGGCCCTGGTGCTCTCCGCCACGGGCAGGTCCTTCACCGCCCGGGTGTTCTCCGACCCGTTCTTCGGACGCGTGGTGGACGGTGTCCTGCCGGTCCTGCGCCGCCGCGCGATCCAGCCGGTCCTGCTCGTCGCCGAGTCCGAGCAGGCCAGGACCCAGCTCGTCGAGTACCTGCGGCAGGGCGGCGCCGACGGCGCCCTGGTGGTGCCCCTGGACGAGAACGACCCGCTGCCGTCGATGCTGGTGGCAGCGGGCCTCCCCACGGTGCTGTTCGGCCGCCCCCGCGACGGGGAGCGGTGCGGCTACGTCGACCTCGACAACACCGCCGGAGCGCGACTGGCGGCCGAGCACCTCTGGGCCACCGGCCGGCGGCACCCGGCCACCATCGCCGCACCGGTCTCAGCCCCCACGGCGGACGAGCGCCTCGACGGCTTCCGCGAGGCGCTCGCGGCGCACGGGGTGACGTCCGTGCCCGTCGTACGCGGCAGGTTCACGGTGGACAGCGGCAGGCGCGCCATGGCCAGGCTCCTGAAGGACCACCCGGGGATCGACGCCGTGTTCGCCGCCAACGACCTGATGGCCCAGGGCGCCTGTCAGTACCTGCGTGAGCAGGGGATCTCCGTCCCCGGCACGGTGGCCGTGGTGGGCTTCGACGATTCCGTGGCAGCGCGGAAGGCACGGCCGCCGCTGACCACCGTGAACCAGCCGGTGGAGCGCATGGCGGCCGCCATGGCCACGCTGCTGGTCGAGCAGCTCGACGGTGCCCGGTCCGAGACGGCCGCGCGGGCGAAGGTGTTCGAACCGGTCCTGGTCGTGCGCGAGTCCACCTGACCCTCGCTGGGGCGGCGTCGACGGCGGTGCCCGCGGGGGCGTCGGTGGCATCGGTGTCGGAGGTGGCAGCGGGGCTCGCGGCGGGCAGGGTGAGCCCCGCTGCCGATCGACCGCCGCACGTCACGCCTCCAGGGTGTCGAGTACGGCGAGCTGCTCCATGACGCGGTCGGCGGACCAGGTGTCGAGCCAGGCCGCGAAATCCCCGCCGTAGGCGCGGGGGACGGATTCCACGCGCATCACGAGGGCGAGATAGACCCGGTAGAGGGCGAGACGGACACGGGCGCCGGTGTCGAGGGTCAGGGCGGGGGCGACGGAGCGGTAGCCGGCCAGGAGATCGGTGTCGTCCTCGGCCGCGCCGAGCGGATCGAGTCCGACGAGTTCGGCCAACGGGTCGCCGAAGAAGGCGCGTTCGCCGTCGATCAGCCCGCTCAGCCGCCACGGACCGTTCCCGGTCCTGGCGAGGACGACGTTGCCCTCCCAGGCGTCGAAGTGGACGAGCGCGGGCCGGCGCACCTCGGCGAGCCGGTGGCCGAAGCGTGCGGGCAGCCCTGCGAGAAACCCGGTGGGGGCGGGCAGGGCGACCTCGAACCGGCCGGCGTCGGCGAGGACCGCGTGCAGCATCGCGGTGAACGCGGTCGGCCAGTCCGGGGCCGAGAGCTCCGCGGTCGGCTGCGGGTACCCGTAGGCCGGCCCGGTGACGGTGGCGATCCGGGCCAGGCTCGCACCCAGCTGACGGCGCAGCCCCGCACGATCGGCGGGGGTGAGGAGGTCGCGCGCGGCGTCCCAGGTGGTGCCGTCGAGGTAGGTGAGGAGCAGCCACTCGGCGGGGGTGCCGGGACGGGCGGGCTCGTGGTGCAGGACGGTGGGCACCAGGGCGCCCACCCCGGCGGCGAGACGGTGGAAGAGGGCCTCGGTGGCGAGGAGGCCCCGTTCGTGGGTGAGGGCGGGGACGCTCGCCGGAGGCGCCGTCTTGAGCACCAGGTGCCGACCGTCGGAGAGTTCGAGCAGCCGGGCGGAGTTGTAGAGGCCACCGCTGAGGGCGGTGCCCCGGGCGACCTTCGTCGGACCGAGGAGGCGACGGAGCCGTTCGTCGGCGAGCTCGTCGGCGTTGTCGGCCCCCGGGGGAGGGGACGGTACGGCGCTGGCGGCCATGGGCACTCCTTCAGGGCATGCCGGCGAAGGGGAGGGGCGTGGGCGGCGACGGAAAGAGAGGGGACCGGAGACGGAAGGGGAGGACATATGCGGGAGAGGGAGGCAGCGGGAGGGGGAGACTCCGGAAGGCCGCCCCGGTGATGCCGGGGCGGCCTTCCGGAGGATCACGACGGGGCCTGCGGTCAGCCCGCGTTCGCCTCGCGGTGGGCGCGGACGATGTCCGCGTACCGGCGCCCGCTCGTCTTCAGGGTCCTGCGCTGCGTGGCGTAGTCGACGTGGACGAGGCCGAAGCGCTTGTCGTAGCCGTAGGCCCACTCGAAGTTGTCCAGGAGGGACCAGGCGTAGTACCCGGCGAGCGGCGCGCCCTTGCGCAGGGCGCTCGCGCAGGCCGCGAGGTGCTGCTCCAGGTAGCGGGTGCGCTCGGGGTCGTGGACCTCTCCGTCCGGCCCGACGGTGTCGGGGAAGGCCGAGCCGTTCTCGGTGACGTACAGCTTCCGTACGCCGTAGTCCTCGGTGAGCCGCAGCAGGAAGGCCTCCAGGCCGCCGGCGTCGATCTGCCAGTCCATGCCCGTGCGGGGCACGTCGGGGAGGCGGACCTCGCGGGCGTGCGGCGTGGGTCCCGTCGGGTCGTCGGCGACGGTGACCGGAAAGTAGTAGTTGAGGCCGTGCCAGTCGAGCGGGGAGGCGATGGTCTCCAGGTCCCCGGGCTTCTCCGGCAGTTCGACTCCGTACAGCTCGCGCATGTCGGTGGGGAAGCCGCGGCCGTACACCGGGTCGAGCCACCAGCGGTTGGTGTGGCCGTCCGCGCGGGCGGCCGCGGCGATGTCCTCGGGCCGGGTGGAGGCGGGCGCGACGGTCGAGTGGTTGGTGACGAGGCCGACCTGGGCGCCGGGTGCGGCGGCGCGGACGGCCTGGGTGGCGAGGCCGTGGGCGAGGAGGAGGTGGTACGAGGCGCGGACGGCGGCGGTGAGGTCGGTGAGGCCCGGGGCCATCCGCCCCTCGAGGTGTCCGATCCAGCCGGAGCAGAGCGGTTCGTTGAGGGTGGCCCACTGGGTGACGCGGTCGCCGAGGCGTTCGGCGACGACGGAGGCGTAGGCGGCGAGGTGTTCGGCGGTGGCCCGCTCGGTCCAGCCCCCGTGGCTGTCGGTCACCCGGTCCTGGAGGGCCTGCGGCAGGTCCCAGTGGTAGAGGGTGACGGAGGGGGTGATGCCGGCGTCGAGGAGTCCGTCGACGAGCCGGTCGTAGAAGTCGAGTCCGGGCGCGTTGACGGGCCCGTCGCCACCGGGGACGACGCGCGGCCACGCGACGGACAGCCGGTAGGCGTCGGTGCCGAGGCCCTTCATCAGGGCGACGTCCTCGGGCCAGCGGTGGTAGTGGTCGCAGGCGGTGTCGCCGTGGTCGCCGTTGTCGATCGCGCCGGGGACGCGGGAGAAGGTGTCCCAGATGGACGGAGCCCGGCCGTCCTCGGCGACGGCGCCCTCGATCTGGTAGGCGGAGGTCGCGGTGCCCCAGGAGAAGTCCGGCGGGAAGGCCTCCAGGTCGAGCGTGGTGCGGGAGTCGGGGGATTCGGACACGGGGAACCTCTTCGTGATGGGTGTGGAGAGGGAGGTCACTTGACCGCACCTGCGGTGAGGCCGGCGACGAGATAGCGCTGGAGGAGCAGGAAGCCGACGACGACGGGGACGCTGACCACGAGGGAGGCGGCCATCACCTGGTTCCAGTACACGTCGTTCTGGGTGGCGTACCCCTGGAGACCGACGGCGAGGGTGCGGGTGGTGTCGTTGGTCATGACGGAGGCGAAGAGGACCTCGCCCCAGGCGGTCATGAACGCGTACACGGCGACGGCGATGATGCCGGGGGACGCGGCCGGGACGATGACGCGGAACAGCGCGCTGATCGGCCCGCAGCCGTCGACCTTGGCGGCCTCGTCGAGCTCACGCGGGATCGAGTCGAAGTAGCCGGTCAGCATCCAGATGGAGAACGGCAGCGAGAAGGTCAGATAGGTGAGGATCAGGCCTTCCCGGGAGCCGAAGAGGGCGATGCCGGTGGCGTTGCCGATGTTGACGTAGATGAGGAAGAGCGGCAGCAGGAAGAGGATGCCGGGGAACATCTGCGTGGACAGCACCGTCACCGTGAAGACCCGCTTGCCGCGGAAGTTGTAGCGGCTGACGGCGTACGCGGCGAAGATCGCGACCGTCACCGAGAACACCGTGGCCGCGCCCGCGACGACGATCGAGTTCACGAAGTAGTCGGCGAGCGGGACGGTCTCCCAGATGTCGACGTACGGGCGGAGCGTGAGCCCCGAGGGGATCCACTGGAACTTGCCCGAGACGTCCTCCAGCGGCTTCAGCGAGCTGGAGACCATGACGTACACCGGCAGCACCACGAACGTGGTGAGCAGGGTGAGGAAGATCCGCCGCGTCCAGAGGAACGAGCGGGGCGCCGCCATGGGGGAGCGCGGAGCCGCGCGCCGGGATGCGTGCTCAGACATCGGAGGCCTTCCTTCCGCGGCTGGTGAGCAGGAGGTAGACGCCCGTGACGACGAGGAGGAAGAGCAGCAGCAGCACGGACATGGCCGAGCCGGTGCCGAAGTTCCAGGTCTGGAAGGACGACTGGTAGATGTGGAGCGAGATCAGGTCGGCGGATTCGGGGGCCGCCTTGCCGAACAGCACGAAGGGGGTGTTGAAGTCGTTGAACGTCCAGAGGAACAGGACGAGCACGAGGACCTGGTTGACGGAGCGCAGCGACGGCAGGGTGATGTGCCGGATCTGCTTCCACACGCCGGCGCCGTCGAGCGCGGCCGCCTCGTACATGTCCCGGGGGATGTTCTGCAGTCCGGCCATGACGGTGAGGAAGGCGAAGGGCCAGCCCTTCCAGACGGAGACGACGAGCAGCGTGTAGAAGGCGTTGTCGCCGATGAGCCAGAAGGCGGGGCTGTCACCGATGCCGAGCTGGTCGTGCAGGACGTGGTTGATGAGGCCGTTGTCCCGCTGGAACATGAACGCCCAGGTGATGACGGCGGCGTAGACGGGCAGGGCGTACGGGACCAGGAACAGGGTCCGCAGGAAGCCGCGGCCCCGGAAGTTCTCCTGGAGGAGGATCGCGGCGGCCGTCCCGAGGAACCAGCACAGCCCCACGGAGAGGAAGGTGAAAAGACAGGTCGTCAGGAAGGACTTCAGGAGCGCCTGCCCGACGGGGGCGTCGAAGTCGATCGCGACGGTGTAGTTGTCCAGGCCCGACCAGGGAGCCTCGCTCCAGTTCCGGATGTAGAACTGGGTCAGCTCCTTGAAGCTCATGGCGATGCCCATGAGCATCGGCAGGAGGTGGACGAGGAGTTCGAGGAGCAGGGCGGGCAGGAGCAGCAGGTAGGGCAGTGCGATGCGGCGACGCCCGGAGCGGCGTGGTGCGCGTGCCCCTCCGGGTGTGGCCTTGCGCACCGCCGGCTCGGTCGGGTGAGCGACGGCGGTTTCGGTCATGGTGGGGCGGCCTACTTCTTGGGCATCTGCTGCTGGGCCTTTTCGAGCTTGGCCTTCACGGACTCCGTGGTCACCGGGCGGCCGGCGGCGGCGTCGGCGAACAGCTCCTTGACCGCGGTGCCCACGACCGTCTCGAACTGCGACTCCTCGGGCACCTGCGGCAGGGCCGCGGCGCTGGTGGAGAGGGTGTCGCGGATGACGGTGAGCGAGGGGTCGGCGAAGGCGGGGTTCTGCTGGGCGCTCTTGACCGGCGGGACGGATCCGTACGCCTTGTTGAGGGCGACCTGCTCCTCGTCGCTCGTCATGTACTTCACGAACTTCAGCGCGCCGTCGAGGTTCTTGGTGTTCTTGAAGACGGCCAGGTTGATGCCGGCGACCATCGAGTTGGTCTGGGCGCCCTGACCGGGCTTGCCCGACGGGACCGGGGCGGGGGCCACACCCCACTCGTCCGGGCCCATGCCCTGCGAGGAGAAGGTCTGCGACGGGGTCTGCCAGAGGACCATGCCGGTCTTGTTCTTGGCGAAGTCGCTGAGGGACTGGTTCTGGGCGTACTCGGCGTTGCCGGGGGCGACGATCTTCTGCACGGCCATCAGGTCGATGTACTGCTTGACGGCGGCGACGGCCCCGTCGGACGTGAAGTCGGGCTTGCCGTCGGCGGTGAAGAAGTCCGCGCCGTGCTGCTTGCCGAGGACGAAGACCTGGTGGATGTTGTTGGAGAGGTTGGAGCCCTCGACCCCGATGCCCGCCTTGCCGTCCTTGCTGAGCTTCTTGCCGGCCGCGATCACCTCGTCCCAGGTGGTCGGCGGCTTGGCTATGCCCGCGTCCTTGAACATCTTCTTGTTGTAGTAGAGCGCGTAGGCCATGGAGTAGAGCGGGACGGCGGCCGGGTCCTTGCCCGCGACGCCGGTGGAGCCGAGCGCGGAGTCGACGAAGCGGTCCTTGCCGCCGATGGCCTCCAGGTTCTTCGCGTCCCAGGGCAGGAGGGCGCCGGTGGACTGGAGCGAGGCGCTCCAGGTGTTGCCGATGTTGAGGATGTCGGGGCCCTGACCGGAGGTGGTCGCGGTGAGGATCCGGTTGAGCAGGTCGGACCACGGGATCACCTCCAGCTTGACCTTGATCCCGGTCTCCTTCTCGAACTGGTCGAGCTCGGGCTGCAGGACCTTCTTGTCGATCTCCAGGCTGGCGCCCTGGTTGGAGGCCCAGTAGGTGAGGGTCTTCGGCGACGACTCGCTTCCCTCACCCCCGCCACAGGCGGTGGCGGTGAAGGCGAGGGAGAGGGTGACGACACCGGTGACAGCGGCTCTGACTCTGCGCATGGCTCCTGGGCCCTTTCGGGGACGAGGGGATCGCCGATGTTGGTGGGCGTCTGGAGGCCTCGCCGTAACATCGGCTTAATTTAGGATGTGAGTTAAACCCCATGAGAAGGTCGCGTCAAGGCTTGGACTGCGGGTATGTTGCAACGAACGACTTCAGAGACGGGGACCAAAGTGCACGCGAGAACTGGCCGCACGGTGCGTGACCTGCGGCGCGAGAACCGCACCGCCGTTCTGCGCAGGCTGTACTTCGACGGACCGATGAGCCGTCTCATGCTCGGCCCGGCGACCGGCCTCAGCTCGGGCTCCGTCAGCAACGTCGTCGCCGAACTCGTCGCCGACGGACTCGTCGAGGAGGCCGGCAGCGTCGACTCCGCCGGCGGACGCCCCCGTACCCTCGTCAGGATCACCCCCGCCAGCGGCTTCATGATCGGCGTCGACATCGGCGAGACCCGGGTCAGGATCGAGCTCTTCGACCTCACCCTCACCGAACTCGCCCGCACCGAACGCGCGTTGGCCTGCTCCGGACCCCGCACGGCCCGCTACGACGTCGACCTCGTCGTCGACCATCTCCGGGAGGGCATCGCCGAGGTGCTGCGCCTCGCGGACGTGCCCGCGGACCGTCTCATCGGTGTCGGCGTCGGCGTGCCCGGCATCGTCGCCCGCACCGCCGAGGACGGCGCGGTCGTGCACGGCCAGACCATCGGCTGGGACGCCGTACCCTTCGAACGCCTCCTCCGCGCCGCCGTCGACCTGCCCGAGTCCGTCCCGTACTGGATCGACAACGGCGCCAAGACCCTCGGCCAGGCCGAGATGTGGTTCGGCGC
>NZ_JBVHZJ010000074.1:24779-40188 GCF_055574655.1 Streptomyces sp. NPDC029956 | reverse complement strand
GTGAGGGTGGGAACCCCTCCCCTCCAACCCCTCCCCCTCTCCATTCCCCCCCCCCACGGCAAGGGGCCACCCTCCCCCCCCCCCCCCCCCCCCCGCCCCCCCCCCCCCCCGCCGCCGCCGGCGAGACCGGCGAGAACACCTCCGTGAAGGCCCTGCTGCCCCCCGGCGTCCACCCGGCCGTCTACGAGCCGGAGTCCGACCGCTACGGCGGCCCGGCGCTCATGCCCGCCGCCGAGTCCCTCTTCACCCTGTCCAGCGCCCTCGTCCTCGCCGCCCTGCCCAAGGTGGGCAGCGAGCGGCAGCGGGCCGTGCTGGCCCTGCGCGGCACCGTCGCGGTCGCCGCAGCCCTCGGGGACCCGGCGGAACGCGCGTACTACTACGCCCACGGTCTCGGGGCCTGGCGCGCCTGGGCCGCCGAGGCGGGCCACCCGGCCGCACTCCTCGACACGATCACCCGGGTCGAGGGAGCGGTGACCCTCGACCCCGGCTCCCACGGCCCCTTCGCCGGCTGGCACGCCCGGATCGCCGCCCACGCGGACGAGATCCGGGAGCAGTCGCCGGCCCACCCCGGCATGGTCCTCTTCTCGCACGCGCACATGCTCCACAACCGGCTCGGCCTGAGCCTCCTGGAGGAGCTGCGCACGTACGCGGTCCTGGCCCACGCCTTCCCCGTACCCGAGAACACCCTCGTACCCGAGAGCGCCCCCGCACCGCGGAACGTCTGACCACAGCCCCCCCACGGGGATCGCGAAAGGCCCGGCCGGTTTCCCGGTCGGGCCTTTTCGTGGTGCGCACCCGGCTGCTACTCGGGGCGAGGGTCCCAGCGGAAGCTGCGGACGGCGATCAGGGCGCCGATGACTCCCCAGGCGGCGAGGACCGCCAGGTCACGCCACTGGAAGCCGGCGTCCTGGGTGAAGAGCGCCAGCATGGCGTCGTTGAACGGCTTCACGGGCAGCAGGCCCGCGATGGTGTTGAGGAGCTCCGCGTGGATCGGGAAGTAGCTGCCCGAGATGAAGACCAGCGGGAACTGGATGAACTGCACGACGGCCGGGGCCGCCTCCGAGTTCTTGATCAGCGAGGCCACGCCGACACCGAGCGCGCAGAAGCTCGCCGCGCCCAGGACGAGCGTCAGCAGGACCGCGCCCCAGTGGGTGGGCAGATCGACGCCGTAGAGCGCGCCGATGCCGAAGACGAGCGCCACGTCGACGATGCTGACGACGACGCAGTGCACGAGCAGACCGGCGAAGTAGACCCAGGCCGGCAGCGGCGTGGCGTGCAGCCGCTTGAGGACCCCGGTCTGCCGGCGCATCGCGAGCACGATCGCCAACTGGCCGTAGCAGGCGCCGAGTACGGACACCGCCGCGATCACCGGCGTGTAGTACTGCATGCCGGTCAGACCGAAGAAGAAGTCCTGGCCCTCGCTGCCGCTGAACACGGCGCCGAAGATGCCGATGATGACGATCGGCAGCACGAAGGTGAAGACCATCGACTGCGGGTTGCGCCAGAACGACAGCTGCTCGTAACGGATCTGATGGCCGAGGAGGGCCAGCGGGTTCCGCGCGCGCGGGTCGCCCGCGCGGGTCGCCGAGGCCGCCGGGGCGGTCGTCTCGGTGCTCGGGGGGATCAGGGTGGTCATGAGCGGCTCCGTCCGGGTCGGCGGCCTCGTCCTGCGGGCGCCTTGCGCTCCCGCGCGGACGACGGCGAGGAGGCTTCCTGCTGTACGTACTCGCTGGTCAGGCTCAGGTAGACGTCCTCGAGCGTGGGCTGCTCGACCGTCAGCCGGTCGAGCGGCGTGCCCCGGTCCAGCGCCCAGCCGGTCAGCCGGTGCAGCGCGGCCGTCGGCTCGGTCGTCTCGGCCGTCACCAGGCCGTCCTCCACATCGCTCACCGGCAGCGGTACGTCGGCGAGCGCGGCGCCCGTCGGCAGGGCGAAGCGGATCCGGGTCTGGGCGCTGTCGCGGCCGCCGAGGGTGTCCGGGGTGCCCGAGGCGACGATCCGGCCCTCGGCGATGACCACGACCGAGTCGGCCAGCGCCTGCGCCTCGTCCATGTAGTGGGTGGTGAGGACGATGGTGGTGCCGTCGTCGCGCAGATTGCGCACGACGTCCCAGGCGCCGCGGCGGGCGTTCGGGTCGAAGCCGGTGGTCGGCTCGTCCAGGAACAGCAGCTTGGGTCGGCCGACGACGCCGAGCGCCAGGTCGAGCCGACGCTTCTGGCCGCCGGACAGGTCCTTGACCTTGGCGCCCTTCTTCTCGTTCAGGCCGACGAGGTCGAGCAGTTCGTCGACGTTCCGCGGGTCCGGGTAGTAGCCGGCGTTGCGGGCCACGGTCTCCCGTACCGACAGATAGGGCTCCACGGCGATGTCCTGGAGGACGAGGCCGACCTGGCCGCGCAGCCAGTGGCCGTCGGCCTTGACGCCGGGGTCGCGGCCGAGGACCTCGACCCGCCCGCCGTCGCGCTCCCGGAAGCCCTCCAGGATCTCCAGGGTGGTGGTCTTGCCCGCGCCGTTCGGCCCGAGCAGGGCGAAGATCTCGCCCTCCGCGACGCTGAAGTCGACGCCGCGCACGGCCTCGTGGTCGCCGTACCGCTTCTGCAGGCCTTCCACGGCCACCGCGGCGGTCACCGCGGTCCCTCGGCTCGTGTCACTGTGTGCCTCCCGGCGTGGTGGTGGGACGTCGTGGGGTCGTCGCCCGCAGACGGACTCCGGGGCGCAGCCTCGACGTTAGGTGCGGGCCGGCGGGCCGGGCCGGGCCCGTGGGGGCGGCGGTGACGGACGTCATGGAAGCCGCGACAGTTGTCAGAGGGGGGCGTGACCCGCGTTGCCGGGGGCCGGTGGGCGACCCATGCTCGGGGTGCGGCGGACGGCCGGGCTGCGGGAGACCGCGGCCGGCGACGCCGACGGTGCCGACACAGCAGCGACGCGGAAGGCGGTCTCAAAGGTGCGGTTCGGGGATCTGGACGAGTGGGGAGCGGAGGAGCGGCCGCACGTCTCGGTGGTCGGTGCCGGCATCGGCGGACTGACGCTGGCCGGCGCGCTCTCCTCCATGGGTGTCTCGTACACGGTGTACGAACAGACGCGGCGGCTCGCGGAGGTGGGGGCGGGAGTCCAGCTCTCGCCCAACGCGGTCAGGCCGCTGCTGCGGCTCGGCCTCGGCCCGGCCCTGCGCGAGCGGGCGGTGGCGATCGAGGCCATGGAGGTACGGGGGTGGAGCGGGCGGCCGATCGCCCGGACACCCCTCGGCGCGGAGTGCGAGCGGATGTTCGGGGCCCCGTACTACACGGTGCACCGGGCGCATCTCCACGACGCGCTCCTCACCCTCGTCGACGAGGGCAGCCTCAAGCTGGGCGAACGCCTCAGCGAGGCGCGGGAGACGGAGGCGTCGGGTGACGGCGTCCGGCTGAGCTTCGAGGACGGGACCGTCCGCGGGGCGGAGCTGGTGGTGGGCGCCGACGGCATCCACTCCACGGTCCGTGAGGCGTTCCGGCGCGACGAGCCCGAGTTCTCGGGGCTCGGCATCTACCGGGGTCTGGTGCCCATGGACCGGCTCCCGGACGCGGCCCGCGCGTCTCTGGTGCGCCTCTGGCTCGGCCCGGGCGGGCACTTCGTGTGCTACCCGGTCGCGGCGGGGGAGTACCTGAGCTTCGCGGCGACGGTGCCGATGGCGCAGTCCCCGGGCGAGTCCTGGTCGGTCCCGGGCGACCCGGAGGCACTGCGCCGGGTGTTCGGCGGCTGGACCGGTCTGGTCGCGGACGTCGTGGGCGCCGTGGAGACGACCCTCCAGTGGGCGCTGCACGACCGGCCGCCGCTGGACGTCTGGTCCTCGCCCCGGCTGACCCTGCTCGGCGACGCGGCCCACCCGATGCTGCCGTTCATGGCGCAGGGCGCGAACCAGGCGGTCGAGGACGCGATGGACCTGGCGGCCTGTCTGGCCGACCCGGCGCCGTCGACGACCGCGGCCCGGCTCGACCGCTACCAGTCGCTCCGGATTCCCCGCACGGCGGAGATCCAGCGCGGCTCGCGCGGCAACGCCGGCATCCTGCACCTGCCCGACGGCCCGGCCCAGCGCCGTCGCGACGCCCGCATGGCCGTCCACGCCGCCCTCCGCGACCGGGCGATGCTGTACGCCCACGAGACGGGCAGGAGCGTGGTGCCGACCCCGGCGTGACGGCGGTCGGGGCGACAAGCCCCGCGCATTGGTCTGGACCTATTGTGCGACCCTGCTCGCGACGGTACGTTCGTCCCGGCTGCGCAGCCGGCACGTTCCGCACCGCATCGCACCGCAACGCTCCACATCGCATCGTCACGCACTCCGCCAGGGCATCCCGGCGTTTCCAGGAGGACATGCCATGTACCGTCGCATCGCAGCCGCACTCGCCACCGCGGCCACGGCCGGAGCCCTCGCGCTCGGCACCGCCGGCTCCGCCGAGGCCGCGGGCCCCGGCTTCTACGCCCGCAGCCACCACGCCTCGTACGCCGAGTGCCAGGCGGCCGGCGTGGCGGGCCGGCCTCTCTGGGGCGCGCTGTTCCTCTGCGAGCCCTTCGGCCCGACGCACCCGAACGTCCACGTGCTCTGGGTGCGCTACTGACCCGGCCCCGGCCCGGGCGGCGGCGGCCGCCCGGCCCGGGGACCGTCAGGTGAACAACCGATTCAGCACTCGATGATGTTCACCGCGAGACCGCCGCGCGCGGTCTCCTTGTACTTCACGCTCATGTCCGCGCCGGTCTCCTTCATGGTCTTGATGACCTTGTCGAGGGAGACCAGGTGGCTGCCGTCGCCGCGCATCGACATCTTCGCCGCCGTGACGGCCTTGACCGCCGCCATGCCGTTGCGCTCGATGCACGGGATCTGGACCAGGCCGCCGACCGGGTCGCAGGTCAGGCCCAGGTTGTGCTCCATGCCGATCTCGGCCGCGTTCTCCACCTGCTCCGGGGAGCCGCCCAGGACCTCGGCGAGGGCGCCCGCCGCCATCGAGCAGGCCGAGCCGACCTCGCCCTGGCAGCCGACCTCGGCGCCGGAGATCGAGGCGTTCTCCTTGAAGAGCATGCCGACCGCGCCGGCCGCCAGCATGAAGCGGACGATGCCCTCGTCGTCGGCGCCGGGCACGAAGTTCGTGTAGTAGTGCAGAACGGCGGGGATGATGCCGGCCGCGCCGTTCGTCGGGGCGGTGACCACCCGGCCGCCCGCCGCGTTCTCCTCGTTCACGGCCATCGCGTAGAGGGTGATCCACTCCATGGCGTGCATCTTCGGGTCGCCCTCGGACCGCAGCTTGCGGGCCAGGTTCGCGGCGCGCCGGCGGACCTTCAGGCCGCCGGGCAGGATGCCCTCGCGGGCCATGCCGCGCGAGACGCAGGACTGCATGACCCGCCAGATCTCCAGGAGGCCCGCACGGATCTCGTCCTCGGTGCGCCAGGCCTTCTCGTTCTCCAGCATCAGCGCGGAGATCGACAGACCGGTCTCCTTCGCGAGGCGGAGCAGCTCGTCGCCGGTGCGGAAGGGGTACTTCAGGACGGTGTCGTCGGGGACGATCGGGTTCTCGCCCTGGACGGCGTCCTCGTCGACGACGAAGCCGCCGCCGACCGAGTAGTACGTCTTCTCCAGGACCAGGCCGCCCTCCGCGTCGTACGCGAAGATCGTCATCCCGTTGGCGTGGTACGGCAGGGCCTTGCGCCGGTGCAGGACCAGGTCGGCGTCGAAGTCGAAGGGGATCTCGTGCGCGCCGAGCAGGTTGATCCGGCCGCTCGACTTGATCCGCTCGACCTCGTCGTCGGCGGTCTCCACGTTCACCGTGCGCGGCGAGCTGCCCTCCAGGCCCAGCAGGACGGCCTTCGGGGTGCCGTGGCCGTGGCCGGTCGCGCCGAGGGAGCCGTACAGCTCCGCCCGGACGTGCGCGGTGTGGGCGAGCAGGCCCTCGTTCTTCAGGCGGCGGGCGAACATCCGGGCCGCGCGCATCGGGCCCACCGTGTGGGAGCTCGACGGGCCGATGCCGATCGAGAACAGGTCGAAGACCGAGATGGCCACGGAGGACTCCTTGTGGGGGCTAGACGCCGTTGTCTGCCGGGGTGGAGCAGAAAAGCGCGAAGAAGGACGTGCGGTACGGAGCGAGGACATGGGGTGGGGCACCGCGCTCACTGTCCAGTGTGCGCGGTGCCCCGAAGGTTCCGGACGAACGGTCGCAGACCGGCCGCGGAACAAAAGCGTACGAAATTACTTCAGACCGGGGTACAGCGGGTGCTTGTCGGCGAGCGCCGTCACCCGGGCCTTCAGCGACGCGGCCTTGTCGGCGTCGAAGCCGGGCTTCAGGGTCTCCGCGATGATGTCGCCGACCTCGGTGAAGTCGTCGGCCTGGAAACCGCGGGTCGCGAGCGCCGGCGTACCGATGCGCAGACCCGAGGTGACCATCGGCGGGCGCGGGTCGTTCGGAACGGCGTTCCGGTTGACCGTGATGCCGACCTCGTGGAGCCGGTCCTCGGCCTGCTGGCCGTCCAGCTCGCTGTCGCGCAGGTCGACGAGGAGCAGGTGGACGTCCGTACCGCCGGACAGGACGGAGACACCGTGGGCGGTGACGTCGTCCTGGACCAGGCGCTCGGCGATGATGCGGGCGCCGTCCAGGGTGCGCTGCTGGCGCTCCTTGAACTCCTCCGAGGCCGCGACCTTGAAGGAGACGGCCTTGGCCGCGATCACGTGCTCCAGCGGGCCGCCCTGGAAACCGGGGAAGACCGAGGAGTTCAGCTTCTTCGCGAACTCCTTCTTCGCCAGGATGATGCCGCCGCGGGGGCCGCCGAGCGTCTTGTGCGTGGTGGAGGTCACCACGTCCGCGTACTCGACCGGGTTCGGGTGCAGACCGGCCGCGACCAGACCCGCGAAGTGGGCCATGTCGACCCACAGGTAGGCCTCGACCTCGTCCGCGATCCGGCGGAACTCGGCGAAGTCCAGCTGGCGCGGGTAGGCGGACCAGCCCGCGATGATCACCTTGGGGCGGTGCTCCTTGGCGAGGCGCTCGACCTCGGCCATGTCGACCAGACCGGCCTCGTCCACGTGGTAGGCGACCACGTTGAACTGCTTGCCGGAGAAGTTCAGGCGCATGCCGTGGGTGAGGTGACCGCCGTGCGCCAGGTCCAGACCCAGGATCGTGTCGCCGGGCTGGGCGATCGCGAAGAGGGCGGCCTGGTTCGCGGAGGCACCGGAGTGAGGCTGGACGTTGGCGTACTCGGCGCCGAACAGGTCCTTGATCCGGTCGATCGCGATCTGCTCGGCCACGTCGACGTGCTCGCAGCCACCGTAGTAGCGGCGGCCCGGGTAGCCCTCGGCGTACTTGTTGGTGAGGACGGAGCCCTGCGCCTCCATGACGGCGACCGGAGCGAAGTTCTCCGAGGCGATCATCTCGAGGGTGGACTGCTGACGGCGGAGCTCGGCGTCGACGGCGGCGGCGACGTCCGGGTCCAGCTCGTGGAGGGGAGTGTTCAGAAGCGACATGAATCGATCCCTAGGGGTCTCGGTTTAGCCGGCGGTGAAGGCGGCGTACTCGTCGGCGGTGAGCAGGTCCTCAGGCTCGCCCGTGAGCCGTACCTTGAACAGCCAGCCACCCTCGAACGGAGCGGTGTTCACGAGGGACGGGTCGTCCACGACGTCCTGGTTGGCCGCGACGATCTCGCCCGTCACCGGGGCGTACAGGTCGCTGACCGACTTGGTGGACTCCAGCTCGCCGCAGGACTCGCCCGCGGTCACCGAGTCGCCGACAGCCGGGAGCTGGGCGTAGACGACGTCACCGAGCGCGTTGGCCGCGAACTCCGTGATGCCGACCGTCGCGACACCGTCCTCGACGGCCGACAGCCACTCGTGCTCCTTGGTGTAGCGCAGCTGCTGGGGGTTGCTCATGACCTGATTCTCCTGGATCGAGGGAGTGCTGATGAACGTGGGTCTTGCGGGGTGAGACGCGAGGTGAGACGGATACGTCACTTCTGGCGCTTGTAGAACGGCAGCGCGACGACCTCGTACGGCTCGTGGGTGCCGCGGATGTCCACACCTACACCCTGGGTGCCGGGCTCGGCGTGCGCCGCGTCCACGTACGCCATGGCGATCGGCTTTCCGAGGGTCGGGGACGGGGCGCCGGAGGTGACCTCGCCGATCACCACGCCGTCCTTGACGACGGAGAAGCCGGCACGCGGGACCCGACGGCCCTCGGCGACCAGACCCACCAGCTTGCGCGGCGGGGCGGTCTCGGCGCGCTCGGCGGCCTTCTCGAGCGCCTCACGGCCGACGAAACGGCCGTCGTCGGTCGTCTTCTCGAACTTCACGACCCGGCCCAGGCCCGCGTCGAAGGGGGTCAGCGCGGTGGTCAGCTCGTGGCCGTACAGCGGCATGCCCGCCTCCAGGCGGAGCGTGTCGCGGCAGGACAGGCCGCAGGGGATCAGACCGACCGGCGCGCCGGCCTCGGTCAGCGCCTTCCAGACGCCCTCGGCGTGCTCGGGCTTCAGGAACAGCTCGAAGCCGTCCTCGCCGGTGTAGCCGGTACGGGCGATCAGCGCGGGCACACCGGCGACCGTGCCGGGCAGGCCGGCGTAGTACTTCAGCCCGTCCAGGTCGGCGTCGGTGATCGCCTTCAGGATGCCGGGGGACTCCGGGCCCTGGACCGCGATCAGGGCGTACGCGTCACGGTCGTCCCGCACCTCGGCGTCGAAGCCGGCGGCGCGCCCGGTCAGCGCGTCCAGGACGATCTGCGCGTTGGAGGCGTTGGCGACGACCATGTACTCCGTCTCGCCGAGGCGGTAGACGATCAGGTCGTCGAGGATGCCGCCGTCCTCCTGGCAGATCATCGTGTAGCGGGCACGGCCGACGCCCACCGTGGAGATGTTGCCGACCAGGGCGTGGTCGAGGAGCTCGACCGCCTGCGGGCCGGTGACGGTGATCTCACCCATGTGGGAGAGGTCGAAGAGACCCGCCTTGGTGCGGACGGCGATGTGCTCGTCCCGCTCGCTGCCGTACCGGAGCGGCATGTCCCAGCCGGCGAAGTCGGTCATGGTCGCGCCCAGCGAACGATGCAGGGCATCGAGGGCGGTCAGACGGGGGGCAGTGCTCATGGGGTGGCTCCCGGGTCCCAAGGGCGTGATCGGTGACGAAAACACATGACGGGCGAGGACGTCCTCCCCATCTGTCATGGAACCTGAGAGGTTCACCGAGAGCATCTCGTCGCCGAGAGATCGGTTTGCACCTTGGGTGGGGACACGGCAGGTGTCCCGCTTTTCAGATCTGCCTCATCCACGCGGTACGGGGCCTGAGAGATTCAAGGGAGGGTCTTGCTCCTTCGGCGTCCGGACACGCCTGGCGTCCGGAACTCTCCCGCGCGGATTCGAGCGGCCGGTATGCGATTGTGTGGCGACTGTGCGCGCCTGGCGCGCACATCATTGCACGCGAGGTCGGCGGGGCACATCGCTTGTGTCCCATTACCGCTTCTTTACACTTTGTGGGCAAGGGTCTTCCCAGGCCCGGCAGGGGGAGAAGCGATGAGGTTCCAGCACACCGGCGCTTACGCGCCGAGTACCGGCATACCGTCCCAGCGAGCCCGTGCCCGGACCCGTGGCCGCGGGCGGCTCCTGCGGGACCTGCGCGAGCGCGGCGGCCGCGGCCCCCGCGCCCTCACCTTCGCCGCCGGGGACCTGGTGGTCGTCTCCGGGCTGCCCGGCAGCGGCAAGTCCACCCTCATGCGGCGCGCCGCCGAGGGCGCCGGCATCGACTCGCAGGACACCCGGGAGCGCTGGGAGGCCCGGATGCCCCGTCTCCTGCCGTACGCCGTCTACCGCCCGCTGGTGCGGATCGCGCACTACGCGGGGCTGCGCCGCACCCTGAGATCCGGCGCCGGAGTGATCGTCCACGACTGCGGCACCCAGTCCTGGGTGCGGGGCTGGCTCGCCCGGGAGGCCCGCCGCCGCGGACGGTCCCTCCACCTGGTCCTGCTCGACGTCGACCCGGGGACCGCCCGTGAGGGCCAGCGGGCCCGCGGCCGGGGCGTGTCGTCGTACGCCTTCGCCCGGCACCGGCGGGCCGTCGCCCGGCTGGTCCGGGCGGCGGAGTCCGGCCGGCTGCCGCACGGCTGCGCCTCCGCGACCCTGCTCGACCGGGACGCGGCGGACACCCTGCGGAAGATCGGCTTCCGCCAGGCGACGTGAGGCGGCCCGAGGCGGACGCCCGCGACGTACGCCGGTCGGCGCCGACGCGGGCCGCTGTGACGTACGCCGGTCGGCGCCGACGCGGGCCGCTGTGACGTACGCCCCTGTCCAGGAGTGCCCGTACCCCTTCTTTTGGCCACGGCGGCGCCGGGGCGGCGTTAGGGTGCTGCCGGGGCGGCCGGTACGGCAGGCCGTGCGAGAAGGGGAAACGGGACCGTGGACGTGACGTGGCCGGGCAACGAGCTGGAAGAGGTTCTTGCCGCCTCCCTCGGCAACCCCTCGGCGGGCGCCCGCCTGGTCGAGGTCCTCGGCCGCAGCCCGATCTGGGTGCCCCTGCCCAACGGCGGCGGACCCGACAGCGCGAACCTGGACCTCGCCACCATGGAGATCGACGGCGCGGCGTACGTCCCCGTCTTCAGCTCCGAGGAGCAGTTCCTCGCCTGCGTCGGCAGCCACATGTCGTTCACCGTCGCCCCGGCCCGTGACTTCGCCCGCGGCCTGCCCCCGCAGCTCGGCATCGCCGTGAACCCGGGCGGCGTCGTCGGCGTGCCGCTGCCCCCGCCGGCCGTCGCCGAGCTCTGCCGTGTCGGCCGCACCCCGCTCGACGGGCCCGCCACCGGCGGCCGCGTCCGGCTCTTCGAGCCCGACTGGCAGGACGACCCCGTCGACTTCCTCGCCGCCGCGTCCGCCGAGTTCGAGGCCACCGGCGTCGTCACCACCGCCCGCCGGGCGCTCGCCAGCGTCGAGGGCACCGAACCCGCCCTCTTCATCGGCGTCCAGCTCGTCGCCTGGGACGGCGTCGACCGCAACGCGCCGCTGGACGCCCTCGGCCGTGCCCTCGGCCGCGTCGAATGCGCCTGGCCGGTCAACCTCATCCTGCTCGACATGGCACAGGACCCGGTCGGCGACTGGATGCTGGAGCGGGTGCGCCCCTTCTACCAGCGCGCCGCCGTGTGACGGACGGCCTGTTTAAGCTGAACTTCTCGACAGCAGGACGACGTCGTCAGGACAGACGCCGTCAGGACGGACGTCGTAGGACGGACGTCGTAGGACGGACGTCGGAACAGACGTGGTGACGAAAGAGGGGCGGGACCCAGGGTGAGCGCGTCAGGCACCGCTGCGACCGGACAGGTCGAGCACATGCTGCGCCAGGTGGCACCCGGACGCTACGACGCGTACGAGCAGTTGCTGCACGCCCTCGCCGACGGCGAGCTCTGGATGCTGCTCTGGCACGGCTCGCCCGGCTCGTCCGACGCCCAGTACGGGAACATGGAGGTCGACGGCTTCGGCTACGCGCCCTGCGTCACCTCCGCCCAGGAACTCGCCGCCTCGGGCTGGCACCGCGCCCACGAACTCGTCACCGGCCGGGAGATCGCCCGCGCCCTCTACCCCGACCGCTGGGGCGTCTGGCTGAATCCGCACGCCCCCGGCGGCGGTGTCGGCATCCCCTGGGCCGACCTGCGCCGGATCGCCACCGGACTCGACCGGATGCCCGCAGGGCCGCTCCGGGTCACCGAGCCCACCCTGGAGATCCCGCAGTTCTACGCGCTCCTCACGCAGAACGCGCACCGCACCCCGGCCGTCCGGGCACTGCGCCGCGGCTGGGTCCAGCCCGCGCTCGGCTCCCCGTACCTCGCGATCGGTCTCGACCTGTACGACACCTCGCCGACGGCCGTCGACACGGTCCGGGCGATGATGCGCCAGTCCATCGGAGCCGTACCCGACGGGCTGCCCGTCTCGACGGTCGCCCTCTCCGACGCGTACGACCCGGTGGCCCTCTGGCTGCGGGCGAACGGCCGCCCGTTCTACGACCGCGAGGCGCACGCCGGCCGCGGCTCCGCACCCGTTCCGGGCTACGGATACCCGCCGCCGGCGCCGTCCGGATACTGAGACGTACCCCCACTCGCGTCCCGCCCCACCAGCCTCCGGAGTCCGCTCCGGAGGCTTTCGTTCGCCCCAATTGAGGAGCTCGAACGCCTAGTTGAGGGGACATGTCCGATTGGGGGGAAGAGGACCCGAGATGGTCCGCTCACGTGATCGCGACGTCCGGATAACGGAAGTCGCAGCACCGCATCACGTTTGAGCAAACATTCCTCGTCAGGGCTGGCGGGTGATCACAAGCGCATTGAAGACTCCCCGGAACACCGGGCGTTCGGCTCCTTTCGAGCAGGTGCCCAGCAGGTTGTTCCACCGAGCCGCTACCCGCGGCGGGCAAGGGCCGGCTACCGGCGGCCGAGAGGGGTCCTCACCACGATGACGGCACCACTGCACGAGAAGAGTGCGGGCGAGGCGACCGCCACCGTCGATGGCGCGCCCGACGCCCCCGGCACTCCTGGCGGCGCCCCCGCCAGGACGATCGAGGGCCGCTCGCCCTGGCAGATCGCCTGGACCCGCCTCAAGCGCGACAAACTGGCCCTCGCCGGCGCCTTCGTCGTCGTCTTCCTCGTCCTCGTCGCGATCTTCGCGCCGGTCATCGTGAGCCTCCTGGGCCACCCGCCGGAGGAGTTCCACGAGGACCAGATCGACCCGCTGTTCGGCACCCCGATCGGATCCTGGGGCGGTGTCAGTTCCGACTTCCTCTTCGGGGTCGAGCCCGTCAACGGCCGCGACGTCTTCAGCCGCATCGTCTACGGCGCCCGGATCTCGCTGCTCGTCGCCTTCCTCGCGGCGGTCTTCGCCGTCGTCCTCGGTACGATCCTCGGCATCATCGCCGGCTACTTCGGCGGCTGGATCGACGCGGCCCTCAGCCGGGTCATGGACGTGATGCTCGCGTTCCCGCAGCTGCTCTTCACGATCGCCCTGGTCTCCGTCCTGCCGAACGAACTCCTCGGCCTCGACGGCTCCGGCGTCCGCATCGCCGCCCTGGTCGTCGTCATCGGCTTCTTCGGCTGGCCGTACGTGGGCCGCATCGTCCGCGGTCAGACCCTCTCGCTGCGCAACCGCGAGTACGTCGAGGCCGCCCAGAGCCTCGGCGCCGGCCGCCTCTACATCCTGCGCCGCGAGCTGCTGCCGAACCTGATCGCCCCCATCACGGTCTACGCGACCCTCATGATCCCCACCAACATCCTCACCGAAGCGGCGCTCAGCTTCCTCGGCGCGGGTGTGAAGCCGCCCACGGCCTCCTGGGGACAGATGCTGTCGACGGCCATCACCACCTACGAGTCGGACCCGCTGTTCATGGTGATCCCCGGCCTCGCGATCTTCATCACCGTCCTGGCGTTCAACCTCTTCGGCGACGGCGTGCGTGACGCGCTCGACCCGAAGGGCTCCCGCTGACCGTCCGCAGACGACCCGCACGACCCGCCCCTGCCGCTGGCGACAGGAGGCCCACCCCAATTCGGCGGACCGCCGTAAGGCCGCCACTATCCCGGAGGTTGCTGGACCCATGCTGAAGAGCTCTCAGCGCAGAATCGCCGCGGGCGCGCTGCTCGCGGCGGCCACGATGGTCGTCACCACCGCCTGTGGTGGTGGCACCGGTGACAGCGGCGACAAGGGCAAGGGCGGTGCGCCCGGCTTCAACGCCGGTGTGAACAAGGTCGCCAACGCGTCCGACAAGAAGGGCGGCGAGCTCAAGTTCATCGGCTCGCAGGAGGCCGACTCGTGGGACCCGCAGCGCGGCTACTACGGCTTCGTGTGGGACTTCGCGCGCTACTACACGCGTCAGCTGGTCACCTTCAAGGCCGAGCCGGGCGCCGCCTCCACCGAGCTCGTCCCGGACCTCGCCACCGACGCCGGCAAGGTCTCGGCCGACGGCCTCACCTACACCTTCACGCTGAAGGACGGGGTGACCTGGGAGGACGGCAAGCCGATCACCTCCAAGGACATCAAGTACGGCATCGAGCGCATCTGGGCCCAGGACGTCATCTCCGGCGGCCCGATCTACCTCCAGCAGGTCCTCGACCCCAAGGGCGAGTACAAGGGTCCCTACAAGGACACCTCCGCGGACAAGCTCGGCCTGAAGGCGATCGAGACCCCGGACGACAAGACCATCATCTTCAAGCTGCCGGTCGCCAACGGTGACTTCCTGCAGATGCTGGCCATGCCCGCCGCCTCCCCGGTCCGCCAGGACAAGGACACCAAGGCCAAGTACGGCCTGAAGCCCTTCTCCTCCGGCCCGTACAAGTGGGAGTCGTACACGCCGAACAAGTCCATCAAGCTCGTCCGCAACGACAAGTGGGACGCCAAGACGGACACCGTCCGCAAGGCCCTTCCGGACAAGGTCAGCGTCACGTTCACCACGAACGCCGACGACATGGACAACCGCCTGGTCGAGGGCGAGTACGACCTCGACATCAACGCGACCGGTGTCGGCGCCTCCGCCCGCCAGAAGGTGCTCCAGCAGCACAAGGGCAACGTCGACAACCCGCAGACGGGCTTCATCCGTTACGCGGTCTTCCCGCAGACGGTCATCCCCAACATCGACTGCCGCAAGGCCATCATCTACGCGGCCGACTCCAAGTCGCTGCAGACCGCCCGTGGCGGCCCGCAGGCCGGTGGCGACATCGCCTCCAACATGCTGCCGCCGGCGATCAAGGGTGCCGACCCGAAGGCCGACCCGTACGGCAAGCTCGGGGGTGCCGCGGACCTGGCCAAGGCCAAGGAATCCCTGAAGAAGTGCGGTAAGCCGAACGGCTTCAAGACCACGATCGCGGTCCGCAACAACAAGAAGATCGAGATCGCGACCGCCGAGTCCCTCCAGCAGTCGCTGAAGGCCGTCGGCATCGACGCCCAGATCGACATGTTCGACGGCGCCCAGACCTCCGGCATCATCGGTTCGCCGAAGGTCGTCAAGGACAAGGGCTACGGCATCATCATCATGGGCTGGGGCGCCGACTTCCCGTCGGGCCAGGGCTTCCTCCAGCCGCTGGTCGACGGCCGCTTCATCCTCCAGAGCGGCAACAACAACTTCTCCGAGCTGAACGACAAGTCCGTCAACGGACTGTTCGACCAGGCGCTGAAGGAGACCGACCCGGCGAAGGCCGGCGAGCTCTACAAGCAGATCAACACCAAGGTCTCCGACGCCGCGGTGTACCTGCCCTTCACCCACGAGAAGAACATCATCTGGCGCAGCTCCCGGCTGACCAACGTCTACACGGCGGACGCCTACAACGGCCGCTACGACTACGCGTCGCTCGGCGTCGTCAAGTAATCCGACCCGCTCCACCGGCGCACCACCCGCCGCCAGTCCGAAGGGCAGGTGATGGCCGCCCCGGCGGCCGGGGGACCCGATCGGGTCCCCCGGCCG
>NZ_JBVHZJ010000074.1:0-24769 GCF_055574655.1 Streptomyces sp. NPDC029956 | reverse complement strand
TCGAACAGCGTTCGCCCCCACTCCCTTTTTTTCTGCCCTCCACACCGACCCCCCCCCCCCCCCCCCCCCCCCCCCCCCCCCCCCCCCCGGCCCCCCCCCCCCCCCCCCCGACCGGCCGACCGCATGCTTGCATACATAGTCCGACGACTCTTCGCAGTCGTCGCGATGCTGCTCGTCGTCACACTCGTGACGCTCAGCATCTTCTTCCTCATCCCCAAGATGACCGGCAGCGACCCTGCCGCGATGTTCGTCGGCAAGCAGGCGGATCCGGCATCCATCGAGGCCGTCCGGCAGAAGCTCGGCCTGGACGAGCCGATCCTGGTGCAGTTCTGGCACTTCGTCTCCGGCATCTTCGTCGGCCGTGACTACACGGGCGGCGGCGACACCATCCACTGCGCGGCGCCCTGCTTCGGCTACTCGTTCCGCACCGAGCAGGACGTCTCGTCGATGCTGGTCGACGCCTTCCCCGTCACCCTGTCCATGGTCATCGGCGCCGCGGTGCTGTGGCTGGTCCTGGGTGTCTCCACGGGCGTCGTCTCCGCGCTCAAGCGGGGCACGATCATCGACCGTGCGGCGATGATCACCGCGCTCGCCGGCGTCTCGCTGCCCATCTTCTTCACCGCCATGCTGGCGATGCTGGTCTTCCGTACCCAACTGGGCTGGCTCAACGCCTCGTACGTTCCGATCACCGAGTCCTTCGGTGGCTGGGTCGGCGGCCTGCTGCTGCCCTGGGTGACCCTCGCCTTCCTGTACGCGGCGATGTACGCCCGGCTCACCCGCGCCACCATGCTGGAGGTCCTCGGCGAGGACTACATCCGCACCGCACGGGCCAAGGGCCTCCCGGAGTCGGTCGTGCTCGGCAAGCACGCCATGCGCTCCACCATGACCCCCATCCTGACCATCTTCGGCATGGACCTCGGCGCCCTCGTCGGCGGCGCGATCCTGACCGAGACCGCGTTCAGCCTCCACGGCCTCGGCGGACTCGCCATCAAGGGCGTCAGCGAGCGCGACCTGCCGCTGATCCTGGCCGTCACGCTGATCACCGCGGCGTGCGTCGTCATCGCCAACCTCGTCGTGGACCTGCTGTACGCCGTGATCGACCCCCGAGTGAGGCTCGCATGACGGACAAGCTGACGAAGACCGGCGCGGCGGTGGGAGAACCCGTCGCCACCGGGTCCGCCCCCTCCGACGCCTTCCTCGACGTCCGCGACCTGAAGATCCACTTCCCGACCGACGACGGTCTGGTCAAGTCGGTCGACGGACTCAGCTTCCAGCTGGAGAAGGGCAAGACCCTCGGCATCGTGGGCGAGTCCGGCTCCGGCAAGTCGGTCACCTCGCTCGGCATCATGGGCCTCCACACCGTCGGCCAGTACGGCCGGCAGAAGGCCCGGATCTCCGGCGAGATCTGGCTCAACGGCCGCGAGCTGCTCTCGGCCGACCCGGACGAGGTCCGGAAGATGCGCGGCCGCGACATGGCGATGATCTTCCAGGACCCGCTGTCCGCGATGCACCCGTACTACACGGTCGGCAACCAGATCGTGGAGGCGTACCGCGTCCACCACGACGTCGACAAGAAGACGGCGCGCAAGCGGGCCGTCGAACTCCTCGACCGGGTCGGCATCCCCGAGCCCGCCAAGCGGTTCGACAACTACCCGCACGAGTTCTCCGGCGGCATGCGCCAGCGCGCGATGATCGCCATGGCACTCGTCAACAACCCGTCGCTGCTCATCGCCGACGAGCCGACCACCGCGCTCGACGTGACCGTGCAGGCCCAGATCCTCGACCTGATGCGGGACCTCCAGAAGGAGTTCGGCTCCGCGGTCGTCATCATCACCCACGACCTCGGCGTCGTCGCCGAGCTCGCCGACGACATCCTCGTGATGTACGGCGGGCGCTGCGTCGAGCGCGGACCGGCCGAGTCCGTCTTCTACGAGCCGCAGCACCCCTACACCTGGGGCCTGCTCGGCTCGATGCCGAGGATCGACCGCGACCAGACCGAGCGGCTCATCCCGGTCAAGGGCAACCCGCCCAGCCTCATCAACATCCCGAGCGGCTGCGCCTTCAACCCCCGCTGCCCGTACGCGGACGTCCCCAAGGGCGGCATCACGCGCACGCAGCGACCGGAGCTGGCGCCGGCCGGGGACCGCCACTTCTCGGCGTGCCACATGCCGCAGGAGGAGCGGACCCGTATCTGGACCGAAGAGATTGCGCCGAAACTGTGAGCGAGACCATGGAACCCCTCCTCAAGGTCACCGGCCTGAAGAAGCACTTCCCCATCAAGAAGGGGCTTCTCCAGCGCCAGACCGGCGCGGTCAAGGCGGTCGACGGGATCGACTTCGAGGTCCTGCCCGGTGAGACCCTCGGCGTCGTCGGCGAGTCCGGCTGCGGCAAGTCCACGATGGGCCGCCTCATCACCCGGCTCCTCGAACCGACCGGCGGCACGGTCGAGTTCCAGGGCAAGGACATCTCGCACCTCGGCGTCGCGGGCATGCGCCCGTTCCGCCGGGACATCCAGATGATCTTCCAGGACCCGTACGGCTCGCTGAACCCGCGCCACACGGTCGGCACGATCGTCTCGGCCCCCTTCAAGCTCCAGGGCGTGGAGCCCGAGGGCGGCGTGAAGAAGGAGGTCCAGCGCCTGCTCGGCCTGGTCGGCCTCAACCCGGAGCACTACAACCGCTACCCGCACGAGTTCTCCGGCGGTCAGCGCCAGCGCATCGGCATCGCCCGCGCGCTGGCCCTGAAGCCGAAGCTCGTGGTGGCGGACGAGCCGGTCTCGGCCCTGGACGTCTCCATCCAGGCCCAGGTGGTCAACCTCCTGGACGACCTCCAGCAGGAGCTCGGCCTCACGTACGTGATCATCGCGCACGACCTGTCGGTCATCCGGCACGTCTCGGACCGCATCGCGGTGATGTACCTGGGCAAGATCGTGGAACTCGCGGACCGCAAGTCCCTCTACGAGAACCCGATGCACCCGTACACCCGCGCCCTCATGTCGGCGGTCCCGATCCCGGACCCCCGCCGACGGGGCGCGAAGAGCGACCGCATCCTCCTGACGGGCGACGTCCCGTCCCCGATAGCCCCGCCGCCGGGCTGCCGCTTCAACACCCGCTGCTGGAAGGCCACGGACGTCTGCCGCACGCAGGAACCCCCGCTGGTCGAGCTCCGCCCGGGTCAGCGAGTGGCCTGCCACTACCCGGAGAACGCGGAGTCCCTGACGATCCCGGGCGCGAGGGAGTCGGTGGAGATCACGAAGCCGGTGTCGCCTGCGGCGTCGCCTGCCGTGACGAAGACGGAGCCGAAGTCCCCGGAGGCCCCTACCGCCACCGAGAACGACACCCCGAAGTCCTGACCCAGCGAAGCCCCCGACCCCAGAGGCACCGGGGGCTTTCGCACGCCTGAAGCCCTGAGGGCCCGGCAACCCGGGCCCCGGCCTCGCATCCCCCGGGGGCCGGCCCCGGCAGGGGGAGCCCCTGCGGCCCCCGCGGGAACTACCGGCACAATTGGGCGGTGCTCCACGACCTGTTCACCCCCTCCGTCCAACACGCCCTCGACCTCGTCGGCATCTTCGTCTTCGCCATCTCCGGCGCCCTCCTCGCCGTCCGCAAGAACTTCGACGTCTTCGGCATCGCCGTCCTCGCCGAGGTCACCGCCCTCGGCGGCGGTCTCTTCCGCGACCTGATCATCGGCGCCGTGCCGCCCGCCGCCTTCACCGATCTCGGCTACTTCCTCATGCCCCTGATCGCCGCGGGCCTCGTCTTCTTCCTCCACCCGGAGGTCGAGCGCACCCAGAACGCCGTCAACGTCTTCGACGCCGCCGGCCTGGGCCTCTTCTGCGTGACAGGGACGACGAAGGCGTACGACTACGGCCTCGGCCTGACCTCCTCCGCCGCGCTGGGTCTCGCGACGGCCGTCGGCGGCGGCGTCCTGCGTGACGTGCTCGCCAACGAGGTGCCGTCGCTGCTGCGCTGGGACCGGGACCTGTACGCCGTCCCCGCGATCGTCGGAGCCGCGATGGTCGTGCTCTGCATCCGTTTCGACATGCTCAACGCCTGGACCAGCGGCGCCGCCGTCCTCACCGCCTTCCTGCTCCGGCTGCTCGCGATGCGCTACCACTGGCGTGCCCCCCGCGCATGGAACCGGCGGTCCTCCGCACGCGAGGAACCGGAAAAAGCTACCGCTCAGTAGCTTCCTGGGGTACCGTCGGAAACATGAGCACGAGCATCGAGACCCCCGTCGCGACGAGCGAGCGCGAACGCGAGGGCGAGCGCGACGAGCGTACGTACGAGTTCGACCGCGACACCGCCGTCGTCCTCCGGGAGCCCGGCGTCTACGACGCCGACCTCTCCGCGGGCTGGACGATCATCCACGCGGTGAACGGCGGCTACCTCCTCGCTCTGCTCGGCCGCGCCCTCGGCGAGCACCTCCCGCACCCCGACCCGTTCACGATCTCGGCGCACTACCTGACGCCGTCCGTGCCGGGCCCCGCGGTGATCAGGACGGAGACCGTCCGCACCGGCCGCACCCTCTCCACCGGCCAGGCCTCCCTCTTCCAGTACGCGGAGGACGGCACCGAGGTCGAGCGCATCCGGGTCCTCGCCTCGTACGGCGACCTCGACGCGCTCCCCGACGACGTCCGCACCACCGCGACGCCGCCGGCGATGGCCGCCGTCGAGAACTGCTTCGCCTCCTCCGACGGCCCGACCCCGGCGATCCCCGGTTCCTCGGCGATCGCCGACCGGCTCGACCTGCGCCTCGACCCGGCCTGCGTCGGCTGGGCGATCGGCGCGCCGTCCGGCAAGGGCGAGATGCGTGCGTGGTTCGGCCTCGCGGACGGCCGCGAGCCGGACGCGCTGTCGCTGCTCCTGACGGTCGACGCGCTGCCTCCGACCTCCTTCGAGCTGGGTCTGAAGGGCTGGACCCCGACCGTCGAGCTCACCACCCACATCCGCTGCCGCCCGGCCCCGGGCCCGCTGCGGGTCTCCATCACCACCCGCAACCTCGCCGGCGGCTTCCTGGAGGAGGACGCGGAGGTCTGGGACAGCGCCGACCGACTGGTGGCACAGTCCCGCCAGCTGGCCCGCGCGCCGCGCGCCTGACGCGCTTCCGGCTCCGACCCCGAGCCGGAACGCGACGACAGGCGACGACAGGGCCGGTACGCCCCGGGGCCCGCACACCCCGGAGCGCGTACGGCCCGGAGCGCGTACGGCCCGGCTCCGATCCCGGTCCCGAAGGGGACCGATCGGCGCCGGGACGGTCCCGGACGCGACCCGTGGGGCGCGTCCGGGGCCCCAGGACGCCCCGCGTCCCAGCGGTTCCGAACCCCGGACAGGGGCCGCCCCGGACCAGGGCACCCGCCGCGCCCGGCGGCGTAAACCGGCCACCCGCCAGGGCCGGGGGCGCGGGCTCGTAGAATCGACCCACCATGGCTTACCTCGACCACGCCGCGACCACGCCCATGCTGCCCGAGGCGATCGAGGCGATGACCGCCCAGCTCGCTGTCACGGGCAACGCCTCCTCCCTGCACGCCGCCGGACGGCGGGCCCGGCGGACCGTCGAGGAAGGGCGCGAGACGCTCGCGGCCGCCCTCGGCGCGCGGCCGAGCGAGGTCGTCTTCACCTCCGGCGGCACCGAGGCCGACAACCTCGCCGTGAAGGGCCTCTACTGGTCCCGCCGCGACGCCGACCCCCGCCGCACCCGCGTCCTCGCCAGCCCGGTGGAGCACCACGCCGTGCTCGACGCCGTCGACTGGCTCGCCGCACACGAGGGCGCCGACGTCGAGTACCTGCCGGTCGACCGGTACGGCCGCGTGCACCCCGAGGCCCTGCGCGAGGCGATCGCCCGCGACCCCGACTCCGTCGCCCTCGCCACCGTCATGTGGGCCAACAACGAGATCGGCACCGTCATGCCGGTCCGTGAACTGGCCGATGTCGCTGCCGAGTTCGGTGTGCCGCTGCATGCCGATGCGGTCCAGGCGGTCGGTCAGATCGAGGTCGACTTCGCCGCCTCGGGACTCGCCGCGATGACCGTCTCCGGCCACAAGATCGGTGGCCCCTACGGCATCGGCGCCCTGCTCCTGGGCCGCGAGCACACGCCCGTACCCGTCCTGCACGGCGGCGGCCAGGAGCGGCATGTCCGCTCCGGCACCCTCGACGTCCCGGCCGTCGCCGCCTTCGCGGTCGCCGCCCGGCTCGCCACCGAGCGGCGCGAGGAGTTCGCCCGGGAGATCGGCGCGCTGCGCGACGAGCTCGTGGCCGAGGTCCGGGCGCTCGTCCCCGATGTGATCCTCGGCGGGGACCCCGTCGAGCGGCTCCCCGCCAACGCCCACTTCACCTTCCCCGGCTGCGAGGGCGACTCCCTGCTCCTGCTGCTCGACGCGGCCGGGATCGCCTGTTCCACCGGCTCCGCCTGCACCGCCGGCATCGCCCAGCCGAGCCATGTCCTCCTCGCCACCGGCACCGATCCGGACCTGGCCAGGGGCACCCTGCGCTTCTCGCTCGGCCACACCTCCACCAAGGAGGACGTCGCGGCGGTCGCGGACGCGATCGGCCCCGCCGTGGAACGGGCCCGGACCGCAGGCCTCAGCTGACCGTCGTCCGGCCGCGCACGAGCCCGGGACCGGCCGCGTGCGCGACCCCGGGCCCGACCGCTTGCGCGAGCCCAGGCACGTACGCGAGCCGAAGTGCGCACGTGAGCCGAGGCGTCCGGCGGAGGCGCTCAGGCGCGCGTCTTCGACGCCTCTCGCACCAGCTTCAGATAGCGGTCCCAGTCCCAGTGCGGCCCGGGGTCGGTGTGGTCGGTGCCCTCGACCTCGACGTGCCCGATGATGTGCTCCCGGTCCACGGGTATCCCGTGCCGGGCGCATATGTCGGCCGTCAGCCGCGCCGACCCCGCGTACATCGCCGCCGTGAAGTCCTGCGGCCGGTCGACGAAGCCCTCGTGCTCGATGCCGATGCTCCGCTCGTTCATGTCGCGGTTCCCGGCGTGGAACGCGACGTCGAGCTCCCGGATCATCTGCGCCACATGACCGTCCTTGCGGACGACGTAGTGCGTGGCGGCCCCGTGCGCCGGGTTCCTGAAGACCTTGAGGGCGGTCGCGTAGCTGCCCTGGACGACATGGATCACGACCCGGTCGATCCGGTAGTCGTCGGGCCGGTCGGCCCGCCGCCAGTTCGCACGCGCCGCCGAGGTCCACTCGGCGGCCTTGTGGTCGAGCTCGCCCTCGACCCGCTTCCTCTCCATCCCCGGCAGCCGCCACCAGGCACGCGCCAGCTCGTCCCTGGCCAGCACCGCCGTCCCCAGGACGGCGACCCCGCCGCCGAGCAGCACCGCGCGCCGCCCCACCCGTCTGCCGGAAGCGCCGGCCTTTCCCGAACCGTCGGCCCCGCCCGTACCACTCGCCTTGCTCCCCATGCCACCGAGAACGCTTACTACCGCGACTGTGGTTCCCGGCGCCCCGTACCCTGGTAGGGCTATGACTCAGACTCCGCCCTCGCGCCCCCACACCCGTCCCCTCCGGGTACTTGCCGCCATGTCCGGCGGAGTGGACTCCGCCGTCGCCGCCGCCCGTGCCGCCGAGGCCGGCCACGACGTCACCGGCGTGCACCTCGCCCTCTCCGCGAACCCGCAGTCCTTCCGTACGGGAGCGCGCGGCTGCTGCACGATCGAGGACTCCCGCGACGCCCGCCGGGCGGCCGACGTCATCGGCATCCCGTTCTACGTGTGGGACCTCGCCGAGCGTTTCCGCGAGGACGTCGTGGACGACTTCGTCGCGGAGTACGAGGCCGGCCGCACGCCCAACCCGTGCCTGCGCTGCAACGAGAAGATCAAGTTCGCCGCGCTGCTCGACAAGGCGCTCGCCCTCGGCTTCGACGCGGTCTGCACCGGTCACTACGCGACGGTCGTCCTGAACGAGGACGGCACCCGCGAGCTGCACCGCGCCTCCGACATGGCGAAGGACCAGTCGTACGTGCTCGGCGTGCTCGACGAGAAGCAGCTGGCGCACGCGATGTTCCCGCTGGGCGACACGCTCACCACCAAGGACGAGATCCGGGCGGAGGCCGAGCGGCGCGGGCTCGCGGTCGCGAAGAAGCCCGACAGCCACGACATCTGCTTCATCGCCGACGGCGACACCCAGGGCTTCCTCGCCTCCCGCCTGGGCAAGGCGGAGGGCGACATCGTCGACGAGGCGGGCGCGAAGGTCGGCAGCCACGACGGCGCGTACGGCTTCACCATCGGCCAGCGCAAGGGCCTGCGGATCGGCCACCCGGCCGCCGACGGCAAGCCGCGCTACGTCCTGGACATCTCGCCGGTGAACAACACGGTCACGGTGGGCCCCGTCGAGGCCCTGGACGTCACGGCCCTGACCGCGATCAAGCCCCGCTGGTGCGGCACCGCGCCGGAGGGCGAGGGCCGCTACACGGCCCAGCTCCGCGCCCACGGCGGCGAGACCGAGGTGACGGCGTCCCTGACGGACGGCGAGCTCGCGGTCGCCTTCGCCGAGCCGGTCCGCGGCGTGGCCCCGGGCCAGGCGATCGTGCTGTACGACGGCACGCGCGTGGTCGGCTCGGCGACGATCGCGACGACGGCCCGCCGCACGACGGCGGCGGCACCGGCGACGGCGTAGGCCCGCCCCCGTCCCGATCAGGCCGCCGCACGACGGCGGCGGCACCGGCGACGGAACAGGCCCGCCCGTCCCGATCAGGCCGCCTCCGCAGGCTCCTGTCCGTCGGCGAGGAACTCCTCGAGGACCGGGGCGAGGACGTGCGGGGCCACCTCGTACGTCTGGCCCGTCAGCGTGCGGTGCCGGCCCCGGGGGAGAGCCTCCGTCAGGGCGCGGGCCGCCTGCCGGGCGCCCACCGGGCTCGCGCCCCCGTCGACCACCAGCACGCGCGCGTGGACCAGGGCGAGGAGCCGTTCCGGCACCGTCCCGTCGCCGAGGACGGCGAAGTCGTACGCGAGGGTGTGCGCCAGCTCCGCGATCCCGGGCCGCAGCCCCGCGGGCACGGTCGACTCCGCCAGGAACAGGTCGAGCGCCTCGTCCCGCCGCCCCCCGTCGAGCAGCTCGGCCACCTGCCGCCGCCGCTCGGCGGCCGCCGCCGAGTACGGCGGCTCGAACACCGACACCGCCGCCGCCGGCAGCCCGGCGGCCACCGCGGCGAGGACCAGCGCGCCCCCCGTGCCCATCCCGTGCAGCACCGCACCGGGCCCCGCCTCCCCGACCACCGCGGCCAGGTCCTCGATCTCCCGCTCCACCGCGTACCGCCCGGTGTCGCCGCTCCCGCCGCGGCCCCTCCGGTCGTACGCCACGACCGAGAAGCGCCGGGCCAGGAACCCGCCCAGCGCCCGCTCGCCCACGGCCGTCCCCAACGCGCCGCTCACCAGGACGAGCGGCGGCCCCTCCCCGTACCGCTCGTATGCGATCGGCGTCCCGTCCCGCGACGCGACCCGTCCCCGAACCCTGCTCAGCGTGGTGCTCACCTCGTCCATGGCAGGGGAGACCCGACCCGGCGCCGGAACTCATCGCCCCGCAGCGGGATTTCCGGGAGAAAGACGGAAGCCGCTGGTCAGGGCCTACGGTGGGGACCATGAACATCTGTGTCTTCCTCTCCGCGGCCGACCTCGACGAGCGCTACACGACCCCCGCCCGCGACTTCGCGCGGCTCCTCGGCAAGGCCGGCCACACCCTGGTCTGGGGCGGCTCCGACACCGGTCTGATGAAGGTCGTCGCCGACGGCGTCCAGGAGGCCGGCGGCCGACTCGTCGGCGTCTCCGTCGACTTCCTCGCCCACAAGGCCCGCCCGGACGCCGACGAGATGGTCGTCGCCAAGGACCTCGCCGAGCGCAAGGCGCGCCTTCTCGCCAAGTCCGACGCCGTCGTGGTCATGGTCGGCGGCACCGGCACCCTCGACGAGGCCACCGAGATCCTGGAGCTGAAGAAGCACGGCAAGCACTCCAAGCCGGTCGTCCTCCTCAACACGGCGGGCTTCTACGACGGACTGAAGGCCCAGTTCCGCCGGATGGAGGAGGAGGGCTTCCTGCCGATCCCCCTCGCCGACCTCGTCCTCTTCGCCGACGACGCCCCGACGGCCCTCACCCATCTGGAGGAGAACATCGCCGCCCGCTGATGCGAGCATGGTGACCATGGCTACACATGTGATCACCGGAGCCGGTTCCGGCATCGGCGCGGCCGTCGCGCGCCGCCTCCACGCGCGCGGGGACGACCTCGTGCTCCACGCGCGCGACGCGGGGCGGGCCAAGGAGCTCGCCGCGCAGTTCCCCGGAGCCCGGACGCTCGTCGGGGACCTCGCCGACCCGGACCGGCTCTCCTGGGCGTTCTCGCACCAGACCATGCCGGAGCGGGTGGACAGCCTGCTGCACATCGCGGGCGTCGTCGACCTCGGGCCGATCGGGGAGCTCACCCCCAGGACCTGGCACCACCAGCTCAACGTCAACCTCGTCGCCCCGGCCGAGCTGACCCGGCACCTCCTGCCCCAGCTGCGCGTCTCCCAGGGCCACGTCGTCTTCGTGAACTCGGGCGCCGGGCTCGCCGCGCACGCCGAGTGGGGTGCGTACGCCGCCTCCAAGCACGGCCTCAAGGCCCTCGCCGACTCCCTGCGCCACGAGGAGCACGCCAACGGCGTGCGGGTGACCTCGGTCTACCCGGGCCGCACCGCGAGCCCCATGCAGGCCAAGGTCCACTCCCAGGAGGGCAAGGAGTACGACCCGTCGAAGTGGATCGACCCCGAGTCGGTCGCGACGGCGATCCTCACCGCCGTCGACCTGCCGCGCGACGCGGAGATCAACGACCTCACCGTGCGTCCGGGACGCCAGGCATGAGCGGGACGCCGGAACAGGAAGAGGACGGCCGCGTGACCTGGGGGCCCGCCACCGGCATCGGCTCCATGCCGGGCGGCGACGCCCGGGAGACCGCGAAGACCGTCACCGGGTCCTTCGAGGACTTCCCGTTCCTCGCGGAGCTGCCCGCCCGCGGCCCCGGTGCCGACATGATCGGCCGGACCATCGGGATGCTCGTCGACCTCTACGCGCACGTGGAGCCGAGCGGCTGGCGGATCAGCGACCGGCCCGGCCGCGACACCAAGCGCGCCCGCTCCTGGATGGGCGAGGACCTGGACGCCCTGGAGGAGTTCACCCAGGGGTACCAGGGCCCGCTCAAGGTGCCCGCCGTCGGCCCCTGGACGCTCGCCGCGGCCCTGGAGCTGCGCGGCGGCGAGGCCGCCCTCGGCGACCCCGGCGCCTGCCGGGACCTCGTCGGCTCGCTCGCCGAGGGCCTCCACGAGCACCTCGCGGACCTGCGCAAGCGGATCCCCGGCGCCCGGGTGGTCCTCCAGCTCGACGAGCCCTCGCTCACCGCAGTCCTGCGCGGCCACGTCCGCACCGCCAGTGGCTACCGCACCTACCGGGCCGTCGACCGGCAGGTCGTGGAGAGCGCGCTGCGCGAGGTGATCGCCGTCCACGACGGGCCGGTGGTCGTCCACTCCTGCGCCCCCGACGTCCCGTTCGCGCTCCTCAGGCGGGCCGGCGTCTCGGGCGTCTCGTTCGACTTCTCGCTGCTCACCGAGCGTGACGAGGACACGATCGGGGAGGCCGTGGAGGCCGGTACGAAGCTCTTCGCCGGTGTGGTGGCGTCCACCGACGGCCCATTGTCCGACCCGGGCGGTAGCGTCATGGGTGTCAGGACGCTGTGGCGCAGGCTGGGTCTGAATCCGGGGACTCTCGCGGAGTCCGTGGTCGTCACGCCCACGTGCGGGCTCGCGGGCGCTTCGCCCGCCTACGCCCGCGCGGCGCTCGCCCACTGCGCCCGGGCGGCGAGATCGCTGGCGGACAACCCAGAGTGACCGGGTTTCGAGGCACGGGAGGACGGACGAAGGTGGCAGTCGAACAGGGGGCCCTGCCCGCCGAGGCACGGGAGAAGCACGCCGACCTGGCCGAGCAGGTCGAGGAGCACCGCTTCCGGTACTACGTGAAGGACCAGCCGGTCATCAGCGACGGCGACTTCGACACGCTCCTGCGCGCCCTGGAGGTGCTGGAGGAGGAGTACCCGGAGCTGCGGACGCCGGACTCGCCGACGCAGAAGGTCGCGGGGCAGTACGAGACCGAGTTCACCTCCGTCGAGCACCGCGAGCGGATGCTCTCCCTCGACAACGCCTTCGACGACGAGGAGCTGGCCACCTGGGCCGAGCGGGTCGCGCGGGACGTCGGCACCCCCGACTTCCACTACCTGTGCGAGCTCAAGGTCGACGGCCTCGCGGTCAACCTCACGTACGAGCACGGGCGGCTGACCCGGGCCGCCACCCGCGGCGACGGCCGCACCGGCGAGGACATCACGCCCAACGTGCGGACGATCGCCGACATCCCGGAGCGGCTGCACGGCGAGCGGATCCCGGACCTGGTGGAGATCCGCGGCGAGGTCTACTTCCCCATGGAGGCCTTCCAGGGGCTCAACGCCCGCCTGGTGGAGGCCGGCGACAAGCCCTTCGCCAACCCGCGCAACGCGGCGGCGGGTTCGCTCCGCCAGAAGGACCCCAAGGTCACCGCCTCCCGCCCGCTCCACATGGTGGTGCACGGCATCGGCGCCCGCGAGGGCTTCGACATCGACTGTCTCTCCCACGCGTACGAGCTGCTGCGCGAGTGGGGCCTGCCCACCGCCCGGCACAACAAGGTGGTCGGCTCGCTGGCCGGGGTGCGGGAGTTCATCGCCTACTTCGGCGAGAACCGGCACTCCGTGGAGCACGAGATCGACGGGGTCGTCGTCAAGCTCGACGAGATCCCGCTCCAGGGCCGGCTCGGCTCCACCGCGCGCGCCCCGCGCTGGGCGATCGCCTGGAAGTACGCGCCGGAGGAGGTCAACACCAAGCTGATCGACATCAAGGTCGGCGTCGGCAGGACCGGCCGGGTCACCCCGTACGCGCAGGTGGAGCCGGTGACCGTGGCCGGGTCCGAGGTCGAGTTCGCCACCCTCCACAACCAGGAGGTGGTGAAGGCCAAGGGCGTGCTGATCGGCGACACCGTCGTGCTGCGCAAGGCGGGCGACGTCATCCCGGAGATCCTCGGGCCGGTGGCCGACCTGCGGGACGGCAGCGAGCGGGAGTTCGTGATGCCCGCCGAATGCCCCGAGTGCGGGACGCCGCTGAAGCCGATGAAGGAGGGCGACATCGACCTCCGCTGTCCGAACGCCCGGACCTGCCCGGCCCAGCTGCGCGAGCGCGTCTTCTTCCTTGCCGGGCGCCAGTGCCTGGACATCGAGAACTTCGGCGCGGTGGCCGCGGCGGCGCTCACCCGCCCCCTGGAGCCCGCCGGGCCTCCGCTGGTGGACGAGGGCGACCTCTTCGACCTGACCATCGAGCAGCTGCTGCCGATCAAGGCGTACGTCCTCGACCCGGACAGCGGACTGCCCCGGCGGGACCCGAAGACCGGCGAGGAGAAGATCGTCACGGTCTTCGCCAACCAGAAGGGCGAGCCGAAGAAGAACGCCCTGGCGATGCTGGAGAACATCGCGGCCGCGAAGACGCGCCCGCTGGCCCGCTTCATCAACGGGCTCTCCATCCGGCACGTGGGGCCGGTCGCGGCCGAGGCGCTGGCCCGTGAGTTCCGCTCCCTGGAGCGGATCGAGCAGGCGAGCGAGGAGGAGCTGGCGGCCGTCGACGGGGTCGGCGGGATCATCGCGACCGCGGTCAAGCAGTGGTTCGCCGAGGAGTGGCACCGCGAGATCGTGCGCAAGTGGCGCGCGGCCGGGGTCACTCTGGAGGACGAGGGCGCAGGGGAGGATGTCGGCCCGCGTCCGCTCGAAGGTCTCACGGTCGTGGTGACCGGCACCCTGGAGAAGTTCACCAGGGATGGCGCAAAAGAGTCCCTCCAGAGCCTCGGAGCGAAGGTGACCGGTTCCGTTTCGAAGAAGACCGCCTTCGTGGTCGTCGGTGAAAACCCTGGTTCGAAGTACGACAAGGCGATGCAGCTGAAGGTTCCGGTTCTCGACGAGGACGGCTTCCGGATCCTGCTCGAACAAGGGCCCGACGCCGCTCGGGAGGCCGCGGTGCCCGTCGCGGAGTAGTCACCCGCACCCCGTCCGACGGCCGTGCGACGGTCACCCGTTCGGCGCATACCAGATCGTTACGGGTGGCCAGGTCGCATTCGGGCAAGACAGGGAGAGCGCTGCCCGTCGACGCCCTCGGCGGCCTAATGTGGTGACCGTGCGCCCAGTCCTGCACGATCGCGCGAGGGCCCTGCCGGTCGTGGCGTCAGGACAACGGCCCCGTGGCACGACGTACGACCGTCCGACGGCGGACGGGCGTTCGACGGACGGCCGGACGACGGACGGCCGCCTGACCGCGGCCCATCGCACACCGACGGCACCGCCGCCTGTGAGAGGGACGGGAATGGAACCGACCGAGAGCGCCGCACCGGTCCCACGGCCGCACGGCCGTGTGGTGTCCCTGGGTTTCACCTCCCGGCTGCCCGCAGCCGTGGTGGGCATCGCCGCCGTCGTACTCGTCGTCGGGCTCCAGCAGGGCATGAGCGCCCGCAGCGGCCTCTTCCCCGGCGGGGTCACCGGCTGGTCCCTCGCCGTCCTCACCGGCCTCATCGTCGGCCATCTGGTCGCCCTCGGCCGCGACCGCTGGTGGGGCGGCACCGGTTCGGGCGCCGCCCTCACCCTCGCCGTCCTCCTGCTCTACGGCTGGGTGCCGGCCGGACTCGTCTCGATGACCGTGGTCACCCTGGTCGGCGCCGCCCGCCGGCACCGCTGGCGACAGGGCCTGCTGCACGGCGCCGCCGACGTCCTCGGGGTCGGCGCCGCCGCCCTCGTCCTCGCCCTCTTCGGCGACGTCCCCACCGTCGAACGGCCCTGGCAGCCCCTCGACTGGACGATCGGGGACCTCCCGGAAGTCGTCCTCGCCGCCGCCACCTACCTCGTGGTGACCCGGCTCCTCCTGTGGTACACGCTCGCCCCGCAGAGCCGCGGACTGCCCACCGTCGCCCGCACCGCGCTCCTGAGACAGGGCCTCGTCGCCGTCGCGCTGCTCGGCATCGCCCCGCTGATCTGCGTCGTCGCCGCCACCCGGCCCGTCCTCCTGCCGCTCTTCGCCGTCCCCCTCATCGCCCTGGACTCCACCCTGTGGATCGCCCGCGCCCGCGCCGAGGAACAGCTGCGCGACCCGCTGACCGGACTCCCCAACCGTCAGTGGCTCCTCGAACGGGCCTGGACCGCCCTGGAGGAGGCCGAAGGCGAAGGGGCCCGCGCCGCCCTCGTCCTGATCGACCTCGACCGCTTCCGATCGGTCAACGACACCCTCGGACACCTCGCGGGCGACCGGCTGCTCCTCCAGATCGCCGACCGGCTCCGCCTCGCCCTGCCCCGCGGCGCCGAGGCCGCCCGGCTCGGCGGCGACGAGTTCGCCGTCCTGCTGCCCACCGCCGACTCCACCACCAGCGCCCAGCGGGTCGCCCGCCACCTCGTCGCCGAACTCTCCTCCCCGCTCGACCTCGACGGACTCACCCTCGTCCTGGAGGCCAGCGCGGGCGTCGCCGTCTTCCCCGACCACGCCCTCGACGCCGAAGGCCTGCTGCGCCGCGCCGACGTCGCCATGTACCAGGCCAAGCGCGACCGCACCGGCGTCGAGGTCTACGAGTCCAAGCGGGACTCCAACACCCCCGACCGGCTCGGCCTCCTCGGCGACCTGCGCCGCGCGCTCGACGCCGGCGAGGTCGAACTCCACTACCAGCCCAAGGTCCGCTTCGACGGCCAGGTCGCCGGACTCGAAGCCCTGGTCCGCTGGGTCCACCCCGAGCGCGGCAAGGTCCCGCCGGACGAGTTCATCGCGATCGCCGAGTCCTCCGGCCTGATGCCGCACCTCACCGAGTACGTCCTGGAGACCGCCCTCGCCCAGGTCGCCCGCTGGCGCGCCCAGGGCCTCGACGTCCCGGTCGCCGTCAACGTCTCGCCCCGCGACGTGCACACCCCCGGCTTCGCCGGCGCCGTCGCCGCCCGGCTCGCCCGCCACGGCGTCCCGGCCGGCGCCCTCCAGCTGGAGATAACGGAGCACGTCCTCCTGGAGGACCCCCAGCGCGCCGCCGACACCCTCAACGGCCTCACCGGCCACGGCGTCAAGATGTCCCTGGACGACTTCGGCACCGGCTACTCCTCCCTCGTCCACCTGCGCCGGCTCCCCGTCAGCGAACTGAAGATCGACCGCTCCTTCGTCGCCCGGCTCGCCGTCGACACCGAGGACGCCGAGATCGTCCGCTGCACCGTCGACCTCGCCCACTCCCTCGGCCTCCTCGTCGTCGCCGAGGGAGTCGAGGACGACGAGACCTGGGAGCGCCTGCGCGACCTGGGCTGCGACGCCGTCCAGGGCTGGCTCGTCGCCGCCGCGATGCCGCCCGGCGAGGCCACCGCCTGGCTGCTCGCCCGCGGCGAGCACGGCTGGCGCCGACCCGCCGACATCGCCGCCGAGGTCGACGTGGACCACCCCTCCGGCCAGGTCGTTCAGTAGGCCTCGTCCACCCGGGAAGACGACCCCGGGCAAACCGTTTCACGGGCAGCCGCACCGGCCCCATAGGATGGGCCCACACCATCAAGCTCACCCCGTGAGGATCCGCATGCCTGGCATCACGCGCGAGGAGGTCGCCCACCTCGCACGGCTGGCGCGTCTGGAGCTGAAGGGCGAAGAACTCGATCACTTCGCCGGCCAGCTCGACGACATCATCGGCGCGGTCGCCCGCGTCTCCGAGGTCGCCGACCAAGACGTACCGCCGACCTCTCACCCGCTGCCGCTGACCAATGTCATGCGCGCGGACGAGGTCCGTCCGTCGCTCACCCCCGAGCTGGCGCTCTCCGGCGCCCCGGCCCAGGAGCAGCAGCGTTTCAAGGTGCCGCAGATCCTGGGGGAGGACTAACAGTCATGACGGACAACATCATCAAGCTCACCGCGGCCGAGATCGCCGGGAGGATCGCCGCCGGCGAGCTGACCGCCGTCGAGGTCACCGAGGCGCACCTCGCCCGCATCGAGGCCGTCGACGAGAAGGTCCACGCCTTCCTGCACGTCGACCGTGACGGCGCGCTCGCCCAGGCCCGTGCCGTCGACGAGAAGCGCGCCCGCGGCGAGAAGCTCGGCCCGCTCGCCGGTGTGCCGCTCGCGCTCAAGGACATCTTCACCACCGCCGGCATGCCGACGACCGTGGGTTCGAAGATGCTCGAGGGCTGGATCCCGCCGTACGACGCGACCCTGGTCAAGAACCTGAAGGCCGCCGACGTCGTCATCCTCGGCAAGACCAACATGGACGAGTTCGCCATGGGGTCCTCCACCGAGAACAGCGCCTACGGTCCGACCGGCAACCCCTGGGACCTGACCCGGATCCCCGGCGGCTCCGGCGGCGGCTCGTCCGCCGCCCTCGCCGCGTACGAGGCGCCCCTCGCCATCGGCACGGACACCGGCGGCTCGATCCGCCAGCCCGCCGCCGTCACCGGCACCGTCGGCGTCAAGCCGACCTACGGCGGCGTCTCCCGCTACGGCATGGTGGCCTTCTCGTCCTCCCTCGACCAGGGCGGCCCCTGCGCCCGTACGGTCCTGGACGCGGCCCTCCTGCACGAGGCGATCGCCGGGCACGACCCGCTCGACTCGACCTCCATCGACGCCCCGGTCCCGCCGGTCGTCGAGGCCGCGCGCAACGGCTCGGTCGCCGGCATGCGCGTCGGCGTCGTCAAGCAGTTCCGCGGCGAGGGCTACCAGGCCGGTGTCGTGCAGCGCTTCGACGAGTCCGTCGAGCTGCTCAGGTCGCTGGGCGCCGAGATCGTCGAGCTGGACTGCCCGACCTTCGACCTCGCCCTCTCGGCGTACTACCTGATCGCGCCGTCGGAGTGCTCCTCCAACCTGGCCCGCTTCGACGCCATGCGGTACGGCCTCCGGGTCGGCGACGACGGCACCCGTTCGGCCGAGGACGTCACCGCCCTCACCCGTGAGGCCGGCTTCGGCGACGAGGTCAAGCGCCGCATCATCCTCGGTACGTACGCGCTGAGCTCCGGCTACTACGACGCGTACTACGGCTCGGCCCAGAAGGTCCGGACCCTGATCACCCGCGAGTTCGAGAAGGCCTTCGAGGAGGTGGACGTGATCGTCTCCCCGACGACCCCCACCACCGCCTTCCCGATCGGCGAGCGTGCCGACGACCCGATGGCGATGTACCTCGCGGACCTGTGCACCATCCCGACCAACCTGGCCGGCAACGCCGCCATGTCGCTGCCCTGCGGCCTGGCGCCCGAGGACGGTCTGCCGGTCGGCCTGCAGATCATCGCTCCCGCCATGAAGGACGACCGGCTGTACAAGGTCGGCGCCGCCGTCGAGGCCGCCTTCGTGGAAAAGTGGGGGCACCCGCTGCTTGAGGAGGCTCCGTCGCTGTGAGTGCCATGGCAAAGAAGGCCAAGAACTTCAAGAAGTCCAAGACCGGCGTCTACGTCTCGCTCGCGACCACCGCGTTCGGTGCCATCAGCGTCGCGAAGCAGGCCAAGCTGGCCCGCAACGACAACGACATGCTGCGGCTGATCGACTCCGCCGTGTCCGCCGCCGCCATCGTTACCGGCCTGGCGATCCTCTACCGGGAGCTCAAGCGCCTGGGCGACGACGACGTCCTGCTGGGCTGAGAGGGAAAGTCTCACCGTGACTGTCACTGAACTGCTGTCGTACGAAGCGGCGCTCGCCGAGTACGACCCCGTCATGGGCCTGGAGGTCCATGTCGAGCTCGGCACCAAGACGAAGATGTTCTGCGGCTGCTCGACCGAGCTGGGCGCCGAGCCGAACTCGCAGACCTGCCCGACCTGCCTCGGCATGCCGGGCTCGCTGCCCGTCGTCAACGCGATCGGCGTCGAGTCCGCCATCAAGATCGGCCTCGCGCTGCACTGCGAGATCGCCGAGTGGTGCCGCTTCGCCCGGAAGAACTACTTCTATCCGGACATGCCGAAGAACTTCCAGACCTCCCAGTACGACGAGCCGATCGCCTTCAACGGCTACCTGGACGTCCAGCTGGAGGACGGCGAGATCTTCCGCGTGGAGATCGAGCGCGCCCACATGGAGGAGGACACCGGCAAGTCGCTGCACGTCGGCGGCGCCACCGGCCGTATCCACGGCGCGTCCCACTCGCTGCTCGACTACAACCGGGCCGGCATCCCGCTCATCGAGATCGTCACCAAGCCGATCGAGGGCGCGGGCGAGCGGGCCCCCGAGGTCGCCAAGGCGTACGTCGCCGAGCTGCGCGAGCTGATCCGCGCCCTCGGTGTCTCCGACGCGCGCATGGACAAGGGCCAGATGCGCTGCGACGTGAACCTGTCGCTGCGCCCGCACGGCCGGGAGACCTTCGGCACCCGCTCGGAGACGAAGAACGTCAACTCGCTCCGTTCGGTGGAGCGCGCGGCCCGCTTCGAGATCCAGCGCCACGCCGCGGTGCTGTCCTCCGGCGGCACGATCGTGCAGGAGACCCGTCACTTCCACGAGGACGACGGCTCCACCACCTCCGGCCGCATCAAGGACAACGCCGAGGACTACCGGTACTTCCCGGAGCCCGACCTGGTCCCCGTCGCCCCGGCCCGTGCCTGGGTGGAGGAGCTGCGGGGCACGCTGCCCGAGCTGCCCCGGGTGCGCCGCAACCGGCTGCGCGAGGAGTGGGGCGTGTCCGAGCTGGACATGCAGGCCATCCTCAACGCGGGCGCGGTCGACGCGATCGTCGCCACGATCGAGGCGGGCGCGGACGCGGCCTCGGCCCGCAAGTGGTGGATGGGCGAGCTCGCCCGCAGCTCCAACGAGCAGGGCGTGTCCCTGGAGGAGCTGGCGATCACCCCGGCGGACGTGGCCCGGGTCTCCGCCCTGGTCGCCTCCGGTGACCTGAACGACAAGCTGGCCCGTCAGGTCATCGAGGGCGTCCTCGCCGGCGAGGGCACCCCGGACGAGGTCGTCGAGAAGCGCGGTCTGAAGGTCGTCTCCGACGAGGGCGCGCTCGGCACGGCGGTCGAGGAGGCCATCGCGGCCAACGCGGCCATCGCCGACAAGATCCGCGGCGGCAAGGTCGCCGCGGTCGGTGCCCTGGTCGGCGCGGTCATGAAGGCCACCCGCGGCCAGGCGGACGCGGCGCGCGTGAAGGACCTGATCCTGGAGAAGCTGGGCGTCAGCGAGGGCTGATCTCCTTCTCGTACGGACATGTGAACGGCCCCGCACCGACGTTCCGGTGCGGGGCCGTTCGCATGTGCGGGGCTACCGCTTGAGGAGCGGGGCGGCGATGACGACGTACGCCTCCTGGGAGTAGCTGCACGTGTCCTCGACGCGGATGCGGAGACGCAGGGCCCCCTTGACCTTGATGCTCTTGACGACCGGCTTGCCGAGCTGCACCGCCTGGGAGAAGGCGGCGGTCTGGTCGTCCACCGAGATGGTGATGCGCGCCTCCTCCGTGGGGGAGTCGTCGTCGATGCCCGCGGTGAACTCCAGGGTGTCCCACTTCCGGCCGAGGTTGAACTCCATGTACGACTCGTTGGAGCACCCGGCCACGAAAGCCGAACCGTAGTCCCTGGCGTTGAGCGTGGCGGCGGAGGTCACCTCGAACCCGTTGAGCCCGTCGATGGTCGCGAGGCCGGTCAGGTCCGCCTCCTTGCTGTCCGGCACGGAGCCCGGGTCGCCCGTCGGGCTCGCCGACTCCGCCGGGTCGGTCGTCTCCTCGACGGGGGTCCCGGTCGCGGGTTCCTCGGAGGCGGTCGGCTCCCCGGACGGCTCCTCGGTCGGCTCGTCCGTCGGGGCATCGGTCGTGGGGTCGGGCGACGGGGAGGCGGTCGTCGTGACGGGGGCGCCGCCCTTGCCCTCGGCGCCCTTGTCCTCCTTGTCGCCGAGCAGTCGGACGCCGACCACCGCGAGGACGGCGACCAACAGGACCCCGGCCACGGCCCCGATGAGCGGGCCCTTGCGGCGGCGGCGCGGCTCGGGTGCCCGGGGCGGAGCGGTCTCCGCCGCCGGGGTCGACGGGGGAGGCGTCGGCGGCCCGAAGCCGGGCGTGGCGACGGTGGGCGGTTCGGCGGCGGGCTGCGGTGCGGGGGGCTGCGGCGCGGCGGGCTGGGCTGCCGCCACGGGCTGCGGGGCGACCTGCGGCTGGGCCACCGCGGGCGGGGCCGCGGGCTGCGGGGCGACCACCGGCGGGGCCACCGTCGGCGGGACCACGGGGGGCGGCGTCACAGGCGGCGCGGCCACCACCGGCGCGGCCGAGGGCGGCGGGGGTGTCACCGGCAGGGGCGGCGCCGCAGGCTTCCGTGGAGGCGCGGCCGGGACCGCGTCCGCGACCGTCGCCGGGCGGGAGGTCGTCGTCGACACCACCCCGTGCCGTACGTCCTTCACCCAGGACGACAGGGACAGCGGCCGGCGGCCCGGGTCGGCCGCGGCGATGCTCAGCACCCGCTCCCGCTGCTCGGCCGGAAGTCCCGCGACCTGCGGCAGCGCGCCGAGCGCGGCCACCAGCTGTTCGGGGGCGGTCGGCGGGGACTGGCCGCTGAGGAGGAAGTACGCGATGGCGCCGAAGGCGTAGCGGTCCGTGCCCGGGGTGCGCTTGCCCTCGAAGATCTCGGGCGCGGCGTAGCCGGGGGTGAACCACACCTCGGCCGTCTGGTGGTCGGCGGTCAGCTTGCTCAGGCCGAAGTCGACGAGGGTCGCCTGCCCGTGCTCGTCGACCATGACGTTGCCCGGGGACAGGTCGCCGTGGACGACGGTCCGCCCGGACGGTGTGGCCTTGCCGGAGTGCAGCCAGTCGAGGACGTCGGCGAGCTGTTCGAGCGTGCGCATCACCTCGCGCCGCTCGGGGGCCGTGGCCAGGGTCCGTTCGGCCCGCCAGTCGCGCAGGTCGAGGCCGTCGACATGGTTCATGACGAGGGCCAGGGCGCGGCCGGTGATCGTCCCGGACTCGCCGGGCCGGTGGATCGGCGGCCCCTGGAAGTGCTCCCGTACGCCGACGACACCGGGCCGGTGGACGAAGCGCAGCAGTTCCGCCTGCTCGTTCCACTTCTGGCTGATCCGCTCGAAGACCTCGGGCGTGAGGGTGGTCTTCGAGTCGAGGACCTTCACGACGACGGGCTCGGTCCCGCCGGCCAGCTCGATCTCCGCCAGATAGAGCACGGCCTCGCCGCCCCGCCCGATGGACCGCAGCAGCCGGTATCGGTCAGGTGTGGAGTCGGGCCCGATGTGGTGTGCCGTATTGCTCAAGTTTCCCCCAGGGCACATTGATTGACAGAGAGTCAGCTTGCCGCTCCGAAGGGTCCGCGGTCAACGCGAAGGGGGCCGGAGTGCCGGGGGAGGTCACTTGGACTCCTGTCACGTCCTCTTGGACGTTCACCACCGCGCCCCCGCCGGGTCTTCTCTCCGTCATCCCGTCTCACTACCGTCCCCGGCGTACCACCCAATGGCTCGAAGGCGAACCATTGGCCGTCGACTGGAGGTCGGTCTTGTCATCCGAGATGTCCCGCAGAAGGCTCCTCGCACTGGGCGGTGGCGCCCTCGGTGTCGCCGCGACCGGCTCGTTGCTGCCGCCGTCGTTGCAGGCCGCGATGGCCGCGGAGCCGCCGGCCGGCGGGATGTCGGCGGTGCGCCACGTGGTGATCCTGATGCAGGAGAACCGATCCTTCGATCACTACTTCGGCACCCTCCGCGGTGTCCGCGGCTTCTCCGACCGCAACGCCGTCGAGCTGCCCTCCGGCAAGCCCGTGTTCGAGCAGCCCGCCGCACTCGGCCGGACCGTGCTGCCCTTCCCGATCCGCGGCGCCGCCGAGACACAGCAGAAGGACCTCCAGTACATCGGGGACCTCGACCACTCCTGGGGCGGCGGCGCCAAGGCCTGGCGCGACGGCTGGATGGACGGGTGGGTCTCGGCCAAGACCGCCGCGACCATGGCGTACTACGACCGGCAGGACATCCCCCTGCACTACGAGCTCGCCGACACCTTCACCGTCTGCGACGCCTACCACTCGTCCGTCCACACCTCGACGAGCCCCAACCGCAACCACCTCTGGTCCGGCTGGACCGGCTTCGAGGCCGACGGCAGCCGCGCCGTCACCAACGCCGCGTACGCCGAGGGCACCCACCCGGGCTACGGCTGGCCCACCTACGCCGAGCGGCTCGAAGCCGCCGGGCGCAGCTGGAAGACGTACACCGAGTGGGAGAACTTCACCGACAACAACATCGAGTTCTTCACCACCTTCAAGAAGATCGCCCGCAAGGCGCTCGCCGGAACCGGCGGGCACACCTTCATGGAGTCCTTCTACGCCGCCGTCCGCGACACCGGAGACGCCACCGAGCGCGCCCGCCTCCTCGGCCTCCTGGAGGAGGGCGTGGCGACCCTCACCGAGGCCGAGCGCTCCCTCTTCGAGCGCGGACTGCGCCGCGTCGAGAGCGGCACCCTCGCCGACGCCTTCCGCGCCGACGTCGCCGCCGGCACCCTCCCCGAGGTCTCCTACCTCGTGCCGTCCGCGATCGACTCCGAGCACCCCGGCTCCTCCTCGCCGATCGCCTCCGCCACCCTCGTCTACAAGGTGCTCGACGCCCTCGGCGCGCACCCGGACGTCTGGCGCCACACCGTCGTCCTGATCAACTACGACGAGAACGACGGCTTCTTCGACCACGTGCCGCCGCCGGTCCCGCCGGCCGACGACACGGACGAGCGCTGGCAGGGCCGGCCCACCGGACTCGGCATCCGTGTCCCGCTGCTCGTGGTCTCCCCCTGGTCGGTCGGCGGCTACGTCTGCTCCGAGACCTTCGACCACACCTCGGTGATCCGTTTCCTGGAGAAGCTCACGGGCATCAGGGAGCCCAACATCACCCCCTGGCGCCGGGCCGTCACCGGTGACCTCACCTCAGCCTTCGACTTCAAGCGGGGCCGGCGGCAGCCCGAGGTCGAGCAGCCGGGCCCCATCCCGCCCTTCACCGGCCGCTGGCGCCCGCAGCCCCCGGTCGTGCAGCAGATGCCGGTCCAGGAGCCCGGCGTCCGTCGCGCCCGCCCGCTGCCGTACCAGCCGGACGCCTCCGTGACCTCGGCGGTCTCCCCGGCCGGCTCCCTGCGCGTGACGCTCGGCAACCGGGGGAGGGCGAGCGCGCACTTCGCGCTCTATCCGTACGCGGGCGAGTTCGCCGTCCCGCAGCACAAGGACGTCAGGGGGACGGGGGAGTGGGCCGTCCCCGTTCCGGGTGATCGTTACCGCTTCACGATCACCGGCCCCAACGGTTTCCGCCGCGAGTTCGAGGGCCCCGCGACCGGCGGCGCCGAGCTCGTCTCCCGGATCGATCATCATGACCGCGACCTGCATCTCACCGTACGGAACACGGGTTCGGCGCCCGTCTCCTTCACCGTGCGGCCGCTCGGGTACATGGACCCCGAGGACTCGGCCGACCTCGGGGACTGGACCCGCACCGTCACCGTGAAGCCGGGGAAGACCCGTACCGTCGTGCACTCGGCCGCCGACGCGCACGGCTGGTACGACGTCGAGGTGACCGCGCCCGGGGGTTTCCGCCGCCGGCTCATGGGCCACATCGAGAACGGCCGCGACAGCGTCTCCGGCTGAACGCCCACGGCGAGCCGTTCTGCCCGGAGGGGGGGGGGGGGGGGGGGGGGGGGAGGGGGGGGGGGGGGGAGGGGGGGGGGGGGGGGGGGGGGGGGGGGTGGGGGGGGGCGGGGGGGGGGGGGGGGGCGCCCTCCTCCTGACCGGCCTGACCTGGACGGTCATGGACGCCGAGGAGCGGATCCG
>NZ_JBVHZJ010000073.1:23386-41044 GCF_055574655.1 Streptomyces sp. NPDC029956 | reverse complement strand
ACGCCACCCCCGCAACTACCTGGCATTCCTCGGCCTCGCCGCAGCATTGTGCTGCTACAAGCGGCTCCACCGCCTCACCACATAGGACACGGTCTTAGGCTGCGTGATCCACATCGTTCGGGGGATCATGAACTTCACTCGCTATCGCAGACCGTCGGCCTTCCTGCTTCTGACGGTGGCAGTCGTCTTCGGCGCCGCGGCCCTAGCCGGACTCGAGTCAGGAGACGAGGGCTCGCTGGTTCTGCTGCTCGGGCTTCGCGAGTACGTCCTTCTGCTGGGATGGCTGGCCCTGACTACGCTGACCGGCGCGGTCCTCTTGGGGCTGACGAAGTCCTCGCTGCGCCTTCCCCTGGCCACCGGACTGCTCGTCATCGGCGTCCCCACGCTGCTCATCGGGGGCTGGGCCTCCGCGGTGTTCGGTAGTTCGGACGAAGTGTTGCAGGCTGAATCGGCCCCCGGCCGCGGCGACCGCCAGCTGGTCGTGGTGGCGCGCAGTGGCTCTCTTGACCCTGTCTGGTGCGTCTTTGTCCACCAGGGGAACCCACCGCTGGAACGCCGCTGGAGTGTCGGCTGCTTCAACGGCGACTCCGAAGACAACGCACTCAGCGAGACCGTCTGGACGGCCCCAGACCGGATTCGTATGACCACCGAGGGGGGCGCGGTCCACGAAGTGACCATCACCCCGGATGGCCGTCCCGACCGGGTTGTCTCCGTCGGTTAGTGACCTGAGTCGAAGTCACAAGGGCACTTCCGGCACACGGCCTAGGAGTTCGCGATGGCGTTCTGGGCGGCCTGGATGAATGCGGCACGGGCGTCAGCGTGTAGTCAGGGTGGCAGTTGGGGCGCTCGGTCTGTTGAACTGCCCGCGCTGGGTGGTGAGGGGCTGTCAGGCTAGGCGGGGTGAAGGGGCATGGGCTGACCAGGATTCGGCGGGCGCGGCGTGTTCGGCTCGTGCGCGTCGGGCTGCCTGGCGGACCAGGGCCCGTACGCGGCGTACAACCCGTTCCGACCTGGGCCCACCTGACCCGGCACCACCCGCACTCCTGCTGTCCGTCACGGTCCGGCGACCGCCGGCACTGAGCCTCTCCTGCCTGGAGCCGTCCCGCCATGAGTACACCCCAGCCCCCGACGGCAGCGCCGTCCTGGCCGCACTGCGCTCACGGCGCCGACCCGGCCACCGATCCCGTCGGCTGCCGCGGCGTCCATGTCCCCGGCCATACGGCCTGCCTCGCGCACCTGAACAACGGCGACCGCACCTCGTACCTGGCAGGCCTGGCCCCGGGCGTCGACATCGACCACCGCGGCACCCCCTTCACCGAAGACCTCCTCAATCAGCTCCTGACCGCCCTCAAAGACCGAACCGGCATCATGAGCCGACACCCCCACTTCGGCACCGCCAGGTTCGAGGGTGCGCAGTTCACCGGCCGCGCCTGGTTTGTCGGGGTGCGGTTCTCTGGCCATGCCCGATTCGGCGGGGCGAAGTTCTCTGGCATCGCGGGGTTCGGCGGGGCGCGGTTTTCCGGCGACGCCGGGTTCGACGGGGTGCAGTTCTCTGGCATCGCGGCGTTCGTCGGGGCGCGGGTCTCCGGCGGGGCCGGGTTCGACGGGGCGAAATTCTCTGGCATCGCGGGGTTCGGTGGCGCGCAGTTCTCTGGCGACGCCTCGTTCGATGGGGCGCAGTTCTCCGGCGAGGCCGGGTTCGTCGGGGCGAAGTTCTCCGGCGGCGTGGGGTTCGGTGGGGCGCGATTCTCTGGCGACGCCTCGTTCAACCGGGCAAAGTTCTCCGGTGAGGCCATGTTCGGCGAGGCGCAGGTCGTCGGCACCGCCTCGTTTGTCGGGGCACAGTTCTCGGAGGCTGCTTGGTGGGGGCCGTTGGTGTGTGCGGGGAGGGTGGATCTGTCGGGTGCGGTGTTCGGGGCACCGGTGACGCTGGAGATCGCGGCGAGCACGGTGTCGTGTGTGCGGACGCGGTGGGAGTCGACGGCGACCGTGCGGGTACGGCGGGCCGAGGTGGAACTCGGCTACGCGGTGCTGGCGGCCCCGGTCGCGGTCACTGCCCACCCCGCCCCCTTCACCACCAGCAACGGGATTGTGGACGAGAGCCTGCTGACTGGCCCCGACCGGGTGCGGGTGACGTCGGTGCAGGGCGTGGACGCCGCGCACCTGGTCCTGACCGACACCGACTTGTCCGACTGTCTGTTCTCCGGCGCCTTCCACCTCGACCAGCTCCGCCTCGAAGGCCGTACCACCCTCGCACCCACCCCCACCGGCTTCCACCGCCGCGGCATAGCCCCGATCCGCTGGACCCGCCGGCGCACGCTCGCGGAGGAACATCACTGGCGCGCGCAGAGCGCTGGACAGCCCCCCATACCCGCGGGCGCCCCGCCCGAGCCTCGCCGGTGGCGCACGGGCCCACACCACCCCGACCCCGCCCGCACCCCTGACCCCGACGATGTCGCCGCCCTCTACCGTCAGCTTCGCAAGGCGTTCGAGGACGGCAAGAACGAACCCGGCGCGGCGGACTTCTACTACGGCGAGTGCGAGATGCGCCGCCACGACCACACCGGCACCCCCAAGACCGAACGCCGCCTGCTCTGGGCGTACTGGCTGCTCTCCGGCTACGGCCTGCGTGCCTCCCGCGCCCTGGGCTGGCTCGCCGCCGCCATGCTCACCACGATCCTGCTGCTCATGGCCTTCGGCCTGCCCGCCTCCTCCCCGAAACAGGAAGCCACTGGCACCGTCCCGGCCGGCGGCGGCACGGTCACCTTCACCATCGACAAGCAGGACCCGAAGAACCCCGTGAAGGACCGCTTCACCAGCAAACGCTTCGACAAGGCCGTCAGCGTCACCCTGAACTCCGTTGTCTTCCGCTCCAGCGGCCAGGACCTCACCACCGCCGGCACCTACATCGAGATGACCTCCCGCATCCTCGAACCCGCCCTCCTCGCCCTCGCCGTCCTTGCCATCCGCGGACGCATCAAACGCTGACGGTCCCGCCTGGAGGACCGGCCCGGGCTAGAAGCCGAGCTGGAGGCCTACGAGCGGCAGGACCTGGCGACAGGGTGAGGGCTGGTGGTCTCGGGCCTGATGGTCGAGACCACCACGCAGGACCGTCGGACGGAGTCAGCCGTCTCTCTGCCCGAGTGCCGGTTGCACAGCGGTGGCATAGGCCGTTCGCGCCGTCAACGCCTGCCGGAACAGGTTCTGCCCAGAGCAATGGGACTGAAGGACGCCTAAAATCTGGACGCTGGCCCGACCAGCACTTGAGGGCCCCTCGAGCTCGACAAGATCGTGGGCGATTTCGAGTTGAGCGAAATCGCCAGGGTCTTCCGACCGAATGCATGTGTCTCCGAGGTCCAGGAACGACGCGTAGGCGTGGAGGCGGCGCTCTTCCGCGCGTACGCGCCGCTGCTCGTCCAGCGTGGCCTGGACGGTCGCGATCAACGCCTGCGCCTGTGCCTGGCCGGCGGTCTCGGCTGCGGCGGCCTGCCGGTGGCCGGCCTTCCACGCGAAGAACCCCGTCACGATGCTGCCCAAGATGGCCGACCCCGCGGCGATCAGGGCAATCCCCCAGTCACTCATACGGCGGATCCTGCCACGGGGTTCGGACAATCCGTGTCCTTTGACAGCGAAGTTGGTCGCCCTGGTCGCGCTGACCTGCACCGACTGGATTGGTTGGCAGACGATCAGGCGTGACGGGTTGGCTTCGTAACCGAGATCCGGCTCTGTTCCACTCCTGTGTTGAACTGGGGTTGAGTCTCCCGTAGGGGGAGGCGTGAGAGTGGGGGCATGGACGGCGACACGCTCTTCACGATCGGTGACCTGGCCCGGCGGACCGGGCTGACGGTCAAGACCATCCGGTTCTACTCCGACACTGGGATCGTGCCGCCGACAGACCGCAGCCCGGCCGGCTACCGGCTCTACGACATTGGCGCGCTCACACGTCTGGATCTGGTACGTACCCTGCGTGACCTGGGGCTCGACCTTGGCATCATCCGGCAGCTGCTGGATCGGGAGGTCTCGGTCCCCGAGGTCGCTGCCGCACACGCCGATGCCCTGGAGGTGCAGATCCGCACGCTGCGACTGCGGCGCGCTGTGCTGCGCGCGGTGGCCAAACGTGGCTCCAGCCCCGAGGAGATGGATCTCATGCACAAACTCGCCAAGCTTTCCGACGACGAACGCCGACGCCTGATCACCGACTTCATCGACGACACGTTCGGTGGGCTCGACGCCAACGCCGACTTCGTCGACATGATGCGCTCGGCCATGCCAGAGCTGCCGGACGACCCCGAACCCGAGCAGGTCGACGCCTGGGTGGAACTCGCCGAGCTTACCCAGGATCCCGACTTCCGCGCGGCCGTGCGCCGCATGGCGCAATACCAGGCTGCCGAGCGCGCCCAGGGCGACGACACCGGCTTGCACCATGACCTCACCGAGACCGTCCGGGACAGCGTCGGCCGCGCGATCGATGCAGGCATCGCCCCGGCCTCGGCCGAGGCCGCACCCATCATTGACGCTCTCACCGCCTGCTATGCGCAGACCTTCAGCCGCGCTGACGACGCCGACCTGCGCTGCTGGCTGCTGACACGCCTGGAGGTCGCCGGCGACCCCCGCGCGGAACGCTACTGGCACCTGCTCGCCGTCATCAACGGATGGCCCGTCCCGCCCAGCCTGGCTCCCGTGTTCACGTGGTTCACGCAAGCCTTGCGCGCCCGCACCGGGCAGCCATCCCGCGTGGAGTAGTCCCGCGCCTGGCCGCCGGTCCGTTTCTCGCGGCTTCGATCAGGTCGCGGGGCGTTCGATCCGGCGGCCTCCCTCGAAGCGGGCTCCGGCGCGCCACAGTTGGCGTCGCAGAGGATCGGTTCTGAGACCCCACGTGATGATCTCTCTGCCGAGCACTGGCCACAGCCACCCACCACCCTCAGTACGTCCCCTCGTACGACTAGGTTCGCTGGCAATGAAGCCGGAACGACTGGGTCCGCTGTCAAACGCCTCGATTGGAGACAGCGGACAAATCCGCCGTGGAGTGTCAGTGGTCTTCGGTACGCTGCTCACGCGGCCGTTGGCCGTGGGCCCGGCTCGTGGCCCGGCAGTGTTCGGTACAGACCGGACACGGACGCCGAAGGTGCCCCGCACCGAGCCGCCCCCCTTCTGCTTCGCCTTCGCTGGCCTCGCTCTGTGCGGCCGTGAGTCTGGGATCACCGCAGCCGCGGAAACGATCTCGAGATGCCGAAGAACCACGCACGCAAGAAGGCCCTCGCCGACCTGAAGGCGCTCGAGCAGGCGAGCCGCCTCATCGCCGACCTGAACGAGGACGGACACCTGCGCAGTGACAAGAACCAGCTCGAGCACGACCTGGGCGAGACGCTTCTCGGTCTGGAGGCGGCGGGCTTCGCGGCGGAGGGTCTCTACCAGGGCTTGAACCGGGCGCACAGCGGGCTCGGGCCGATCGCCTACCAGGAATCACGGCCCGTCCGCGGAACCTACCTTCTCAGACCGGTAGATGCTGCCAGGATGGGTGGGAGCGCAAGGAGGCTGTCGTGACCGAACCGATGCCCATGAACGACAAGGGCCCCAAGGTGCCGCCGACCTACCCGCCACGCACCCCGCCGCCGCAGAAGAAGCCCGTCGAGGCACCCCGGCCGCAGCCGTCGACCAAGCCCGTCGGCGCGGCGCTGCAGCTCCCCGGGCCCAGGCAGGCCCGCCTACAGCCGCGTCGGCCTCGCATGACCATCAGGGCCCGGCGTGCCGCGAACTGGGCGCTCACCGGGTACCCGTGGGTCGCCGGGCAGGCGGTCGGGAAGGTCACCGAGGCCGTACGCGCCTGGGGGTACGTCCACCCCGAGGACGACGCCCTGGACAGGACCGTGCGGCTCCTCGTGGGTGCAGCCGCCGACGATGACGGCCGGCGGATCAGCGTTCACCTCGCCGACCAGGACGACATGCTCCTCATCGCCGTCCTCAGCCACACCGGCGCCGAACCCGACGAGACGATCCTGTCCGCCCTTGCCGCAGTCCCCGGAACAGCCAGTTGCGGCACGGACGCCTCTGACGACGGCCGTCGGGTGTGGGCGGTGCTGTCCACCGAACGCCCGCGCACCCGCACCACCCCTGCGGCCTGACACCGCTGTACGGGACGGCCGTCAACCGGCCTGTCACCATCCGTACGGCCATGTAGCCCGTGCGAGCGGCGGCGAACCGATACGCCGCCCGTCGGCCGCCCGCATGCCTCTACGGTGAGTCGTGGGGAGGTCGGGCCGACTGGTACTTGACCCGCTCCCCGTGCGCCCCTGCATTCAGTGATCCCCGGTGTGGGGGCGCAATACGTTCTCCGGCCCGGGGTGGCTACGGGGCGGGGGTGTAGTGGACGACGGTGGTCTCGCAGGCCTCGGAGTACACCTTCAGGGCGTCAGCCTCGCCCTGGTCGGCGGTGAGGCCCCAGCGGAGCTTCGTGGCGACCCACTCGGAGATGTACCGGCAGTGGGTGTCGGGGAGGGGCGGCATCCAGTCCTGCGGGTCCCGGTCGCTCTTCGAACGGTTCGACCGTCCGGTCACGGCGACGAGACTCGCGGCCGCGCCCTGGTCGTTCGCGTATGCCTCACGACGAGCGGCGGTCCAGGCGCTGGCGCCAGCTGGCAGGGGGCGTCATTCGAGAAGCGCGATATTCCCACGGGGGCTGCGGCACTGCTTGGTCGAAGGAGAGGCCGAGCTCAACAGTCATACAGGTCGTATAGCCCTGGTTGTCGAGACGAAGTTGAGCCCGCTGTCTTGTGCGGGCCCAGTGGCCCCGGGGACGGGTGACTCTGGCCCGCACTCACTGACCGGGCGGCCAACCGTTCACCCAGGCCCCGAACGTCAATGTGGTCTGCCCTACAGATCAGGTATGTGGGTGGGGTCGGGGCTGACTCGCTCGCCTCGTTCGTCGAAGACCAGGAGGCTGCGGACATCGACGAGGAGAGGGAGGTGCTGGCCGCGCCGGTGGTGTGTTCCGCTGTTCGCGCGGATGACCAGCTCGCCGGAGTTCGCCTCGATGGTAGGGGCGGACGTTCCAACAGGGGAAGGCGCGCTGCGCCGTCGTGTGGTCGTTTTGGCGAGGCTGATGAGCCGGCGGGTCAGGCCGGCGGCTTTGCCGCGGGCCGGTCTGGTCGGCAAATCGGACAGTGCCTGGGGTGGGACGTCCGCGCGGTGCCCGCCGACGGACAGGTGCAGGAGGGTTTCGTGTCCCTGAAACTCGACGTGGTCGACGATGCCGGTCAGGGGGCGTTCGAACTCGGTGGCTCCTGCGGGGTCGGCGATGCGGACGGCTTCGGGGCGTAGCCCGATCAGGAGGGGGTTGCCCTGTACGACGCGGAGCATCTGGTGGTCGCGGGTGAGAGGCATGGGCAGGGGCAACTGCTGGGCTCCGAGGCTGACGGCCATGGCTCCGTCGATCGGTGCGTAGACCGTTCCGTGGATCAGGCTGATGCGGGGGGTTCCGATGAAGGAGGCAACGAAGGCGTTGGCGGGCAGGGCGTAGAGGCCGCGTGGGGTGTCGACCTGCTGGAGGATGCCGTCTCGCATGACGGCGATGCGGTCGCCCAGGGCCATGGCCTCGGCCTGGTCGTGGGTGACGTAGATCGTGGTGGCGCCGCTCTTGCGGGCGGAGGAGAGGATCTCCATCCGGAGGCGGGTGCGGAGTCTGGCGTCGAGGCTGGAGAGGGGTTCGTCCAGGAGGAAGACCGAGGGGTGACGGACGGTGGCCCGGCCCATGGCGACGCGCTGTCGTTCGCCGCCGGACAGCTGGCTGGGCAGGCGTCCGAGGAGGTGGCTGATGCCGAGCGCGGCTGCCGCGCTTTCCACGTGGCGCTCGACTTCGGCGGGGTCCTGCTTGTGGACGGCGAGCGGGAAGCCGATGTTTTCGGAGGCCGTCATGTTCGGGTAGAGGGCGAAGTTCTGGAAGATCATCGCGGTGTCGCGTTCGCTGGGGTCGAGGTCGTTGGCGAGGGCTCCGTCGAGGTGGAGTTCGCCTTCGGTGATGCTCTCCAGGCCGGCGATCATGCGCAGGAGGGTGGACTTGCCGCAGCCCGAGGGGCCGAGCAGGACGAGGAACTCGCCGGCCGCGACGGTGAGGGAGAGCCGACGCAGTGCCGGTTGGCCGCCGGGATAGGTCTTGGCGACGTTCTTCAGGGTGATGGTGCTGCCCACGTGGTGCTCTCCTGGCTCGGGGTGCGGTGGTCCGTTGGGGTTGCGGGGCTGATCAACGGGGGGTGAGTTCGTCTGCTGTGACGGCGAGGCAGGCGGCGATCAGGACGATGTTCTTGAGGACGTACTGGCCTTCGAGGGTGGGGGTGCCGTGCTGCCACATGGCTTCGGGCAGCAGGAAGAGGGAGGCGAAGACGCCGGTCATGTGGAGGTAGAAGGCGGCGAGGGCGTAGCGCAGGAGGATGCCGGTCAGAAGGGCGAGGCCGATGCAGATCTCCGCAGTGGCCAGGGCCGGAAGGAGGATGTGGGGCTGCAGCAGGCCGAAGGTCAGTTTCGTCGTCGCCTGGACGGCGATGTGCTCGGCGGGGCTGGCGGAGGGGATGAGCTTGAGGGCGCCGAAGCACAGGAAGACCAGGCCCGTACTGATGCGCAGCGCGGCGAGGCTGCGAGGACGGTAGTGCTCGGCGGCGCGGTGGAGGAGAGTGGCGGGCCTGCGCCGTGCGGCTGTGGGTAACGGGGTGGGTGCCTCGTCGGTGGTGGGGGTGGGTAGCGGACGGGTACGGGCCATCCGGTGCCTCCTGGGCGGGGCTGGCGGGAAGGGTGTGCCGCGGGGAGGTGTGGGGTGCGGGCCCCGCGGTGGCGTTGGTGCCGCCTCCGCGGGGCCCGCGTGGTCATGGCGTGTGGTGCGCGGTGGTGTCTAGCCGAAGTCGACGTCGCTGCACAGGAAGTACTTCTGGTCCATGTGGGATGCCTTCCAGACGGTCACCACGACGTGGCGGCCGGTGTAGCCGGAGGTGGAGACGTCGGTGACGTAGTGCGGCTGGTAGGGGTAGCGGCCGGTCTTCTTGACCAGTTCGAGGTCGTTCCAGCCGATGAGCTGGTACTCGGGGTTGAAGCCCTGCTTGGTGACGTAGACCTCGAGCCAGTCGGCGCCGTGGCGGGCCTCGTCGTAGATGTCGACGGTGAAGTTGTCGTCGAGGGGGGTGGTGATCCACGGGCCGGGGCGGTCGAGGGGCCGGTAGTTCGTCTCTCCCTGGCCGCCGGCGCTGCAGATCTGGCCGTCGGAGATGACCTGCTTGTAGTTGTCACCGGTGTTGTTGGCGTAGACCGCCTTCCACGCGCCGATGGCGTTGGCGTTCTCGTGGTAGGTCCGGTAGCACATGGGGTCCTGGGCCTCGTTGGGCTCGGTGTAGCCCCACCGCTGCAGGCAGCCGTAGTTGCGCGTCTGGGGGGCGATGACGGTGCCGTGCGCGGAGGCGGTCGGAGCCATCGGGAGCAGGCAGAGCAGGCCGGTGGCCAGGACTCCGGCGCTGACGGCGGTGCGGCGGGACGGCTTGGCGAGTGCGAGGTTCATGGTGCTCCTCCGTACGAGAGGGATTTACGTGCACATGACAGGCTCTTGTGTGGGTTCAGGTGTGTCTGCGGTCGGTCACCTCCTGGTGGGTGCGCTGCCTGTGTCGCAGGGCCGGGAGTTCGGCCAGGGACCAGCGGCCGGGGCCGAGGGCGGCGATGAGCAGGAAGGCCCAGCAGAACAGGGCGGCCGGTTCGCCGCCGTTCTGCAGCGGGAACAGCCCGTCGGGCTGGTGGTGGACGAAGTAGGCATAAGCCATGGACCCGGAGCACAGGAGCGCGGCCGGGGTGGTTGCCAGGCCCAGCAGCACGAGCGTGCCGCCGGTCAGCTGGATCGCCGCGGCCCACCAGCCGGGCCACTGCCCGACGCTGGGGGGCTGCCCGTGGCCGCCGCCGAGGACGCCGAAGAGCGTGGCCGCTCCGTGGCAGGCGAACAGCAGGCCGAGCACGATCCGGAACAGGCCCAGGACGGGGCCGTGGAATCGGGGGGATGTCTGCACGAAGGTGCCCTTTCTCGGTGCCCGCGCGGTGGTGGAGGGGCAGCGTGGAGAGGGGTGGCCGCCGACGGGCAGGGAGGTGCCGGCGGCCACCGGGCGGGTCAGGCCGTGAGGGTCCACTTCTGGCTGTTCCAGCCGCCGCAGTCCCACAGGTGCAGGCGGGCGCCGTCGGCGGTGCTCTGGGCGGTGATGTCCAGGCAGCGGCCGGACTTGAGGTTCTTCAGGGAGCCGTCGGCCTGGAAGGCCCACTTCTGGCTGTCCCAGGTGCCGCAGTCCCAGAGGTGGGCCTTGGTGCCGTTGGCGGTGGCGCCGCCTTCGACGTCCAGGCACTTGCCACCGGACTTGAGCTGCTGTCCGTCGAGCGTCCAGGCCATGGAGGGAACGTTGGCGCAGGCCCACTGCTGGATGGCGGTGCCGTTCGCGGTGCCGGCTCCGGCACGGTCGACGCACTTGCCAGTCGCGCCGTTGACGATCTTCCCGCCGGTGACCGGGTCGGGGCCGGGGCCCGGGTTGTTGCCGCCGGGGCCCCAGGCGTTCCAGTTGTCCCAGTTCTCGGCGTCGAAGCCGAGGCGGCCGATCTTGTCCGCGCCCCAGTTGGTGCCGGCCTTGTCGATGACGGTGCCGCCGACGGTGTAGTTCTCCAGCTTCAGCCCGCGGCTCTGGCTCGTCTCGTTGCCGAGGGTCACCTTCTGGCCGCCGGCGTTGGTGTACCGCTTGAGGAGGCTGACCTGGGAGGCGGGGTCGAGCTGGCTCCACGCGTCGATCTTCAGGTTCTTGACGTGGATGTTCTCGGTGCTGGAGAGGGCGAAGACGCGGATGGCGCAGTTGGTCATGCCCTCGACGTTGATGTTCTCGAACGTCATGTTCTTCACCCACGCGCCGGGGTCGGCCTTGCTGGTCGAGCCCATGTCCTCCCAGTGCGAGGAGGAGTTGAGGATGCAGGTGTTGTACTTGACGTCCTTCCAGTACATCCGGTTGTGGATGACGTGGGTGTTGCTCACGCGGACGTTGTCGATGTTGCGCGGGGTCCAGCCCCACTGGATGACGGGGCCGTTCTCGTTCTTCCAGATGACGGTGTTATCGATGTTGACGTCGCTGTGGTACATCTTCAGCACGTCGTCGTTGGCGTTGAAGAACGTGTTCTTCATGGTGCTGCCGCGGTAGAGCTCGATGCCGTCGGTCTGCCAGTACCAGGAGCCGACCTGCTTGTAGTTCTCGACCCGCATGCTGAAGGTCTGCTCGTCGCCGTAGACGACGAAGGAGTGGTAGGGCGGCTCGTTGATCGTCACGCCCTGCAGATCGAGGTGCTGCTGGCGGCCCGGGGCCGACTCGAACTGCAGCATCTTTACGCAGCTGGAGTGACAGTTCGACGCACCGGAGAGGTGGTCGTAGTTGTTGTTGGTGTCCGCCTCGTAGACGTACTGCTCACCCGAGAGCACGCCGTAGCCGGTCACCTTGTACAAGCCCTGGGTGTCGTTGGGGAAGCGGATGGCGCCCTTCACGTAGGCGCCGGGGGCGAGGTAGACCCACTTGACCTGCTTGGGCAGCAGGGCGTGGTACTTCGAGGTCATGTAGTAGGTGCCGGGGCGGAAGTACACGATCTCCTCGGTGATCGTGTTCAGGTTGGTGACCTGGCCCTGCGGCGGGTAGTAGGTGCTGCCCGAGGCCGCCGTCGGGATCAGCCGGTCCTGCTCGGCGCCGGTCGGGGCCGGCTCGGCGAAGACCATCATGGAGTTGCGGGGCTCGGTGTGGATCGCCCGGTTCCCGCCGCCGGAGGCGGTGGTGAGCTTGCCGGCGTCGTTCGCAGGGCCGGACATGTCGTTGTACGCCGTGTACAGCTGCGGGTCGAACTCCACGGAGAAGCGGTAGCCGGCCTGGTTGTAGGGCACCTTGACGCGGACGGTGTCGCCGTCGACGAGCTGCTTCTCGAAGTTCAGGGTGCTGGGCTTGATCTTGACCTGGTCGGCCGAGGAGATGCTCTGGCCGGTCTTCAGGGAGACGTCGACCCACACGTCGGTGGAGTACTGGAACGACGACCAGCTCATCGTCAGTCCGGTCGACGCGGAGAACTCGGCGCCGTCCTCCTTGGTGTAGCCGATCTTGCCCTTCCCGCTGCGGGGGATGCTCATGTAGGCGAAGGAGTCGTACCGGGTTCCCGGCGCGGCGGCGGTGGCGACCTGGACGTCGTAGAACGACGAGCGCCTGACCTTGTCGTTGGCCACCGGGCTGCTGGTGTTGAACTCGTGGTTGTCGTGCCACCACGTCTTGAGCTGCGGGCTGTCGGCCGTGGAGATGGCCGTCGTCGCGGCGGTCGACGTGCTGGCGGGCACGATGACCGACGCCAGGGCCAGTGCCAGGCCGGCGGCGCCTGACGCCAGCCGGCTCAGTCTGCTTGCGGGCATGCGGGTGTCCTTAAGCGAAGGGGTGAAGGACCGCGGCACGGGGGAGCGTGCCGCGGCTGTCCGGCGGTGCGGGTGGGCGCGCTCACGCTGGGTGAGCGGCCGGGGCCCGGTGGCGCCGGACGGGCCCGGGCTGCCGCCGGGAGGCGGCAGCGGGCGGACCGGGCGCCACGAGGGCGCCGCCGCCTGAGCGGCGTTCGGGCCTCTGTCCTTTCGGTCGGGAAGTGGCTCATCGAGGAAGGCTTCAAAGCGTTCGCGGGGCGGGGCGACTGGCCGCGCCGGCCGCACAGCGCCGGGAAGATTTCCCTGTCGCCCGTCGAACGGGCCGGGACGCAGAGCTGGCCAAGGGGAGCGCCCGGGTTCCGGACGGTTGCCCAACGCCCTGCGGTTGCCGGATAACGTCCCGTCATTTCTTCGCCGTGTCAACGAAATGAACAAGATCTTCTGGCGCGATCCATCTAACTAATGGGGCATAGAGCTCATTACCGGCGATAAGTCCAGCGTTTGGTGACCCAGGGGGTCGGCATCACGGTTACGTAACACGAAGTTTTCTTTCTTGACGCACGAAAAAGGAGGGGCGCACACTCCTGTCATGCGGTCGATCCCCCAGCCGGGAGGTCGGCACGCGAGAACAGCAAGGGAGGCCGTCATGGCGGTCGTCGTACTCTCGCGAAGTCCGTTACCGCCTTGCCCGCAGCGACGGTGACGGCTCCGGCCCCAGCACCCCTGAACAACTCTTCAGCCCCGGAGGCATGCGTGATGAGTCCGTCCAAGGTCCGTTTCTCGGAGCTTGTCGGTGAGCAGACCCGTGCGGAGATCTTCGCGACCGTGCTCACTGCGGGGCCCATCTCGCGTACCCAGCTCGCGCAGCGCCTGGGCCTCGTGCCCTCCAGCGTCACCCGGATGCTCCCGCCGCTGCTGGAGCACGGCTACCTGCGCGAGGCGGACGACACCGCGCCCCAGGGCCGGGGTCGGCCGCAGAAGATGCTCCACGTCAACCCCGACAAGCACATCGTGGTCGGCATGAAGATCGGTCCCGCGCAGGTCTCGGGCGTCGTCACCGACATGGCGGCCAACGTCCTGGCCCGCGACGAGGAGCGCATCGCCGACTGCACCCCTAAGACTGCCCTGTCCGCCGCTGCCGCCCTGACCAGCAGGCTCCTCTCGCAGGCGCCTGAGGCGGCGGACAGGGTGCTCGGCCTGGGTGTCGGAGTCAGCGGCCACGTCGACTCCGCCGCCGGGGTCTGCCGCTACTCGGCCCTGCTCGACTGGGACAAGGTCAACGTCGCCGGCCCGCTGCAGGAGGCCACCGGCCTCCCGGTCGTCGTGAACAACGACGTCAACACCCTCGTCGTCGCGGAACGCTGGTTCGGCGAAGGGCGCGACGTGGACTCCTTCGCGGTGGTCACCGTCGGCCCCGGCATCGGATGCGGCCTCCTCCTCGACGGCGGCCTCTTCTCCGGCGCCACCGGCCTGGCCGGAGAACTCGGCCACGTGCCGCTGGACCCGTCCGGCCCCATGTGCAGCTGCGGGCGCCGCGGCTGCCTGGAGGCCCTCGCCGGAGACCGGGCCGTCCTGCGCCATCTTCAGGACGCCGGCTTCCCCTGCGCCACCGTCGAGGAAGCGATCGAACTCGCCCGCTCGGGCTCGAACGCGGCCCGCAACGTCGCCCTCGCCGCCTTTGCCGAGGCCGGGGCCGCCCTGGGCCGGGGACTGGCCGGCGTGTGCAACCTGCTCAACCTGCAGAAGATCATCATCGCCGGTGAGGGTGCGGTCGCCTACGACCTCTTCGGGCCCGCCATGAACCAGGCCCTCGAAGCCCACTCCTTCTCCACCGCCGCCCAGGACTGCCACATTCACGTCGACCCCGTGCAGCACGACCTGTGGGCACGCGGCGCCGCGTGCCTGGTCATCCGCGACACGGTGGGCGCCACCCTCACGTAGTTGCCGCCGCGCCCTCCCGCAGCAGGGCCGCACACCCACCCATAGTCACTTTAAGTAATCGCGTACTCACATTGAGGTTCTGTCGTGCCTGAGAACTCGCCCGGTCCCGCCGACTCCTGGTGGAGCAACGCGGTGGTCTATCAGATCTACCCGCGCAGCTTCGCCGACTCCAATGCCGACGGCATCGGAGACCTGCAAGGCATCATCGAGCGCCTCGACTACCTCTCCGAGCTCGGCGTCGACGTCCTGTGGCTGTCCCCCGTCTACCCCTCCCCGCACGACGACAACGGGTACGACATCAGCGACTACCAGGACATTGACCCGCTCTTCGGCACCCTCGCCGACTTCGACCGCCTCCTGGACGCGGTCCACGAGCGCGGCATGAAGCTCGTCATGGACCTCGTCGTCAACCACACCAGCGACGAGCACCCCTGGTTCACGGCCTCCCGCGACAGCGGGCCCGCCGGCGAAAAGCGCGACTGGTACATCTGGCGGCCGGCCCGCGAGGGCATGGAGCCCGGCACCCCCGGTGCGGAGCCCAACAACTGGGGCTCGTTCTTCTCCGGCCCCACCTGGACCTACGACCCGGCCAGCGGCGAGTACTACCTGCACCTGTTCTCCCGCAAGCAGCCCGACCTGAACTGGGAGAACCCCCAGGTCCGCCAAGCGGTGTACGCCATGATGCGCTGGTGGCTGGAGCGGGGCGTGGACGGCTTCCGCATGGACGTCATCAACCTCATCTCCAAGACGCCCGGCCTGCCCGACGGCATCGTCCACGAAGGTGCCCGGCTCGGCGACGGCAGCCCCCACTACATCTGCGGGCCGCGCATCCACGAGTACCTGGCCGAGATGCACCGCGAGGTCTTCGACGGCCACCCCCGCAAGCTGCTGACCGTCGGGGAGATGCCCGGCGTCACCGTGGAGGACGCCCGCCTGTTCACCGACCCCGCCCGCCGCGAGGTCGACATGGTCTTCCAGTTCGAGCACGTCGGCCTCGACCACGGTCCTGGCGGAAAGTTCGACGTCCGGCCCCTGAAGCTGACCGACCTCAAGGCCAGCCTCGGGCGCTGGCAGACCGGCCTGGGCGCCACCGGCTGGAACAGCCTGTACTGGAACAACCACGACCAGCCGCGCATCGTCTCCCGCTTCGGCGACGACAGCCCTGCCTGGCGTGACCGCTCCGCCAAGCTGCTGGCCACCGTCCTGCACCTGCACCGCGGCACCCCCTACGTCTACCAGGGCGAAGAGCTGGCCATGGCCAACTTCCCCTTCGCCTCGATCGGCGACTTCCGGGACATCGAGTCCCTCAACTACTTCCAGGACCGCACGGCCCTCGGCGACCGCGAAGAGGACATCCTCAAAGGGCTGCGCGCCATCAGCCGCGACAACGCCCGCACCCCCATGCAGTGGGACACCGGCGCGCACGGCGGCTTCACCACCGGCACCCCCTGGATCGCCGTCAACCCCGACCACACCGAGGTCAACGCCAAGAGCCAGCTGGCCGACCCGGAGTCCGTCTTCCACTACTACCGGCGGCTGATCGCCCTGCGACACACCGAGTCCGCACTCACGCACGGCGACTTCCACATGGTCCACCCCGACCACGAGCAGCTCTACGCCTTCACCCGCCACGACGCGGCCGCCGGCACCGAGCTGCTCGTCCTGGCCAACTTCAGCGGAGCCGAACTCCCCGTCGACCTCACCGACGGCTGGGAGCACAGCGACATCCTCATCGCCAACGTTCCCGCCACCCAGCCCCTCACGAGCCCGCACACCCTGCAGCCGTGGGAAGCCCGCGTCCACCGCCGCCGCACCAGCTGACACCACCCCTTGCCGCAACGACGCACACCAAGGAAACAGCCATGAACAACCCGTCCACCCGCATCGCCCGGCGGTCCAAGCCGCTCCTGCTCGCCGCCACCGCCCTGGCGCTGCTGGCCCCCCTGACCGCCTGCGGCGGCTCCGACACCGCCGACGGCGACGCGAACACCCTGCGTCTGTGGCACTACGAGGACAAGGACGGCGCGCTGGGCAAGGCGTGGGCCGCGGCCATAGAGGAGTTCAAGCAGACCCACCCCGGCGTCAAGGTCGTCTTCGAGCAGAAGGCCTTTGAGCAGATCCAGCAGAACGCCGGCATGATCCTGAACTCCGACAAGGCGCCCGACGTCATGGAGTACAACAAGGGCAACGCCACCACCGGCCTCCTCGCCAAGCAGGGCCTGCTCACCGACCTCACCGCCACCGTCAAGGAACGCGGCTGGGACAAGAAGGTCGGCGACAGCGCCTCGGTGACCGCCAGATACGACGCCAAGGGCGAAATGGGCGGCGACAAGTGGTACGGCGTCCCGAACTACGGCGAGTTCGTCCACGCCTACTACAACGACGACCTGTTCAAGAAGCACAACGTCGCCAAGCCCACCGACTTCGCCAGCTTCGAAGCCGCCCTCGCCAAGTTCAAGGCCGCCGGCATCACCCCGCTGGCCAACGCCGGCAACGACCACCCCGCCGGCCACTGGCTCTACCTGCTGGCCCTGTCCAAGGCCAACGACACCTGGGTCGACAACTACCAGCTCTACAAGGGCAAGGTCGACTTCCACGGCCCCGAGTTCACCTACGCGGCCAACAAGTACAAGGAGTGGGTCGACAAGGGCTACTTCGAGAAGAAGGACGTCGGTCTCAAGGGCAACAACATGACCGAGCAGTTCGTCTCCCAGAAGCGCCCGATCATGGTCGGCGGCAACTGGTGGTTCGGCGCGCTGACCACCGACATCAAGAACTTCAAGTGGTCCACCGCCCCCTACCCGGGCAGCGAGAAGACCCTCGGCTCCGGCGGCAACAACTGGGTCATCCCCACCAAGGCGAAGAACAAGAAGCTCGCCGAGGACTTCATCGACATCACCATGTCGGACAAGATCCAGAAGCTCATCGGCGAAGAGGGCAACGTCCCCCTGGCCGTCAAGGCCGACACCATCTCCAACACCAAGTCCCGCGAGCTGGTCAACGCCTTCCACGCCGCCCAGAACGGCCGCGGCCTGGCCTTCTACCCCGACTGGCCCGTCGCCGGCTACTACGACACCTGGCTGTCCTCCACCCAGAACCTGATGAACGGCACCAAGCCCGACACCGTCCTGGACGAGCTCGCCGCCCCCTACGACAAGTACGTCGCCTCCAGGTCCTGAAGTCTCCCTGCGGGCGCCCCGCGGGCGCACCCCACGCCGTTCTTGGGCGGCGGGAACGCCCCACCACCCCCCTCCCGTTTCACCCGAAGCAAAAGTGGAACCCACAAG
>NZ_JBVHZJ010000073.1:0-23376 GCF_055574655.1 Streptomyces sp. NPDC029956 | reverse complement strand
GCACCCCCCCCCCCCCCCCACCACCCCCCCCCCCCCCCCCACCCCCCCCCCCCCCCCCCCCCCCCCCCCCCCCCCCCACCCCACGCCGTTCGGGGACGGCGGCACCGCCCAACCGCCGCCGTCCCGTTCAACCAGGAGCAACAGTGAAAACCACACGTCACCCGCGGTCGACGGGCTACGCCGTCTTCCTCGCGCCGGGCCTCCTGCTCAGCCTGCTCTTCCTCGTCGTCCCGCTGGTGATGACCTTCTACTACAGCCTCACCACCTGGCAGGGCATCGGCGATCCGACCTTCACCGGGCTGGACAACTACATCCGGCTCTTCCAGGACGCCGACTTCTGGGCCTCCTTCCGCAACATCGCCTTCGTCATCGTCGGCATCGCCGTTGTCCCCACCCTCCTGGGCCTCTTCCTCGCCGCCCTGCTGTTCGACTACATCGGCAAGAAGCACGGCGACGGCGTCGTCAGCGTCTTCCGCTCCGGCCTCTACCTCCCCCAGGTCATCCCCGTCGCCGTCACCGGCCTGATGTGGGGCTGGATCCTCGCCCCCGAAGGCGCCATCAACAGCATCCTCGACACCATCGGCCTCAGCTCACTGGCCCAGAACTGGCTCGGCGACCCCGACCTCGCCCTGTGGATGGTCCTCGGCGTCCTGGTCTGGATGCAGCTCGGCTACCCGCTGGTGCTGTTCATGTCCGGCCTGCAGCGCATCGACCCCGAACTCTACGAAGCCGCCTCCCTCGACGGCGCCACCTGGTGGCAGCGGTTCACCCGCATCACCGTCCCCATCCTGCGCCCCGAGGTCTACGTCGTCCTCGTCACCACCACCATCGCCGGCCTGAAGGTCTTCGCCCAGATCTTCGTCCTCACCGGCGGCGGCCCCGGAAACTCCACCCTCGTCCCGGCCTACTTCGCCTACCAGAACTTCTTCGAGCGCGCCGACGTCGGCTACGGATCGGCCATCTCCACCACGATCACCCTGCTCGTGCTGATCATCGCCGGGACGATGCTCGCCCGCCAGGCCCGTGAGGACGGATGACGATGACCATGACGACCGAACCCACGACGCAGCCCGGCCCGTCCAAGCAGGCACCCCGAGGCCACGCCGCCCCCAAGCCCCGCAAGAAGTACTCCGTCCGCAAGAAGGGCGCCGGCTCCTACGCCGTCATCGCCGCGGTCGCGGTCTTCGTCCTCGCCTTCCTCTCCCCCTTCGCCATCATCCTGCTCAACTCCTTCAAGACCGGAGCCGACTACCGGGCCAACGGCTCCCTGTCCCTGCCCGAGGAGTGGAACTGGGCCGTCATCGGCGACGTGTGGGAACGCGTCGAGTTCACCCAGAAGCTGATCAACAGCATCCAGATCAGCCTCGGCGTCGTCCTCATCGCCGTCGTCCTGGCCCTCTTCAACGCCTACGCCATCGGCATCGGCCGCGTCCGCTGGCGCACCGCGTTCCTGGTGTTCTTCCTCGGCATCAACGTCCTGCCGCAGGAAGGGCTCGTCTACCCCATCTACTACCTCTTCAAGGAGATGGGCCTCTACGACGGCAAGCTCGGCTACACCATCCTCGTCGGCATCACCTACAGCGCCTTCGGCACCTACCTGCTCTCCTCCGTCTTCGCCAGCTTCCCCAAGGAACTCATCGAAGCCGCATCCCTCGACGGCGCCGGACGCTGGACCATCCTGTGGCGCATCGTCCTGCCCATGAGCTGGCCGACCCTGTCGGTGATGTGCGTGTTCTTCTTCGTCTGGAGCTGGAACGAGTTCCTCTACCCGCTCGTCCTGCTCATCTCCAACGACAACCAGACCGTCCCCCTCGGCCTGTCCGTCCTGCAGGGCCAGTACACCAGCGACCCGACCTCCCTGAGCGCCGCGGCCCTCCTCGGCGTCATCCCCATGGTCGTCTTCTTCCTCATCTTCCAGCGTTCCCTCACCCGCGGCCTGACCGCCGGCGCCGTGAAGTAACCCCACAGCCACCCCGGACCCGGCCATACCGTCCCGCTACCGGGTCCGGGGTTCACCACCAGCACACCCCCAAGCCCGCGGCCTCGCGGCACCACACCCAGGAGGACCACCGCTCGCATCCACCGCTCCGGCGACGAGACCGGCCCCCGCAACCGCCGCCCTCCCGCCGCCACCGCACTACCTCGACCGAGGTCCGCCATGAACACCACCATCGACCGTCTCCCCACCCAGCAGCAGCATCACAGGCCGCCCAGCAGCCGCCTGCCCCTCAGCGACGTACAGCACGCGGTCCGAGCCGCCCGACACCACGCGAGCAAAGTCCTCACTGCATGGGGCATCCCCTCCGCCGTGATCGACGACGCCGTCGTGGTCATCTCGGAACTGGTCACCAACGCCGCCCTGCACACCCGCAGCGGACCCGCGGAGCTTCACCTGCTCGTCGAGGGACGGCAGCTCGTCATCGCCGTGACCGACACCTGCACCGACACCATCGAGCACACGGTCCCCCGCGAGGACAGCACCGACGACCACGGCCGGGGCCTGGCCATCGTCCGCGCCCTCGCCTGCGCATTCGGCTGTCACCGCCTGGCCGACGGCAAGAGAGTATGGGCCCAGATGGAACTCCAGGCGCAGGCCGCCTGACCCAACGCAGCGACCCGGCGCTAACGAGCAACGGAGACAACGGTGAGCCACGACCGCGGCCCGATCGGCGTCCTCCTACCGTGCGACATCCCGACGGCAGACCTGATCCCCTTCGCGCGCGAGGCGGACTCCTACGGCTTCGACGAGCTGTGGGTCGCCGAAGACCTCGGATACCGCGGAGGTCTCGCCCAGGCGGCCACCGTCCTCGCCCAGACCCGCCGCATCCGCGTCGGCCTCCTGCCGGCTGCGGCCCGCAACGTCGCCTTTACCGCCATGGGAGCCGCGACGCTCGCCCAGCTCCACCCCGGCCGCCTCGACCTCGCAGTCGGTCACGGCATGCCCGCCTGGATGCGCAGAGCGGGCGCCTGGCCCCAAAGCCCCCTGACACTCCTGCGCGAGTACATCCACGCACTCAGAGCCCTCCTGACAGGCGAGCCCGCGCACACCGACGGACGCTACGTCCTCCTCGACGGACCGCAGCTGCATCCCTCGATGGTCCCCGACCAGGCCCCCGCGATCTTCGCCGACGTCCGCAGCCCCAAGTCCCTCGCCCTCTCCAGGGAGACAGTCGACGGTACCCTGCTCGCCGAACCCGTCACGCTCCCTACGTCCGCCAAGCCCTGCGCAGCATCGACCCCCAGCGCCCTCACCGGATCGCCGCCTACAACTTTGCCGCGGTCGACAACGACCCGCGCGCTGCCGCGGCCGCTGTCCGTCCCGCGTTGAAGGCCCTGGGTGACGTCGACTGGAAGTCCCACATCGAACTTCTCGGGTTCCACGACGAGCTCGCCGACCTGCGTCACCGCAGCGCCAGCGCCGACGCCCAGGCCATGCCTGAACAGTGGGCCGAGCAGCGGTCTCTGTTAGGTACCGCCGCGCACGTCCGCGACCGCCTGGATGGCCTGTTCCTCTCCGGCGTCACCAGCGCCGTACTCATCCCCGTCGGGCCAAATCCACACACCGCACTCGCCGACCTCGCCACGGTGCTCTGAGCCCTTTGCAGCGGCGGGAGGCCAGACGGTCAGGCCGAGGACGTGCCTACGGCACCGGCTCGTAGGAGACGACGGTCGTCGCGCAGTCCTCCGCGAGCCCGAGAAGGGCGTCGCGCTCGGCCTCATCGGCAGCCAGGTCCCAGCGCAGCTTGGTGCCGACCCAGGTGGCGGCGTAGGTGCAGTGGTAGGTGGCGTCCGTGGGCAGCCATTCGGCCGGGTCCTTGTCGGCCTTCGAGCGGTTGGAGGCAGCGGTGACAGCAATCAGGGTCTCTGGGGCGTCGTGGTCGTTCGCGTATGCCTCACGCCGTGCCGCACTCCACGCCGTCTGCTCCGAGTCGTAGACCTCGGCGAGGGGAACGAAGTGATCCACGTCGAGGCGGGCGGCGTCCGTGACCACGATGTTGTCGTACTTGCTGAGCCACGATCCGCCCGTCAGGGCGCAGCCGTCGCCGACTTGGGGTGTTTCGACGGCTTCGGTGAGGATGACCTCCTTTCGAGTGTTGCACCCGTCCGTCGCATTAAGGCCCTTGTTCCAGTGGTTGTACAGGCGCCGGTCGTACCCCTCGCGGTGCTCGGCGGCGATGGGCAGGCGGTCGATGGCGTCGAACAGCGGCAGCACCTGCCCCAGCGCACCTGCGCCGGGGAGGGGCGCCGGGGCGCCTGTTGCCGCCTGCGGGAAGGTGGTGCTGTCGGCCGCCGCCGGCAAGGAGGCAGGAAGCAGAGGCAGGGCGGCGAGGAGCAGCGCGGGCAGACCGCGACGCATCATGGTGGTGATCACGACCGCGTTCTAGTCGCCTCGGCACCCGGCCCGGAAGGCACCTGCAGGCCGTATCACCCAGGTGGGTGGCGGGATTCACCGGAGACACCTCACGAAGCCAGGCGTCAAGTTGACGAGGCTTCCCGGAGGCGACGCTGGGGGGCAGGTCCGACTCCGAGCTCGTAGGACGGTTCAATGTCTGAGTGGTGAACTGGGCACAGCTGTACGACTGGAACTCTGACGTAGATCGAGTCCCCAAGCTTCTGGACCGTGTGGAGCGTGAAGACGACAGCGAGGCGTGGGCGGAGTTGGGGCGCCGGTTGATCCTGGAGCACGACCTGGTGTCGCCCGCCGGCATCGCCGCCCTGCCCCGTCTGGTGCGTCTCGCGCCGGGAAGCACGGAGGCACGGCACTTGGCCGGAGAAATCATGGAACGCGCGGCAGGACACCACGGCGCTGACGATCTGCTGGCTGCCAGCGTCGATGCGATCGCCGAGTTCGGCATCCTCCTGGACCGACACCTCGCATCCCGGCCGGCCGACTACGTGGTGACCTTCCGCGCGCTGCTCGCGGTCCAGGAGCAGTACCACTGGGCCAACGTACTGGGGGACTTCACAGACGACTTCTACGACCTGCCATGCCCTCACTGCGCCACGCAGGTGACGATTGCCATCGGCGAGTACGGACGCTACTCGGCGATCCGCGACTGGAACCAGGGCGACGTAGAGCGGCGTGACCTCCGACCGACGCCCATCGAGAAGCTCTCGGGCATCGGCCGGTGGATGCACGAGACGGCCAGCCGCGATCGGCAAGTCGTGCTCGCTGAGGGAATCTCCCATCTCTTCGGCAAGGCGGAATGTCCGAGATGCGCCAGCGTCTTCCTCATCGCGGATGAGTACGGGGCCGCCAACTGCCCGCCCCGCGTGGCACTGGAGCTTCACTTCGTCTGAGCTGGCGGCAGCAGCTTCCCCTTACGCCGCCTGCGAGATTTGGATGCCTGAGACCGGAAAGGCCGCGGCTTCATCGAAGTGTGCGCGGTGCCGCAGGCAGTGGTGGAGCTGGCCTATGAGGGTGTTGAAGACATTGCGCAGTGCGGAGGCGTGCCAGTCTCCGCGGGTGTCGCGGCGGTAGCGGTATCGGGCCATGACGCCTGGCGAGGCGCGTAGCGCGGAGAAGGCCCACAAGAAGCCGGCGTGGTTGAGCCGCTGGTTCTTTACCCGGCGGCGGGTGATGCTCGACTTCTTGCCTGAGGCGCGAGTGATGGGCGAAGAACCGGCGTAGGCCTTGAGCCCGCGGGCGTCGGTGAACCGTGCCCGGTCGTCGCCGAGCTCGGCGAGCACGCGGGCGCCGAGCTGTGGGCCGAGCCCGGGGAAGCTGAGAATGATCTCCGCGTCCTCGTGCTGAAGGAAGGCTTCTTCGGTGGCCTCGGCCAGGTCGTCGGCGGCCTCGCAGGCGGCTTTCAGCTGCCGCAGCAGCGCAAGCATCTGCCGGCCCATTGCCTCTTCCGTCAGGGCCGAATGGTGAGCCCACCCGGAGCGGAAGAGATTGCGTAGGCGTTCTGTTTCAGCTTCGATCCCGCGTTGCCGGCCCGCCTTCTTCAGGGCGGCGCCGATCTGGGTGCGGGTCATTCGGGCTGCGTCGGTCGGGGTCGGAGCGGCCTGGAGGACGGCGAGGGCCTCGGGCCGGCACAGTCCGCCCTTCCACGGCGCGACGGCGGCAAGGGCGGCGGGGTAGTACTCGCGCAGCAGGGAACGCAGCTGGTTGCCGAGCTGCTGTCGGTTCCAGACGGCGTCCTGCTGGGCTCGGGCAAGGACCGCCACTGACCGCACCAGGTCGGAGTCCTCGGGTATCGGGCGGTGGGCGTGCATGTCGGTGCGCAGGATGTTCGCAAGAACGAGAGCGTCGCCCAGGTCCGACTTCTTACGGGAGACGGAATGCCGGTCCCGGTAGCGGGCGGCGGCCAGCGGATTGATGGCGAACACCTTCCGGGCCCCGGTCCGCAGGACGGCCACGAGCAGACCACGGTTGGTCTCGATCGCTACCGGGATCGGGGTCTCCGCACTGTCGCCGTGCTCAGCCAGGACGTCCAGCACGACCTGATAGCCCGCCATGTCGTCCGCGATACGGCGCTTAACCAGCAACCGACCTGCCTCGTCGATGAGCACGACGTCGTGGTGCTTCTCCGCCCAGTCGATGCCGCAATAGATCACGTAGTCCCCTCCAGACGCGTCGTTTGCCCTGGTCACGAGCACATGCGGGTCACGCAGCGTTCTAATTCCGGGCCTCGACCGGTACGGACGGGCCGCCACCTCACTAGCCGTTCGTGACACCAGCGCGCCGTACGGGCCTCGGACTTCAGTCGGAGCTCTGACACTCGAAACGATCGAGAGGTCACCATGCGACGGGCTCGCACCACGAGCGACGGTACTCAGCAGGAAGGGCAGGAGGGATGGCCCGGCCGACCTGGTGAAGCGCGATCTCCGGTTAGGCCTTGAAGGCCGGAAACGATCCAGGCATCCACCGAGCACAGCCAAGCCACCCCGCCCCACCGGGATTCAGCCCGGCTTCGAGGAACACCGCTTCCAAGCGGAATGGGCGCCCCTGGGCACGAATTAGAAACGCTCCGCTGCCACCTATCCGGACCGATTCGCTCGCAGCGGGTCTGTGACCTGTTGCCATGGCTACATGACAAACGATTCCCCGCGGTGGCGTGAGCGTTTGTGGCGTTCGTCACTTCGAATTAGGACGTGCGCCCGATTCGTGTGCGGCAGTCGGCAGGAGATGTCTGTTCTGCCCCCCCGATCACGACAACATCCTTGCAGGTCAGCGTCGTTGACAGGGTTGCGTTAGGGGCATTGGATCCCTTGACACCAGAAGATCACACATCGAACTCTCGATCTTCACTTCACATACAGATGCGTCACATGTCATCCCGGGCGTGCGTGTTCGCGCCCGGCGTAGGTACGGGTGGGGAATGAACATGAGAGCGGGGCGTGCCAGACGCGCCCTTGGCGGAGGGCGCGCGCTGGGCCTCGCAATCGCGATGGCACTGCTTGGGGGGGTAGCGCCGGCCGTGTCGGCCGGCGCAGCGGCTGTAGACGAGGCGCCGGCGGTGGTTCTGACGGAGTCCGAACAGGCGTTGAAGGAGGCGGCGGATTCAGGGAGCCGGGTGGAGGTGGTGGGGGAGCGGACGGAGCGAGACACCGTGTTCGCGAACCCCGACGGCGCCACTTTTACGCTGGAGTCGTCGATCGTCCCGGTCCGTGTGAACGCAGGCAACGGGTGGGCGACGCCTGATGCGACGCTGGAGCGTCGCGAGGACGGATCGATAGGCCCGAAGGCCTCGGTGGTCGACGTCGCCTTCTCGGCCGGCGGCGCGGGCCAGAACCTGGTGACGGTAGGCCAGGACGGGCAGACAGTGTCCATGGGATGGCCGGGCAGCCTGCCTGCGCCGCGCCTCGACGGCCCGCGGGCCGTCTACGAGAACGTCCTGCCGGACGTGAACCTGATTCTGACCGCGACTGTCGAGGGCTTCCAGCAGGTACTCGAGGTCAAGACCCCTGCGGCAGCCGCACTTCCGGAGCTGAAGGAGATCGAATACGCCCTGAGCGTCGATGGCCTGAGCCTGCGCGCGGGAACCTTCGGCAGCATGGAGGCGCTGGACGGCAACGGACAGGTCGTCTTCCGCTCGCCGACCGCCCGCATGTGGAACTCGGCCGGTGACGACATCGGCTCAGCGGCCTCGCCGACCACTGGCTTGCAGCCGGAGAACGTAAGCATGCTCGCCCTCGCCGCTGCCATGGATGATCCTCAGGGCGATGCGGCCGAGCTCGTGGCACCCCCCGGAGAGGGTGATCCCCTCGGGGGCCCCGGAACCGGCGACGAGTCGGCAGTGATGGAGGTCGAGCTTGGGCAGGACTCGCTCACCGTGACCCCGGACGCCGGCCTGATCGCGGCCACCAAAGTGGAGGACTTCCCTCTTTACATCGACCCGTCCGTAGAGGTGGACCAGACCAAGCGCACGGTCCTGTCGTCCGACGGAGATGTCTTCTACAACTTCGCCAACGGCGAGAACGGCATGAGCGTCGGCAAGTGCGGCTCCGCAGTCATTGGCGGCGTGTCTTACTACTGTGGCACCGGCTGGGTCAACCGCATGTACTTCGAGTTCTCGCCGACTGCTCTCAGAGGCAAGCACGTCCTGGACGCTACCTTCCGCGTGACGGAGACCTGGTCGTTCTCCTGCGATTCGCGCTGGGTGGACCTCAAGCGAACCGACTGGATCTCTTCCGCCTCCAAGTGGCCTGGTCCAACGGCCCGGGACCACATGGGCGACCGCGACGTTTCGGCGGGACGCGGAACGGCGTGCTCTCCCGCCCAGCCCCGCAAGCCGGTCGAGTTCCACGACAACCCTGCAGAGGCCGATGAGAACCTCGCCCCGACGGTCCGTGCACTGGCCAATGGCACTTTCAACTCCCTCACCTTCATGCTCAAGGCTAAGGACGAGACGGACACGGTCTCCTGGAAGCGGTTCAACAACGACGGAACGCTCGTGGCCAAGTACATGAGCAAGCCTGCCGTGCCGGGCGAGTACGGAATCCTGAGCGGCGGGACTGTCCCCGTCTGCAGCAAATCCGCATCGGCGCCGACGACCGTATCCAGCCCGACGCCGACCCTGGTGGCCACGCCACGCGCCGCTGCCGGCGCTGAATCCGAGGCGATGCTGCGTGCGTACTTCGACCTCGACTACCAGTTGAATGACGAAACCTGGTACGACGCCCCAGCCCCGACAACCGGCTCAGTGTCACCGACAACAGGACACACGGCCTACGACACCACCACGAAGGACTTCCCGACACAGAAGAAGATTTGGAACACTCCTCTCAAACAGGGCACTCTCTACCGCTATACCGCCTACACGCATTCCTTCGAAAATACGTCATACGCGAGTTTCCTGAGCAGCAGCGGAACATCGTGGTGCTACTTCAAGGTTGACTCCACCGCTCCTAAGCCGCCGAACGTCACATTCGCCGCTCCCTACAGTGAGTGCAAGACCGGCGGTTCCTGCGTCGCAGCCGGAAGCCCGGATACGGACGTCACGGTTGTATTCACCCCTCAGGAGGGTGATTCAATCAAGGAATACCAGTACAAACTGTCGACGCAGGAATGGGGCGACGACTGGTATCTGGCTGCCGGAGGAAAGTACACCACCCGCATCACTCCAGAAATGTCCGGGATCTTCATCCTGAACGTTCGCGGCAGGGACGTGCTGAACCGCGCGGGCGAGACAGCAGTGAAATTTCTGGTCTCAGAAGGACCGGGGCCTGTCGGCCGCTGGACGTTCAACGAGGAATCCGGCGTAGCTCTGGACAGTTCGACTGCTGATGTGGCGCTGAGGAACAACCTGGCTCTGACCGCGACTGGCGCAGTGAGGAACGACCATGGCCGCCGCGGTGAACTGCCGGCAGCTGACGGGACGAAGATCCAGGACCAGGCGCTGACACTGAACAAGACGATTCAGGGCGCGGCTTCGTCGGCGAAACCGGTCCTGGAAACCCAGGGGTCGTTCACCCTTACCGCCTGGGCGCGCCTGGACTCAGGGGACGGCGTTGCCACGGTGCTTGCACAGGATGGCAGCGTGCACAGTTCCTTCTATCTGGGCTACTGCTTCGATGTGAAGTCGTGGTGTGTGCGACTACCGGATTCCGACACTTCCGGATCGCCCTTCTCGAACCAGCGTGTAAACGCCCCCAAGGAGATGCTGCAACTCAAGACGTGGACCCATCTAGGGATTGTAGTCAATACGACGAAGAGGAAACTTCTCTTCTACGTCAATGGGCACTACCAAGGCTTCAGTTATCTCTCCGCGGACAGGTGGACCTCCAGCGGTGGTTTTCAGGTGGGGCGAGCCAAGTACAACAACTCCTACTCGGAGTACTTTCCCGGCGAGATAGACGAGGTCACTGTGTGGCAGAAGTCGCTCTCGGGACTTGAGATGAGGTCACAGGCTGGTGCTCAGCGACAAGTTGACGGCCTGAACTTCGTCGAGCTGGTCGCTCACCACAACCCGAACGGTGGTTCCGGACCCTCGCTGCCGGACAGTAGCGGCTACGGCAACACTCTTACCCTGACCGGTGGCGCCTTGCTGAAGAACCAGAGCATTGAACTGGATGGTGTGGACGGCTCTGCCTCGACTCAGCGCCCCCTGGTGAACGACACCGGTTCCTTCACCGTCTCCACCGCTGTCGATGTGGACCGGGCAAAGTTGAAAGCCATGGGTGTCGGCTCTCGCATGCTGGTGGTGGGTCAACAGACGAGTGCGGGCTCCTCCTGGGCCATCTGGTTCGAGAGGACGCCAGATGAGCTCGATCCGCTGCTTGACGAGGAAGAAAGGGTTGTACGCGACGAAGAAGGCAACCCGGTCATGGTGCCGGTTGCTGCTGGGCGCTGGCACTTTGGCCGTCCTGGCGTCCCCGGCGCGTCGGTTCAAAGCGAGGCGGCGGGGATTCCCGAAGGCCGGACACGGGTTACCGGCGTATTCGACGTCATCACCGAGACCGTCACAGTTTACGTCGGCGGCGTTGAGCAGGGCGTCCCGCTGCAGTACCAGGCCCAGATGAGCTCAGGCTTCACCGTGGGCAAGAGGTGGACGGGTACCACTTGGGCGGACTATCTGCCCGGCGTGATCAGTGACATCCGCGTCTGGGCTGGAGCCATCGGTAGCCCGCAGCAACACCTCGACGTCGTCGGATCCTGACGACTCTGCAGGACCTCAGGAACGGGGCGAGGGATGCACAAGCGTCCCTCGCATCCGTCGAGCCTTCTGACCAGACCAACCACCGGCCTTCACTTCTTCCTATTTCGACCAATCCTCTCTAGGAGGTCTTTCGTCGTGTCCAGACGTGTGCGTCTGCGTCGACGCCAAGGTGCCGTAATCGGGGCCTTGACACTCGCCTTGTCCATACCCACCCCACTCCTTCCGATGGCGTATGCCGCGGATCTTCCAGGTCCCCCCAAGCTTCCGCTGTCCGCACCGGTAAAGGTGCATGCGGTCAAGGAACCAGGGGCGAAGCAGGAACGCGCTCAGGTCAGCCAGGAGAAGACAGCCAACCGAGCCCTCTCCGCGCAGGCCGAACGGGAGCGTGACCGCAGCACCTGGCCGAGGGCCCAGACCCTCACCAGCCGACTGCGCGACGAACGCACGTCCGACGACGACGCCCTGGTGACCGTCCGCGGTGCCCACGGCGCCGGCCCCGCCAGACTCACTCAGCAGCCAGCATCAGGTACGGCGACGGTGAAGGTCCTCGACCAGACCAATGCGCGGGAAGCCGGTATCACCGGTGTGCTGTTCACCGTGGCGGCCCAGCAGCCCGGTGCGGCGGAAGTCGCGATCGACTACAGCTCCTTCGGATCCGCGATTGGCGGTGCCTGGGCCACCCGTCTGGGTGTGGTGTCGCTGCCGGCCTGTGCGCTGATCACTCCGGCGAAGGCGGAGTGCCGCGAGGCAACAGCCATCATGTCGGACAATGACACCATGGCCCAGACCGTCACCGTCCCCCTGGACCACGTTGGCAACGCCCCCAGGGTCTTGGCTCTCGCGGCGACCTCCACCGGCGGTTCAGACAAGGGGTCGGGCGACTACAAGGCCACCCCGCTGTCCAGCGCATCCTCGTGGGAGGCCGGGGGCTCGTCCGGCTCGTTCACATGGTCCTACCCCCTCACCGTGCCGCCAGCGGCCGCCGGGCCCGTGCCGGCCCTCGGTCTGTCCTACGATTCCGGCAGCATCGACGGCCGCACCGCGAACACAAACAACCAGGGATCCCTGGTCGGTGAGGGCTTCGAACTGACCTCTTCGTACATCGAGCGAAAGTACGGCTCGTGCGACGACGACGGCCAGGACGGCATGAACGACCAGTGCTGGAAGTACGACAACGCCTCCCTCGTCCTCAACGGCAAGGCCACCGAACTCGTCAAGGACGACACCACCGGCCAGTGGCACCTGAAGAACGACGACGCCTCCCAGGTCATCCACGCCACCGGCGCCGACAACGATGACGAAGGCGACTCCAGCACGAACGGTGACGGCGCCGGCGAGTACTGGAAGGTCATCGCTGGTGACGGCACCACCTACACGTTCGGCCTGAACAAGCTCGCAGGTGCCGGCAGCGAGCGCACCAACTCGGTCTGGACCGTCCCAGTCTTCGGCGACGACTCCGGCGAACCCGGCTACTCCGCCAGCACCACCTTCTCCGGCCGGGCCAAGAAGCAGGCGTGGCGCTGGAACCTCGACCTCGTCGAGGATATGCATTCCAATGCCTCCACCTACTGGTACAAGGCCGACACCAACTATTACGCCAGGAACGGCGACAAGACCGACCTCACCCCCTACACCCGTAGCGGCTACCTTGACGAGGTCCGCTACGGCCAGCGCTCCGACACCCTGTTCACCGGCACCCCCTCCGGCAAGGTCACCTTCGGCTACGGAGAACGCTGCAAGGACCTCGGCGGCGGCTGCGACTCCCTGACGGAGGACACGGCCAAGAACTGGCCCGACGTGCCCTTCGACTCGATCTGCACCGCGAGCGAGACCGACTGCAAGGCCACCGGCCCGGCATTCTTTACACGGAAGCTGCTCACGAGCGTCAACACCTTTGTCTGGTCCAGGGCCGCGGAACCCGACGCGTACAAACCCGTCGACACCTACACCCTGCACCACGACGTTTTCGACGGCCAGGACATAGGCAACAGCTCCGACCAGGTCTGGACCCTGACCGCCCTCAAGCGCACTGGCGTGAACGGCACTGCGATCGGCCTGCCGACCATCGGCTTCACCTACCACCAGCGCCCCAACCGTGTCGACGGCGGAGCGGACGACATCGTTCCGCTGACTCGACCGCGTGTTTCGACGATCACGTCCGAGACTGGCGCGATCACCACCGTCGCCTATTCCTCACCCGAGTGCGTCCGCGGGTCGCGGATGCCCACGGCCGAAGACAACAACAACCTCTCCTGCTACCCGGTCTACTGGCCCGTCAACGGCGGTGATCCCGAACTGGACTGGTTCCACAAGTACCGGGTCATCGCGGTCAACACCGCAGACCCCGCCGGCCTCAACCCCGCAGTGGAGAACGCCTACACCTACGAGGACCCGGCCTGGCACTACAACGACGACCCCGTCACCAAGGAGAAGCACCGCACCTGGTCCTCATGGCGCGGCTACCAGAAGGTCACCTCCTACACCGGAGCCGTCGGAGCCACCCGCTCCAAGTCCGTCAGCGTCTACATGCAGGGCATGGACGGCGACCGCCTCAAGACCAAGGACGCCAGCGGCAACCCGCTGACCCGCACCGCCACCGTCACCGGAATCGACATCGACAACGTCGCCGGAAACACAGGTGACGAGGTAGTCGTCGAGGACCTCGCCGACCGTGACCAGTACGCGGGCCAACTCCGCCAGAAAATCACCTACGACGGCGCCTTCGCCGTCAGTAACAAGGTCAACAACCTCTGGTACAAGCAGACCGCCAGCCAGCAGAAGTCCTACGCCAACGTCACAGGCGGCTACGTCCGCACAGCCCGGACATACGCCAACATGTATCTGACCGCGGCAAAGAAATGGCGCACCACTGTCGACACACACACCTACGACGCCTACGGCATGGTCACCAACACCGAACACCACGGCGACTGGGCGATCGCCGGTGACGAAAACTGCACCCGCACCTGGTATGCACGCAACGACGCCAAAGGCCTCACCAGCCTGGTCTCCCGTGTTCGCCTGGTCGGCAAAGCATGCAAGGTTACCGACGACCAGCTGAAACTACCCACGAGCCTCACTCACAGGTTCACCCTTGCCGAAGCCCCCGACCAACGCGGCGACGTCCTGTCCGACACCGCCACCGTCTACGACAACACCGCCGCGACCGGCTGGACCGACGAGCAGACCCCGACCCTGGGGCTGCCGACCTGGAAAGGCCGCGCCAAGGGATACCCGGCCGCCGTCGCTGGCAGCACAGCCGACCGCAACCCGAGCTGGCAGACCGTGGCGAAGGTCACCTACGACACCGCGGCCGCGCAGCTCGGCCGCCCCCTGACCGCCACCGACGCCAACGGCAAGACCACCACCACGGACTATTACCCCGCCGCCGCCGGTCCGCTCACGACTGCGGTTGTCACCAAACCCACCCTCACCAACGGTCAAACACACGAGAGCTCCACCCGCTACGACCCTGCCAGGGGATCGGTTGTCGAGTCCTTCGACGCCAACCTCAAGCGCACCGAGAACGCCTACGACGCGCTGGGGCGCATCACGGCCACATGGGCCCCCAACCGGTCCAGGGCGGGCGGCGACACACCCACCGCAAAATTCGGCTACGGCATCAACCAGACCAGCGTGCCCTCTTGGTCCTCGGTTTCCGCCCTCAAGGCGGACGGTCAAACCTACGACTCCACCTACAGCCTGTTCGACTCCCTGCTGCGCCCGCTCCAGACCCAGACCCCAGCCCCCAACGGCGGCCGTATTCTCACCGACACCCGCTATGACGAGCGCGGCCTGGCCTTCGAGACCTACGCCGACGTCTTCGACTCCACCAAGGACCCCAACAGCGGTTGGGACCGTGCCGAGTACGGTGGCGCACCGCGGCAGTACAACCTCGTCTATGACGGTCTGGGCCGCCAGGTGAAGTCCACGCTCCTGGTCAAGGGCGTCCAGAAATTCAACCCGGTCGTGACTAGCTACACGGGTGACTCGGTTTCCACCACCGCCCAGCAGGGCGGCACAGCCACCCGCACCATTACCGACGTCCTGGGCCGTACCAGCGAAACCCGCACCTACGCGGGCTCCCATCCCAACGACACCGCCTACGGGGCGCCCACGGGAACCTCCTATACCTCCGTCAAATACGCCTACTACGACGACGGCAAGCAGAAGCAGGTCACCGGTCCCGACAACGCACAGTGGACATACACCTACGATCTCCACGGCCGACAGGACGCCGCGAAGGATCCCGACAAGGGAACCTCGGCCACGACCTATGACGACCTCGACCAGATAGCCACGACCAAGGACGCCGCAGGACGCGTTCTGACCTTCGGCTATGACGTCCTGGGCCGTAAGACCGGCATGTGGCAGACCAGCAAGACCGATGCCAACCTCCTCGCGGAGTGGACCTACGACTCCCTCCTCAAGGGCCTTCCTGACGCCTCCGTCCGATACACCGGGGGCAAGAACCAGACCGGCAGCAAGGCGTACGCCAAAAGGGTCACCGAATACGACTCCCTGAGCCGGCCGACAACCACAACCCTGTCCCTTCCGTCGGACGAGCCCCTTGTCACCGCCGGCGCGATCACCGCTACTACTACCGCCAAGGTCAACTACCGCCTCGACGGCACCGTCCGCAGCACCACCGAACCCGCTGCCGGCGGTCTCACCAGCGAGATCATCAGTACCGACTACAACTCCCAAGGCCTGCCCATCGGCGTGTCTGGGCTCTCCAGCTATCTGCTGGGCGCCTCCTACACCGACCTCGGTCAGGTCCAGCAGCTCACCCTCGGCCGGTCAGCTGCCAGCGGAACAAAAAAGATCTTCCTCACCAGCCTCTACGAGGAAGGCACCGGCCGCCTGACCAGCTCCGACGTCGTCGACCAGACCCAAGGCCGCGTCCGAGACGCCGCCTACACCTACGACCCCGCCGGCAACGTCACCTCCATCTTCGACCACCAGAACACCGGCAATGGCGCCGACTTCCAGTGCTTCAACTACGACGGCCAGCGCCGCATGACCGAAGCCTGGACACCCAAGACAGCTGACTGCGCCACCACCGGCCGAACCGTCGCCAACCTTGGCGGAGCCGCCCCCTACTGGACCACCTACACCTACACCGCATCAGGCCAGCGGGCCACGGAGAAGCAGAACACCGCCACTCCCACCACCCGCACCTACTGCTACGACACCCCCCGCACCCACGCCCTCAAGGCCACCACCACCGACGGCAACTGCACCGACGAAACCACCCGATACACCTACGACGCAGCAGGCAACACGACCAGCCGCGTCGAAAAGGCAGGCAGCACCACCACCCAGTCACTGAACTGGAACGCCGAAGGCAAGCTCACCAAGCTCACCGAAGGCAACGACACCACCGACTACCTCTACGACGCCGACGGCCAACTCCTCATCCGCCGCGCCAACGGCACCACTGGCGAAACCGTGCTTCACATCGGCGCCACCGAAGTCCACCTCAAGGGCACCAAGAAGTGGGCCAACCGCTACTACACCGCGGCCGGCACCACCATTGCCTTGCGCACGAACGAATCCGGCACCGAAAGAGTCCACTACCTCGCCAACGACCATCACGGCACCGGCACCCTCTCCGTCACGGGAGACGACACCCAAGCCCTCGCCAAGCGCTACACCACCCCCTTCGGAGCGCCCCGAGGAACCACTGCTGGCACCTGGCCCGATGACAAGACGTTCCTCGGCAAGCCCAGCGACACCGGCACCAACCTCACTCACATTGGCGCTCGCGAGTACGACCCGTCCCTGGGGCAGTTCATCAGCGTGGACCCGATCCTCTCGCTGGACCAGCACCAATCACTCAACGGCTACAACTACGCAAACAACAGCCCTGCCACCACTTCCGACCCGACGGGTCAGCGCGCCGACGACGCCAAATGCGGAGGAACAAATGGCGCCAACCGATGCGGGTCGGCCTCGAAGGGAACCACCCCAACAGGGACTGTTCCGCTTGACGTCCAGAAACCGTCCCAGGGTGACAACTATGTCGGTGAATCCGTAGCTGGACAGGCAGGTGAAACGCACGTCACAAATATTCGACGAGAGACCCTACAGCTAGAGGAGGAGTATTTGGAGCGCCAAACCTGGCCGATCTACTATGATAAGTGGGATGGGGCAAACTCTAAGGGCTCGGAGCTTGAGCGGCCTAATCGCGCCGAAAGAGATAGATGCGAAAAGGATGTAGGTGTATGCCTTGATGCTTATGTGATTCAAGACTGGGCTGTCGACATGGCGCTCGAGCATTATGAACGACTAGGTCTCGCCAAGAACGCGCTACAGCACTTCCTTTGGCAGGCCAGGCTTACGGTCGATCTCGGCGAAGCGGAAGCCATAGCTGCGGCCGATGCACATGAGGCATATTTGCCACTCTCGGAACGGGATGACCATATGGCCGATCTTTATAACAACTCAAAAGCGAGACAGATTGCGAAGCGCCTTGTCGTCTCGGCGGAGTCCAGTAGTCCCTTCCCCAACATGGCCAGGGATATGCTGAATCCTGGAGACGTTTTCGATGCGGTTGTGGATTACATGAGGACCGGCGACTATGCCGTGAGGCGTGACTTTGTGGATTTTGCGAACAGGAGATTCGATGAATATTAAGAGTCGCAAGTTCGTCTTCAGGTCATCATTGATCGCGGGGGCGATAGCAGTGGTCATGGCGACCGCCTTCGTCCTCCTTGTTGGGACGAACACTCCCCCTCTCGAAAATAGAGACGTAGAAGGAGTATGGATTTCGAAAGGCGGAGAAAGTTCCCAGGTGCTGATCCGGGCGGATGGCACGGCAGAATTGAAGAACGTGCCCGGGGGGTGTCGCCTTGGTGGAGGAGACGGCTATGTCGGCTCTGCTGAGTGGGTTTTTGACACCGTCCCGGACGAGTCGCCAGGAGTTCGATTCGATTACGAACGGCCTGGGACATTGGAGGTATGCAGCATCTATTTCTCAGTCCCGAAGGCAGGCAGGGCCTACTTCATAGAAGATCGAAACTCGGTGAATTATGTGCGTGATGCAGGCGGCTCGAAATGATTGAGGGTAATTTGATGGAATCGAGAGCTCGAGCACTGGCATGGGACCGGTTTGAAGGTTTGGCGATCTCCCAGGTGTGAGGCGATAGAATTTCGCCTAAGGTAATGAGGCTCCGACGGTATCGGGAGAAATCCATGCTGTCCTAATCTGTCGGAGTCTCGATGCCTCTCGGTCTATCACTGGCTGTCTTTTCGAATCCCTTTCATCCCATGTGTGGAAGGGATAGTCGGCTGGTGCGATGAAGAAAATTCCTGAAACTGATCATTTCGACGGTACACAGGCAGCCCGTGCCCTACCGGTTCCCCGCGCTGCGTGACCGCGACGCGATCGCCGCCTGGCGCCCCGGCACCCCGCCCGCGCTGGTGCTGGCCAGCCACAGCGCAGGACGAGATCGTCGCGTTCACCCACCAGTTCCTTGCCCACCGGAGCATCCCGCTGGCCGTCGGCGAGGAGGAGTTCGGCGAACGGCTCGTCGCGCTGTCGGCTGGCGGCCCGCACGTACGCCTCCGACGACGGCTCAGCAGTCCCCTCCTTCTGGGCATGGTGTGCGAGGTCTTCGGCGAGACGGGCGGGCGCGTCCCTCAGGACCTGACGACCAGCGGCCTGTGCGCGAGGTACTGGGATGAGAAGGTCTCGCGGACCCGGCGGCTCACCGGCGACGCGTCGGACCAGCGGATCGAGGACAAGGAGAGGCTCTGCCGCCGCATGGCGTCCTTCCTCTGGGGCGCCTCCCGCTCCCGCTTCCACGACCGCATGCCCGCGACGAAGCTGACCGCCGGCTCGACCGGAACCGGTCCCGGACAGCTCCGGGCAGCGCTCCGGGAGCTCTGCGACGACGGCTTCCTCACCATCGTCGAGCGGGGGCGAGCGCTCGATCGAGACCCTCCGCGGCGCCGGCGTACGCGTCGTCTATGGCGAGGACGGGTTCGTACCGAACGAGCAGGGCCAGGGCGACCGGTCCACCTACCCCTGGCCCGCCGCGCTGAAGGCCGTCTCCGACCTGCTGTGACGATAGTGCGGACATGGAAAAGTTGCTGGAATCCCCGTGCAGGCTCAGGGATTCCGGAGACCACGGTGCCGCACACGGACAGAGACCGGTGCGCAAGGCACACAGCTCTGGCGGGGTACGGCCGCCCACGTCAAAGGCCCGGCTCTGCCGGCTTCTCCGTCCGGGACGCAGAGATCTCGATGACTTCTAGCTAGGGATCAACGGAACCGTGGCTATCGGTGACAACGATCAAGGCGTATGCCGTCTCGTTTGCTTGTATGACGTCGAGCACGACCGTCGGCACAGGAGCTCCACCTCGCCGCCCGCGGCGAAGGGCTGTCCCGAGCCCTCCTCCCCACGGGAGGATCGGGCGTGTGATCGAGTTCCTGAAAGACCACTCCACAATCCTCCTCGCGCTCCTCACCGTCGCGGCCGCGTTCGGCGGCACCTGGCTCGGATCGCACATCCAGGCCATGGGCGGACTTGCCCAGGCCAAGGCTGCCAAGGAAGCCGCCGAAACGGCGGCCGCCGCCACCCTCCAGGCGGTCCGCGAGCAGAGCGACCGTGCGTCCGCCGCTGCCCACGCCGCAGCCGTGCGTGACCAGCGCACCACCGCGATAGCCGACCTGCTCCGCGCCACCCGCGAGCTCGTGCGCGCCCTCGACCGCCAGTACCGCGAGCCGGGAGACGCCGCCACCACGAATGCTCTCCACGAGGCGTTCATCCAGGCCCGTGGAACCGTCGAACTGTGCGCCCCCACCAGCCTGCTCTCCGTCGTCAAGGAACTCGCCACGACGACGCGGAACCTGAGCGACTTCGCCCACGAACGCGCTGAGTCCAATCGCGCCATGACCCACCTGCTGATGCTGGAACCCCACGAGGGCGACGTCACACCCCTCCACCGTGCTGTCGCGGCGCTGGAGAACTTCCGCACCGCCGCTGACGCGGACGCCCCCAACGCCCTGGAGCTGCACGCCCTGGCGGAGGAGGCGCTGCGCCAGGTCCCTCAGCTGACCGAGCACGAGCAGGTCGTTCTCCTGGTCGACTGCTACTACGAACCCCTCCGCCCCGCGCTGGCCCGCCACCGGGATGAGCACTACCAGGCGATGAACGACCTCATCGAACAGGCCCGCGCCATCCTCGGCGTCAACCGCACTCGCAGCCGCCCACCTGGCCGGCGCCACCGACCGCGACCAGGCCGACCTGCTGTGGCAACACCTGCCCGCACTCGCCGACCAGCCCCGCGACCGCCGCAACACCGTCACCGCCTGGCTCGCCACCCTCTACCCCCCGACCGTGGCCACACCCGGCGGACCACTATGGGGTGCACTGCAGCCCGACCGCCTCGCCGAACGCCACACCGGCCGCGCCCTCGAAGCCGACCCCCGCCTCGCCGACCGACTCCTCGACGGCGCCGAGGACACCCAGACCGAACAGCTCCTCACCGTCTACAGCCGGGCCGCCGCCCACCCCGTCTTCCGGGACCGCCTCGACACCAACCTCACCGACCTCTGCATCCGCCACCACCGCACGCTGGCCGCGCACATCATCACCACCGCCACCCGCACCGACCACCCGACCCCCCTCACCACCGCCCTTCACACCCTCGCCACCGACCCCACGACCCCGCTCGACACCCTCAACATGCTCTACGGTCATTTCCCCCGCACCAGCCACCGCCTCGCCACCACCGCGGCCCACCTCACCCACACCCTCACCAGCCACTACCGCGCCCTGGCCGAGGCGAACCCGGAGGCCTACCTGCCCGACCTCGCCATGTGCCTCAATAACCTCTCCATCCGCCTGGGTGAGGTGGGTCGGCGGGCGGAGGGCCTAGCGGCCGTCGAGGAAGCCGTTACGATCCGCCGAACACTGACCGAGGCGAACCCGGAGGCATATCTGCCTGATCTCGCCATGTGCCTCAATAACCTCTCCATCGACCTGGGTGAGGTGGGTCGGCGGGCGGAGGGCCTGGCAGCCGTCGAGGAAGCCGTTGCGATCCGCCGCACGTTGGCCAAGGCCAATCCGGATGCCTACCTGTCTGATCTCGCCGTGTGCCTCAATAACCTCTCCGTCCACCTGGGTGAGGTGGGTCGGCGGGCGGAGGGCCTGGCAGCCGTCGAGGAAGCCGTTGCGATCCGCCGCACGCTGGTCAAGGCCAATCCGGATGCCTACCTGTCTGATCTCGCCGTGTGCCTCAATAACCTCTCCGTCCACCTGGGTGAGGTGGGTCGGCGTGAGGAGGGCCTGGCAGCCGTCGAGGAAGCCCTCGGCCACTACCGCACCCTTGCCGAGACCAATCCGGACGCCTACCTGCCTGATCTCGCCATGTGCCTCAATAACCTCTCCGTCCACCTGGGTGAGGTGGGTCGGCGTGAGGAGGGCCTGGCAGCCGTCGAGGAAGCCCTCGGCCACTACCGCACCCTTGCCGAGACCAATCCGGACGCCTACCTGCCTGATCTCGCCATGTCCCTCAGCAACGTCTCCGTCGACCTGGGTGAGGTGGGTCGGCGTGAGGAGGGCCTGGCGGCCGCCGAGGAAGCCCTCGCGATCTGCCGCACGTTGGCCAAGGCCAATCCGGATGCCTACCTGTCTGATCTCGCCATGTCCCTCAACAACCTCTCCATCCGCCTGGCTGGGGTGGGTCGGTGGGCGGAGGGCCTGGCAGGCGCCGAGGAAGCCCTCGGCCACTACCGCACCCTTGCCGAGACCAATCCCGAAGCCTACCTGCCCGACCTCGCTACGTCCCTCAACAACCTCTCCATCCACCTGGGTGAGGTGGGTCGGAGGGCGGAGGGCCAGGCAGCCGCCGAGGAAGCCCTCGCGATCTGCCGCACGCTGGCCAAGGCCAACCCCGACCTCTTCGGACCCGCTCTACAACAGTCCCTGGAGGTGGTCGGCAGGCTGAAGGGACTCGATCCGTAAGCAGGTGAGGTGGCTTCCTCCGCTCACGGCAGCGGAGGAAGCTGGCACGTTCGGAATGACGTTCCCCGCCAGGCGTGGCCGCGTCGTGGACCGCCGCCCGTCGGGAAGCGTACGCGAACGATCAGGACTCGCCGATCTCGTTGATCGTGGTCACGGCCCGCTCGACCGGTCCAAGGCAGACCAGGACCCGGCCCAGTTGATGTCGTCGGCCGCCAGCGCCCACTGCCGGTACGCCACGGAATGGACCGCGTCGAAGTTGCGCTGGGGCCTGTCCGTCGACTCGGCGGAGGCGGACCTTCCAGTCGCTTGCGGCAGCATGTCCGGCTGCCCTGGTGGAGTACGAGCCCGCTCCGTAACCCCGCCCCACCGACATGACCGTGGGGAGGATGAGCGCGCCACACCACTGAGTGAGCCGCGAGTGCTGTCGTAGACAGCAGGTCATACGGCCGTGCGTGGTCTGGATCCAGCTGGGGCCGGTGATGAATCCTGGCTCGGAGATCATTGCCGAGGGCGATCACGTCTCACCCGATGAGGGCGTACCCGGATCACCGCGTTGCGACGGTGTCTTGGAGCCGGGCGGCTCTCCGGCTTGCAGTGCCAGGCGGCTTCATCGGCCTCGCGTGCGGTGAGCCCCGCTCAAAGTCATGAGGCGGCTTCGTCCTCTACCGGCTCCTCGAAGTGGACGGTGCCGTGCTCGTCGAGGGGCGGGTGGAGGGTGCCGGGGGCGTGGGTGTTGATGTCGGACGGGCGTGGGCCTTCTGGTCCGTCGTGGCCCCAGCGCAGCAGACGCCGGGCGCGGCCGATCCGGGAGACGGTGCCGTGGACCTCGATCTCGTTGAGCCGGCTGGCTCGGAGGCGGTCCGCGGCGTCGGTGAACACTGCCAGTTCCGCGACGGCTGGGTGGGTGTTCTCGGCGACGACGCTGTGTGCGTCGATGTCTGTCTCAGCGTCGTAGGGGATCAGGCCGCGTGTGCGTGGTTGCATCCAGGCCAGGGCGAAGGCGAGGGTTCGGCGGGCGTCGTGGGCGGTGGCATGCAGGCTGCTGCCCGGTGTCCAGGGTTCGTTGCCGGACCGTTCGACGATCAGGAACGTCGCAGAGCTCCACCCCTGCGGTACGAGCGGGGCGTGACGCCGGGCCGGTGACGTTGAGGGGCCGGGTTCCTCTATGCATAAGAGCCCGGCCCCTCAACGTCTGCGCGACTAAGACATCGTTTCCTTTGGCGGTTTGACTCGTTGTGCTGGGCATGGCGAGTCTCGCTGAACGGCTGGTGCCGGATGAGTTGTTTGAGTTGTTC
>NZ_JBVHZJ010000072.1:6985-42650 GCF_055574655.1 Streptomyces sp. NPDC029956 | reverse complement strand
GTGTGGGGGGGCTTCTCTCTCGGGGAAAAAAGCGCCCCCCCCCCCCTTCCTTCGTGGCGGTCGACCCACTCTCCCCCCGCCCCCCCCCCCCCCCCCTCCCCCCCCCCCTCCCCCCCCACCCCCCCCCCCCCCCCCCCCCCCCCCCCCCGCGACGGCATCGTCGCCTTCGGCGACTCGATCACCGACGGCGTGGGCTCCGCGACCGACGCGGACAACCGCTACCCGGACGAGCTCGCCGAGCGCCTGGCCGCGGCGGGCAGCCCGCGCGCGGTCCTCAACCACGGGATCGCGGGCAACCAGGTCGTCAACGACACCACCTGGGCGGGCGAGAAGGCCCTGACCCGCTTCCGCGAGGACGTACTGAACGAGCGGGGCGTCCGCACCGTCATCCTCCTCGAAGGCATCAACGACATCGGCGGCAGCACGGTGAGCTTCCCCGCCGCGCCCACCCCCGACGTCTCCGTGACCGAACTGATCAAGGGTCACCGCACGCTGATCCGCCAGGCCCACGCCAAGGGCCTGAAGGTGATCGGCGCGACCCTGACCCCGGTCAAGGGGTCCTTCTACGACACCCCGGCCAACGAGGCCAAGCGGGACGCCTTCAACACCTGGGTCCGCACCTCGGGCGCGTACGACGAGATCGTCGACCTCGACCGTGCGGTCGCGGACCCGGCGGACCCGGACCGCATCCTCCCGGCCTACGACTCCGGCGACGCCCTCCACCCGAACGACGCGGGCTACCGCGCGATGGCCGCGGCGCTGAACCTGGACGAGCTGTAGTCGCCGGTCGGGGTGCGCGGCGAACAGCCCGCGCACCCCGACCCGCGCGGCCTACGACCCCAGGATCGTCGTCAGGAACTCCCCGGTCCACGCGAGCAGTTCGCGGCCCACCACCGGCTTTCCGCCGATCTTGCCCGCCGTCGGGCGCGGTACCAGGATCTGGTGGACGGCCGGCTTGATGACGGTGCGCGGGTAGAGCCGCTTCAGGCGGAGCTCCTGCGACTCGCGCAGTTCCACCGGGGCGAAGCGGATGTTCGGGCCCTGGAGGACGATCTCGCCGACGCCGCACGCGCGCGCCAGCATGCGCAGGCCCGCCACCAGGAGCAGGTTCTCGACCGGCTCCGGCAACTTGCCGTAGCGGTCGGTGAGTTCCTCGCGGACCGCCCTGATGTCCTCCTCCGAGTTCGCCGAGGCGATCGAGCGGTAGGCCTGGAGGCGGAGCCGCTCGCCGGGTGCGTAGTCGTGCGGCATGTGGGCGTCGACCGGGAGCTCGATCTTGACCTCCAGCGGGGCCTCCTCCTCCACCCCGCCCTCCATCTGCGCCCGGTAGTCCGCGACCGCCTCGCCGACCATCCGGACGTACAGGTCGAAGCCGACGCCCGCGATGTGGCCGGACTGCTCGCCGCCGAGCAGGTTGCCCGCGCCGCGGATCTCCAGGTCCTTCATCGCCACGTACATGCCCGCGCCCATCTCGGTGTGCTGGGCGATCGTCGCGAGCCGCTCGTGCGCGGTCTCGGTGAGCGGCTTCTCCGGCGGGTACAGGAAGTACGCGTAGCCGCGCTCCCGGCCACGGCCGACCCGGCCGCGCAGCTGGTGGAGCTGCGAGAGGCCGAAGTTGTCGCCGCGCTCGACGATCAGGGTGTTGGCGTTGGAGATGTCGATGCCCGATTCGACGATCGTCGTGGAGACGAGGACGTCGAACTTCTTCTCCCAGAAGTCGACGACGACCTGCTCCAGGGCCGATTCGGACATCTGGCCGTGGGCCGTCGCGATCCGCGCCTCGGGGACGATCTCACGCAGCCGCGCCGCCGCCCGGTCGATCGAGTCGACCCGGTTGTGGATGTAGAAGACCTGTCCCTCGCGGAGGAGTTCACGGCGGATCGCGGCGCCGATCTGCTTCTCCTCGTACGGGCCGACGAAGGTGAGGACCGGGTGGCGCTCCTCCGGCGGGGTCGTGATGGTCGACATCTCGCGGATGCCGGTGACCGCCATCTCGAGCGTACGGGGGATGGGGGTGGCCGACATGGTCAGCACGTCGACGTTGGCGCGGAGCTTCTTCAGCTGCTCCTTGTGCTCGACGCCGAAGCGCTGCTCCTCGTCGACGATGACCAGGCCCAGGTCCTTGAACTTCGTCTCGGAGGAGAAGAGGCGGTGGGTGCCGATGACGATGTCGACCGAGCCGTCCCGCAGTCCCTCCAGGGTCGCCTTGGACTCGGTGTCGGACTGGAAGCGGGACAGCGCCCGCACCTTCACCGGGAACTGCGAGTACCGCTCGGAGAAGGTCCCGAAGTGCTGCTGCACGAGGAGCGTCGTGGGGACGAGGACCGCGACCTGCTTGCCGTCCTGGACCGCCTTGAAGGCCGCGCGTACCGCGATCTCCGTCTTGCCGTAGCCCACGTCGCCGCAGATCAGACGGTCCATGGGGACGGTCTTCTCCATGTCCTCCTTCACCTCGGCGATGGTGGACAGCTGGTCGGGCGTCTCCGCGTACGGGAAGGCGTCCTCCAGTTCGCGCTGCCACGGGGTGTCCGGGGCGAAGGCGTGCCCGGGGGCCGCCATCCGCGCCGAGTACAGCTTGATGAGGTCGGCCGCGATCTCCTTGACGGCCTTCTTGGCGCGCGCCTTCGTCTTCGTCCAGTCGGCGCCGCCGAGCCGGTGCAGGGTCGGTGCCTCGCCGCCCACGTACTTGGTGACCTGCTCCAGCTGGTCGGTCGGGATGTACAGCCGGTCGCCGGGCTGGCCGCGCTTGGCGGGGGCGTACTCGACGAGGAGGTACTCGCGGGTCGCGCCCTGCACGGTCCGCTGGACCATCTCCACGTACCGGCCGACACCGTGCTGCTCGTGCACGATGTAGTCGCCGACCTCCAGGGTCAGCGGGTCGATGGTCTTGCGGCGCTTGGCCGGCATCCGCTGGCCGTCCTTGCCGGCCGCCTTCTGGCCGGACAGGTCGGTCTCGGTGAGGACGGCGAGCTTGAGGGCCGCGTCGACGAAGCCGTGGTCGATGGAGCCGGTCGACACGTGCACGACCGACGGGGAGATCTCGGTCAGGTCGGCGTCGAGGCGGGCCGCGATGCCCTCGCCGCCGAGGACCTCGACCGTACGGGTCGCGGGGCCGTGGGCCTCCGTGACGTAGACCGTGCGCCAGCCGTCGGCCAGCCAGCCCTTGGTGTCGGCGAGCGCGCGTGCGGTGTCGCCGCGGTACGACTCGGGGGCGTGCATGCCGAGCGTGAGGGTGTCCCCGTCGGCGCCTTCGGCCGTCACGTCCGCCGCGAACGGCGACACCGACCACCAGGACATCCCCAGCTCGCGCGCCCGGTCCCGGACGTCCGCGATCCCCCACAGGGAGGCCGCGCCGACGTCGATCGGGGCCTCGCCGCCGCCGGCCGTGGCCGCCCAGGACGCCTGGAGGAACTCCTGCGACGTCGCCACCAGGTCGGAGGCCCGGGTCCGCACCCGCTCCGGGTCGCAGACCACGGCCATGGCGCCCTTCGGGAGGACGTCGAGCAGCAGCTCCATGTCGTCGACGAGGACCGGCGCGAGGGACTCCATGCCCTCGACGGCGATCCCCTCCGCGATCTTGTTGAGGAGTTCTCCCAGCTCGGGGTGCTCCTCGGCGAGCGCCGCGGCCCGCTCCCGTACGTCCGCGGTGAGCAGCAGCTCACGGCAGGGCGGCGCCCAGAGTCCGTGCTCGGCGACTTCCAGGGACCGCTGGTCGGCGACCTTGAAGTACCGGATCTCCTCGACGTCGTCGCCCCAGAACTCGATCCGGAGCGGGTGCTCCTCGGTCGGCGGGAAGACGTCCAGGATGCCGCCGCGCACGGCGAACTCGCCGCGCTTCTCGACCAGCTCCACCCGGGAGTACGCGGCGGCCGCCAGACCCTCCACGATCTCGTTCAGATCGGCCGTCTGGCCGCTCCGCAGTGCCACGGGCTCCAGGTCGCCGAGGCCCTTGACCTGCGGCTGGAGCACGGAACGGATGGGGGCGACGACGACGCTCACCGGGCCGGCCGCCGGGTCGTCGTCCCGCGGATGCGCGAGACGGCGCAGTACGGCGAGACGGCGGCCGACGGTGTCGGACCGGGGCGAGAGCCGCTCGTGCGGCAGGGTCTCCCAGGAGGGGTACTCGACGACCCTGTCCGGGTCGAGCAGGGACCGCAGCGCGGCGGCGAGGTCCTCGGCCTCCCGCCCGGTCGCGGTGACCGCGAGCACCGGTCGGCCCGAGTCCCGGGCGAGCGCGGCGACGGCGAAGGGCCGGGCGGCCGCGGGACCGACCAGGTCCACGTGCGGGCGGTTCCCGTCGGCGGCGGCCTTCACCGCCTCGGCGAGGGCCGCGTCCTTGACGACTACATCGAGCAGGCCGTGCAGGCTCATGAAGCTTTCCATCCCGAGGGGTGACGGGGGCGGGCAACGCGAACAGCCCGACACGTCGCACGGGCCGGGGTGGTCCCGGGCGCGTACGGCCCGGTCGTCCCCCAGCCTACGACGTGCCACTGTCACCCGCCCGAAGGGAAGGGGCCGCCCGGGAGAGTGACACCGGCGGTCCCCGGCCGGTCCTGCGACGAGTACGGCCCCGGTGCGCGTGCGCACCGGGGCCGTACTCCCCCGTTCCCCCGTTCCCTCCCGTGACCGCGCTACTCGCTCGCGATCGCGTTCAGGACGTTCATCCGGCCCGCCCGGAACGCGGGCACCAGCGCCGCGAACAGACCCACGAAGGCCGAGCCGACGAAGACCGTCAGGATCGTCGGCCAGGGGATCTCCAGGACCCCGAGGCCCTCCAGGGCGAGCAGCTTCTGGGCGGCCGTGCCCCAGCCCATGCCCAGGCCGAGGCCGAGCAGCGCGCCGAACAGGGCGATCACCACCGACTCCAGGCGGATCATGCGGCGCAGCTGGCGGCGGGAGAGGCCGATGGCCCGCATGAGGCCGATCTCCCGGGTCCGCTCGACGACCGACAGGGCCAGGGTGTTCACGACGCCCAGGATCGCGACGACGATCGCCAGGGCGAGGAGCCCGTACACGATGTTGAGCAGCTGTCCGACCTGGTCCTGCAGCTGTTCCTTGTAGTCGGCCTGGTTGTTCACCTTGTACTGCGGGTACGGCGCGAGCGCGTCCTTGAGGGCCTGGTAGGCCTGGGTCTCCTGGCCGTCCTGCGCGCTGGCGAGCAGGAGCAGGCTCTGCGGCATGCGGTCGGCGGGGACGTACTCGGCGAGGGTGGTGACGTTGATGTACATCGCCCCCTTGTCGACCTGCCCGGTGTCGGCGGTGATCGCCGCGACCTTCAGCTTCGCCTTCTCGCCGCCCTTGAAGGCGAGGGTCAGCACGTCGCCGACCTTCACGCCGTGTTCGGTGGCGTAGTCGCTGCCGACGGACATCGCGCCCTTGCCGTAGGCGTCGGCGAGGGTGCCGGCGGTCGTCTCCCGGCGCAGGTCCTTCATGTACGAAGGGTCGGTGGCCGCCAGGTCGGCCTTCGTGGTCTTCCCGCGCGGGTCGGTGACGGTGGCGTCGACCCACTTGTACTCGCTGACGTGGTCGATCCCGGGGGCCTTCTCCAGCGCGGCCTGGGCCTGCGGCACGATCGGCTGGCCGGTGCCGGACTGCACGATGAAGTCGGCGCCGACGGACCGGTCGAGCTCGTCGGTGGCCGAGGCGACCATCGAGGAGCCGACCACCGAGAGACAGGCGACGAGCGCGAGGCCGATCATCAGGGCGGCGCCGGTGGCGCCGGTGCGGCGCGGGTTGCGGAGCGCGTTCCGCTCGGCCATCCGGCCGACCGGGCCGAAGATCCGCAGGACGACGACGCCCAGCGCGCGGACGACTCCGCCGGCGAGGAGCGGGCCGACGACGACGAAGCCGAGGAGGGTGAGGACCACACCGAGGCCGAGCCAGAGGGAGCCGGGACCGGCCTCCGCGGCGCGGGACGCCGCCACCAGAGCGGCCGCTCCGACGGCCGTGAGGGCGAGACCGATGCCTCCGCGCACCCGGCCGGCCCTGCCGTCGGCGGGGGTGCCCGCGTCGCGGAGGGCGGCCATCGGGGAGACCTTCCCGGCGCGGCGGGCCGGGATGTAGGCGGCGAGGACGGTGACGACGATGCCGAGGGTGAGGCCGACGACCGGGGTCGTCCACGCGACGGTGAGGTCGCGGGTGGACAGCTCCATGCCCGCGGCGGACATGAGCTTCATGAGTCCGACGGCCAGCCCGACGCCCGCGGCGACTCCGGCGATCGAGCCGAAGAGGCCGAGGAGCAGCGCCTCGACGAGGACGGAGCGGTTGACCTGCTTGCGGCTGGAGCCGATGGCCCGCATGAGGCCGATCTCGCGGGTGCGCTGGGCGACCAGCATGGAGAAGGTGTTGACGATGAGGAAGATGCCGACGAGGAAGGCGATGAAGGCGAAGCCGAGCATCGCGTACTTCATGACGTCGAGGAAGCCGGCGACGTCCTCGCGGCCCGCGTCGGCGGCCTCGGCGGCGGTCTGCAGCTTGTAGCCGTCGCCGATCGACGCGGCGATGTTCCGCTTCAGGGTGTCGTCGCTGACGCCCTCGTCGGCGTCGGCCGTGACCTGGGTGAACAGGCCTTCCTTGCCGAGGAGTTCACGCTGCGCGGTGGCGGTGTCGAAGTAGACGACGGTGGCGCCCGGGTTGGTGACCTTGAACTCGACGATGCCGGAGATCTTCGCGGTGAAGTCACCGGTGACGGAGATCGTCCGCAGCTCGTCGCCGATCTTCAGGCCGTGCTTCTCGGCGGTGGCGCCGTCGACGATCACCTCGGTGGGGCCGCGCGGCTCGTGGCCGGAGGCCAGGTCCACCGAACGCAGCTCGTTGGCGCTCCAGTTGACGGCGATCGTCGGGGCGCCGCTGGTGGGTCCGACGTTCTTGTTCTTCGCGTCGACGACGGTGACGCTGGTCGAGACGACCGCGCCCTGGGCGGCCTTGACGCCTTCGGTCTTCCGGACCTGCTCGACGAGCGAGGCGGGGAAGGCCTCGGGGCGGCCGGTCTGCGGGGTCTCGTCGTCGACCGCCGCGCCCTTGGGGCTGACGGTGACGTCGGAGGCGGTCGACGCGAAGAGCTTGTCGAACGTCGTGTTCATGGTGTCGGTGAACACCAGGGTGCCGCTGACGAAGGCGACGGAGAGCAGGACGGCGACGGCGGAGAGCGCCATGCGTCCCTTGTGCGCGAAGAAGTTGCGCAGCGAGGTCTTCAGGACGCTCATGACGTCCGCCCGCGCGCGTCGAAGTCCTTCATGCGGTCGAGGACGGCGTCGGCGGTGGGCCGGAGCATCTCGTCCACGATCCGCCCGTCGGCGAGGTAGAGGACCCGGTCCGCGTAGGAGGCGGCGACCGGGTCGTGCGTGACCATGACGATGGTCTGGCCCAGCTCGTCGACCGAGGTGCGGAGGAAGCCGAGGACCTCGGCGCCGGCCCGCGAGTCCAGGTTTCCGGTCGGCTCGTCCCCGAAGATGATCTCGGGCCGCGCGGCGAGGGCACGGGCCACGGCCACGCGCTGCTGCTGGCCGCCGGAGAGCTCGTTCGGGCGGTGCTTGAGCCGCTCGGAGAGGCCGACGGTGTCGACGACCCGGCGCAGCCATTCGGCGTCCGGCTTGCGGCCGGCGATGTCCATGGGGAGCGTGATGTTCTCGATCGCGCTCAGCGTGGGCAGCAGGTTGAAGGCCTGGAAGATGAAGCCGATCCGGTCCCGGCGCAGCTGCGTGAGCTTCTTGTCCTTGAGCCGGGTGATCTCGGTCTCGTCGAGGAAGATCTCGCCGCTGGTGACGGTGTCGAGCCCGGCGAGGCAGTGCATCAGGGTCGACTTGCCGGAACCCGAGGGTCCCATGATCGCGGTGAACTGTCCGCGGGCGATGTCGACGTCGACGGAGTCCAGTGCGACGACCCGGGTCTCCCCGGAGCCGTAAGCCTTGACGACCTGACGCGCCCGCGCGGCGACGGCCGTACCCCCACCCGCTGCCCGACCACCGCCCCTCGACGAGGCACTACGCGCCGCACCTTCATCGTCTCCCCCGTGCCTGGGGATGGTCACAGCCGTGGTCACGGTTTTCTCCTCGGAGCGGTGAATGGAGCAGTGGGTGGTTTGTAAGTTCAAGTTAAGGACGGAGGAGCGGGCTTCTCCTCCTCCGCCGGAACGAACGATCCCTGGGCCGTATGGGGGAGATCCCCCTAAGGGACGTCCACCCGAGGAACCCCCCGTCCTCGCACCTCCGACGCCTCGGCACGGACCGTCGGCGCCTCCGACCTCGCCTTCGGCCCTTCCGGCCGTACCCGGACACGCGTGAGGGCCTCCACCCGAAGGCGGAGGCCCTCGGCTTCGACTCAGAAGGCGCCGTCGAGGTCCCACCGGTCGCCGTTGCCGATGAGCATCGTCATGCCGTTCCAGCCGCCGGAGCCGACGGGCGTGCCGCTGCTGTCACCCCGCAGGAACCACAGCCGTCCGACCCGCCGCGCGCAGGGCGTCGCGGGGCGGACGGGAGTGCGACGACAGGGCCCTGGGGGTTCCTACGACTCGGGTGCGGGTGAGACCCTGACGGGCGAACAGTTAGGTGTACGAAGAAAGGAAACGTGCGGTGGCCGAGTCCGACACGACACCGGCGGGCACCCCCGCCGGCAAGGCCGACCCCGCCGCCCCCACCCCCGGCCCACCGACGGCCGCGCGCCGCGGCCCCGTCGTGGCCGCGCTCATGCTCGGCATGGGACTCGCCGCCATCGACGGCACGATCGTGTCCACCGCCGTCCCCCAGATCGTCGGCGACCTCGGCGGACTCGCCGTCTTCTCCTGGCTGTTCTCCGGCTACCTCCTCGCCGTGACCGTCACCCTGCCGGTGTACGGCAAGATCAGCGACACCTTCGGCCGCAAACCCGTCCTGATCGCCGGAGTCGTCCTCTTCCTCATCGGCTCCCTGCTGTGCGCGGCCGCCTGGAACATGGCCTCCCTCATCGCCTTCCGCGTCGTCCAGGGCCTCGGCGGCGGCGCGCTCCAGGGCACGATCCAGACGGTCGCCGCCGACCTGTACCCGCTGAAGGAACGCCCCAGGATCCAGGCGAAGCTCTCCTCCGTGTGGGCCGCGTCCTCGGTCGCGGGCCCGGCGGCCGGCGGACTCCTCGCGGGGTACGCGGACTGGCGCTGGATCTTCCTGATCAACCTGCCGATCGGGGCGGTGGCACTCTGGCTGATCGTCCGGCACCTGAAGGAACCGGCCCGCACCGCGCCACGCGCGCGCGTACGCATCGACTGGGCGGGGGCCCTGTCGATCTTCGCCACAGGAGCCCTCCTCCTCACCGCCCTGGTCCAGGGCGGTGTCGCCTGGCCCTGGCTGTCCGCCCCTTCGCTGGGGCTGCTCGCCGGGTCGGCCGTCCTGGGCGCGGTGACGGTCGTCGTCGAGCGGCGCGCGACGGACCCGATCATCCCCGGCTGGGTCTGGCGCCGCCGCACGATCTCCGCCGTCAACCTCGCGCTGGGCGCCCTCGGCCTGCTCATGGTCGCGCCCACGGTCTTCCTGCCGACGTACGCGCAGTCCGTCCTGGGCCTCGGCCCGATCGCGGCCGGGTTCGTCCTCTCGGTGATGACCCTGAGCTGGCCCATCAGCGCGGCGCTCTCGAACCGGGTCTACGGCCGGATCGGCTTCCGGCTCACCGCCGTCATCGGCATCTCACTGGCCCTGCTGCTGCTCCTGGCCTTCCCGTTCCTGCCGTTCCCCGGCGAGCCCTGGCAGCCCGCCCTGATCATGCTGCTCCTGGGCGGGGCGCTCGGCCTCTTCCAACTGCCGCTGATCGTCGGCGTGCAGTCGACGGTCCCGTACGAGGAGAGGGGCACGACCACCGCGTCCGTCCTCTTCTGCCGGCAGGTCGGCCAGAGCGTGGGCGCGGCACTGTTCGGCGCGGTGGCGAACGGCGTCCTGGCCGCCCGCCCGGGCGGCGGCGACCTGGACACCCTGGCCCGCGCGCTCGACGCGCCCGACTCCCTGACGGCCGGGACGATGGACGGCCTGCGGCGCGCGGTCGACACGGCGGTCGACTACGTCTTCGTGGGCGCGGCGGGCGCGGCGGCCTTGGCGCTCCTGGTCCTCCTCACCCTGGCACCGCGCCGCTTCCCGGTCCTGGAGGAGGGGGAGCGGCGCGGCGCGCAGGGCTGACGCGGTCCTGGACGAGTCCTGAACGAGGCGGGTCAGAAGACCTCGTTGTACCCGGACACCTCGGTGAACACCTGACCGCCGCGCCTCGGCTTGAAGGGGGCACGCCAGTCGCCCGTACCGGCGTACAGGAACGACTCCGAGCCCGAGGGCCGTGCGAGGAGATCGGGACGGCCGTCCTTGTTGACGTCGCCGACGCCGATGAGACGGGCGTAGGTGTTCCAGCCGCTGCCGATCCGCGTACGACCGGCGAAGGTGCCGTCCCCCTTGCCGAGGTACAGCCACAGCATCCCGTCCCTGTCCCGCGCGACGAGGTCACCCGCGGGGCCGCCCGCGAGATCGCCGACCGCGGTGATCTCGTTGTAGACCCCCCAGCCGCCCCCGATCTTCCGGCGCGGCGCGAACGGGGCGCTCGCGCTGCCGGTGGACCTGTAGAGCCACAGGACGCCGGACTTGTCGGTGGCCACGACATCGGACCGGCCGTCGCCGGTCAGATCGCTGCCGCCGCCCAGCCGGTCGTAGGTCTGCCAGCCGCCGCCGACCCTGACCCGGCCGAGGAACGGCTTGGCCGGGTCGCCGGAGCCCTGGTAGAGCCAGAGCACGCCGTCCTTGTCACGGGCGAGGGTGTCGGTCGTCCCCGTGCCCGCGATGTCGCCGGCCGACTCGAGCCGGTCGTAGACGCCCCAGCCCCAGCCGACCGGCGACTCCTGCGTCTCGACGAGTGCGCCCCACTGCTCGTCGTAGTACGCCTGCGCGACCCACAGACGCCCCGAGGAGTCCCGCGCGAAGATCTCGGGATCGACGTTGCCGCTGTAGTCGTGTGCCGTCGGCTTGCGGACGAGGGTGATCGTCCCGGAGGCACGGCCGGACCGGCCGACTCCGTCGAGGGGCACGGCCTCGATCTCCCAGGTGTACTCACCGCTGACCCCGGACAGCCACGAGGACGAGGGGTCCTCGCCGTGCCAGGTCCAGCCGACCGTCTCCGGCCCCAGGTCGGGATGGCGGCCGCCCGGCTCCCAGATCACGATCTCGTTCGACGAGCCCGTGCCCGTGTGGGTGAGCTTGAGGTACACCCGCGTGTTCTTGCGCGAGAAGCGCCACCTCAGGTCCACCCCGCCCTTGCGGCGGTCGAAGTCGACCACCGCGGGGACGTCCCCGCCGAGGTACGCGACCGAGGTCGGCTCCCCCGTCGTGGCGACCGGCTCGGCGACGGGCCACCCGTCCTCGCCGACCGTGACCCGGTAGAGCCCCTCACCGTGCTCGACCGTGCCGCCCCGGACCAGCACGGAGCCGTCCGGGCCGGGGACGAGCGACGACATGTGCTCCAGCAGGTCGCTCCCGAAGTCCTCGGGGTCGACCAGCGAACGCATCGAGAGCTGCCGCTGCGAGTCCCTGCGCGTGTCACGCCCGAGGACGTAGGGGCGCGCGGTCAGCAGCCAGTGGCCGACGAGGCCGTACTGGACGAGGCTTTCGTGCGGGATCCGCTGCGTCTCGGAGGTCCCCCGCCTGCCGATGACGATCGACGGACCGGTCTCCTCGTTCCAGGCCATGTGGGTGTCCGAGAGCGCCCCCGCCACCCGCTGGGTCCCGCTGGTCGCGTACGTGTCGGTGACCGCGCCGGAACGGACGTCCACCGCGACCCGGTGGCTCGTGCGGGCGCCCACCGGCCCGGCCGCCGCGACGATCCCGAACGAGGTCGCGGAGGCGGTCGTGACCGAGAAGCCCACCGTGCCGGCGGGCAGCCCGGTCACCGTGCGCTCGTCGAGGACGCTCCCCGTCCTGGTGAGGAGGTGCGCCTCCATCGTCCCGTCCGCCTGCTTCACCCCGACCACCAGAGTCGCGCCGACGGCTCCCCGGTAGACGTAGTTCTCGCCCAGCGCGTTCAGGTCCACCTCGACGGGTGCCGCGCCCGTGGCCATGTCGTGCACCTTCACGACCCGGAACTTCGTGACGTCGGTGGCGTGGTCCCCCGTCACCACGACGTCCGAGACCCCGCCGCGCAACGGACTCGGCGGCAGCACGGTGGAGGTTCCGTCGGCGTAGCGGGTCCAGCGCAGCTCGGGGCTGAGGCCGTTCGTCCGCGACAGGAAGCCGGTCGCGCCCGCGCCGACGACCTCCGCGTCCCGCGGGAACGGGACGGTGGTCTCCTGCTGGTCCGCGCTGTCGGCCGCGGTCGCCGGGACCGGCGTCGCCGTCGCCGGGACCGTGGACAGGATGCCGCCCGTGGCGGCGAGGACTGCGGTGACGGCCGCGGCCGTCAGACGGCGCCCGGGCATACGCCCGGGTACACGTAGGTGCTTCACGTACTTGCCTCCCCTAGAGGCCAGGAGAGTAGCGCTCCCCGCCGTCGCGCCTCCCGTCGCCCCCGGGTCCAGCCGTCGCGGGGCGGGCGGGAGTCCGGCGGCGGGGCCTAGGCGGAACCCGCCCGCCTCCGGGGCGAGATGCAGAACGGATGCCCCGCCGGGTCCAGGACCACCCGCCACAGGTCGGGGCGCGGCTGCGCCTCCGGCACGGTGGCGCCCCACTCCACGAGCCGGGCCACCGCCTCGTCCAGGTCGTCGACGTCGAAGTCGAGGTGCAGTTGCTGCGGCACGTCCCGGCCGGGCCAGGTCGGAGGACGGTGGTCGTCGACCCGCTGGAAGCCGAGCAGCAGCCCGTCCTCCCCGCCGCCGACCCCCGCGAACTCCCCGTCCGACCGCTCGTGGAGCGGCAGCCCGGTGGCCCGGTGGTAGAAGTCGGCGAGGGCCAGGGGGTCGGCGCAGTCGAGATTGACGGCGGTCGGTCGCATCAACATGCGGGCGAGCTTAGACAGTCGGGGCAGGAGGGGTGGACCTCGGACCTCCGGCGACCCGGCCTGCTACTCCTCGTCCTCCCCCGCCGCCCCCGCACGCCCCGTCAGCGCCGCCAACGAGTTGCGGATGTGGTCCATGTGGCCGTGGATCTCGTCCCGGGCCTCCTCGTGCTCCCGCAGCACCCGCTCGGTCTCGCGCTCGACCCGCTCCGCCCTCATCCGGGCCTCCGCGAGCAGCCCGCCCGCGCGCGCCTCCGCGTCCTCCTGGCCGTGCCGGGCCTGCTCCTCGGTCTGCGCCAGGGTCCGCTGCGCCTCCGCGAGCCTCGCCTCCGCCGCGGTGGTCAGCTCCCCGTGGTGGGCGTCCAGGGCGGCCGCCCGGCCCTCCGCCGTGCGGTCCGCCTCCTCCCGTACGGCCTTCTGCTCCGCGCCCTGCTCCGCGAGGAGATCCGCCGCGCGCCGCTCGGTCTCCTCGAAGACCTCCCGCGCCCCGGTCAGCCGCTCCTCCGCCTCGCGCCGCGCCTCCGTCGCCAGTTCCTCGGCCCGCGCCCGCGCCGTCGCCAGGGTCGCGCCCGCCGTCGCGTCGGCCGCCGCGCGGACGCCCTCCGCGTACGCCCGCGCCGCCTCCGCCGTCTCCCGGCCCGCCGCCTCCGCCGCCTCCGCGAGGGACTGCGCCTCCGCCTCGGCGGCCCGTACGAGCGACTCGTCCTCCAGCTCCGCAAGCTCCAGGATCTTCCCCGCCCGGTCGCCGAGGGCCTCGTACCGGTGCGGCACCAGCGCCTCCACGGCCGCCCGCAGCCGGACCGCCTCGTCCTCCAGCTCCTTCGCGAGGACGGTGAGCCGCGCGGCCCGCTCCCAGGCGCCGTCACGGTCCTCCGAAAGCGCGGCGAGGCGGCGGTCGACCTGCTCGGGGCGATACCCGCGCCCCCGTCCGACAGCGAAACTCATCCCCTGGCGCCCCTTCCCTCTGACCCGACCCGAACGTCCAGGATGCTGCATCAGAACGGACAAAAGACGCCCAACGTGCATACACGTCGAGCGCCTTTCATCACATTCTGTCCAGCAGAGTCTGTCCAGCGGCGTCAGCCGGAAACGTCGGCCGGAAACCCGGCCCACCTCCTACAGCAGCCCGTCCCACATCTGCTCCAGCAGCACCGACCACCAGTTCTCCGGCGACGACAACGCCGCCGGATCCAGCATCGCCAACTGCGCCTGGAAGTCGACCGTCCAGCGGCCCGCCTGCTCCGGGTTCAGCCCGAACCTCAGCCGCCACATCCGGCCGAGCAGCGCCATCGCCCGCGTGAACTCCGGCAGCCCGGTGTTCACGAACTGCGGCGGCACCGACTGCCCGCCCGGACCCGCCTCCACCGGCACCGCCACGATGTGCGCGGTCCCGTACTGGACACAGATCGCCCGGCCGAAGTCCGAACCGAGCACCAGGTACGAACTCGCGTCCGGCGCCGCCTGGACCTGCCGCTGCGCCGCGAGCTCCGCCAGCGTCGGCACCACCGGCACCGCGGGCTGCGCCCAGAAGAACGGCCCGAAGTCCGCCGGCAGACCCGCCCACACCAGCGTGCGCGCCACCAGCTCCGGCACGCCCTGCCGCGACACGGCGCGCTGGTCGAAGCGGAGGATGCCGGGACCGAACGCCCCGGCCAGCTCCTGCGCGATCGCCTCCGGCGGAACCGGCGGCGCGGGCTGCACCTGCGGCAGCGGCGCCCGCACCGGCGCCGGCCGCGCGGGACCGTCCGCGACCTGGTGCAACTCACCCTGATGGGTCAGGAGTTGCCGCATGCCCTGCTGACGGCCCGCGTGATCACGGCCGTACGGGGCGATGCTGGTGATCCGCGCCTGCGGCCAGGTCTCCCGGATCATCCGCGCACAGTAGCCACCGGGCAGCTCACAGGACTCCAGCTCCGTATGCAGCTCCAGCACCTGCTGCGGCGGCACGTTCATCGCACGCAGCTCGTGCAGGATCTGCCACTCCGGATGTGGCGTGCCCGGCGCCGAACGCCGGATGATCTGCGCCTCGGAACCGTCGGGCGCGCGATAACGCAGCACCGCCTGGTAGCCGGGACCGACCGTCGGCTGACCCGCCGGCTGCGGATATCCGTACGCGGGGGGTACGGCCCCGGGCACGGGACCGGGACCGGCGACCGGACCGGGAACGGGCCCCGGCGCGGGCGGCGGTACGTGACCGCCGTGCAGCGGCGGCGGCGGTCCCGGTGGCTGCGGCGCCGTCGGACCGGCCGGACCCGGGTGGGCCAGCATCGTCGCGGCGTGCTCGATACCGCCCGCGGGCGTACCGGGCACACCCGGCGGCGGCGGGGGCGGCGGCGGAGCGCCCGGACCGCCCTGGTTCGGATGCGCCAGCATCGTCGCCGCGTGGTGCACGGGCTGCGGCGGCGTCGGCGGACCGGGCGGAGCCGGAGCGGGCGGCGGGCCGGGCGGACCCGGCTGCGCGGGCGGCCTGGGCCCCTCGGGCCCGAGCTGCGACACCAGCTGTGTGGGGATGTAGGCGTTGGCGCCCGACGAGCCACCGGGGACGCCGGGGGCTCCCGGCGGCGGCGGGGGCGCGGCCGGACCGCGCCCGCTCTTCGGCGGCAGCGTGGCCTTGCTGGTCGCCGCGTCCGCGATGTCCCGGGCACCCGGCGCCGAGGGCGCGGGCGCCGGAGGCGGCGGCACACCGGGACCGGCGGCCTGCGGAGGCGCGGGAGCATGAGGCGCCGACGGCGGAGTCGGCGCGGACGGCGCGGACGGCGCGGACGGCGCGGGCGGACCCGCCGGAGCACCGCCCTGCGGCGGCGCGGCCGGGTCGAGCCGGGGCGCCACGGCGGTCGCGGGCAGCGCGCTGCCGCCCTGCATCAGGGCGGTCGGCGCGTCGGCGCCCACCTGCGGCGCCGGGGTGTCCTCGTCGTCCGTCCCCGACAGCGGCGGCGCGAACACGGTCGCGGGCAGCGGCACCGCCCCGTCCGCACCACCGGAACTCGCGTTGGCGTCGGCCCACGGACTCGGCGCGGGCGGCGGAGTCGACGCGGGCACGGAAACCGGCGCGGGCGCGGGCGGAGCCGCAGGCCGCGCGACCGGAGCAACAGGAGCAGGAGCCGCAGGAGCCGGACCCGCACCCGACCCGTCCGCCGGAACCCCGTCCATCGCGGTCGGCTCGTACGCGACGGCACCCGCCACCGCGGACACCCCCGCACCCTCCGACGAGGACGACGACGAGGCGACCGAGACCGAAGGCCCCGTCTCCCCCGCCGCCACCGGCTCCGACGCGTCATCCACCGACGCCGCCGAACCCCCGCTCTCCTGCGAGGCGTTCGGCTGCTTCGGCAGCCCGATCCGGTCCGCCGCGTCCTGCAACCACTCCGGCGGACTCAGCAGGAACGACGTCTGGTTCAGATCGATCCGCGCCGCCGGCACGGCCGCCTGCGCCGGAACCTCCTCCGAAGCCCCGTACTCCTCCTCGTACCGACGGATCACCTCACCCACCGGCAACCCCGGCCACAGCGTCGCCTCACCACTGTCCCGAGCGATCACCAGCCGCTGACGCCCACCGTCCGACGTCGGACCGCCCTCACGGTCCTCCGCCCACACCACGAACCCCAGCTCGAACTCCCGCACCCGCACCTCACGGTGCTGATACGCCGGCAGGTCGCCGTTGATCCATTCCTCGGCGCGCTCCTGCGCCTGCGCGAACGTCACCACAGCCCACTCACTCCCCCACCGGGACGACCGGCACCGCACGCGCGAAGCCACCGTCCACCATCAGGTTCGCCACCGTCTCCAGCTCCGGCGGATTGCCCGCGAGCCGCTGCAGAAACGCGTCGAAATCCGCACCACAGGGAAGCAACAGCCGCTCCACCCGCTCACCCACCGACCAGCCCGCCGCGACCTCGCCCGAGTCCCGGGCGTCGTCGTACGCGCAGAACCACACCGAACCGACCCCCTCACCCCGCACCTTCAGCGCGATCAGACCGCCCTGGACGAACGCCACGCCCAGATAGTCCTTGGTCAGATGGTCACGGAGACACTTGTTGACATAGACGAGGTCATTGACCCCCGCCTCCTCCCGCACCGTGAAGAACGGCTGGTCGACCAGAAGCCCCAGCTCCGCGTCGAGCGCCGCACCCACCGGAGCACACCCACCGGCCGCCCGCAGGAACGAGCGGTACGCCCCCGGAAGCCGATAGCCGAGATCCTCCTCGACACCCTGGAGCTGCTGCTCCGACACCGACACCAGCCCCTTCGGCAGCCCGAAGTGCACCGGCCGGGTCTCCTGCAACGGGCGCGTACCCCGCTTCATGTGATCCACGGCCGCCGTCGCCACCCCGCCGTGATGACGCAACAACGCCTTCACCTCGACCGGAACCAGCTCCATCCGCCGACTACGGGCCACGTGATGCCAGGTCCAGCCGTGCGGCGTCGCCACCGACGGAATCGTGTCCCACAACTCATGACCGGTCGCCGCCATCGCCGCGTTCGCCGACACGTAGTCCGTCAACCGCAGCTCGTCGACACCGAAACCCTCCGGCGGATCGGCGATCTCCGCCGCCGCACGCGCGTACGGCGAGAACTCCGGATGACCGAACTCGTCCACCCGCACCCCTCGCGGATGCCGAGAAGCCCGGACCGGGTCCGGGAAGTGCACGACCTGCCCGGCATAGGCCGCGTTCGGTGGCGCGGTGTCCTGCCCGAGCCGACCTGTCGTCATGGCGGTTGCCCCCTGCACTGGCGTCGCTGACTGCTACTACCCGCAGCCGCTGGCTGCTCCTGACTGATGCCGCACAGCCTATGCGCTGGCACAAGAGCCCGAACCGGCCCGATCCGACGGTGACCAACTGTCACGATGCCATGACAGGTGCACCATGATTACGACACACCGAAGCCACGTTTCAGCGCCCCAGCTTCCCCATATGGCTCCCTATTTGGCAGGCTGTCCACGCAACTCGGGGGATTGCAGGAGGGGAAGACCAGCACCATGCACACAGCACCGACGCCCACACAGGGTGACCCACGCCTCAACTGGAGCAGCAGCGCCGACACCACACGCGCGCCGTTACTGCGACAGCGCCGCGACGGCATCCTCCCCACCGTCGGGGCCGCCCTCTCCGTCCGCGGTGAGACGACCCTCACGGGCACCGCCGGCCGCGGCGACCGGCCACCCACCCTGCACGCCCTCGTCCAGGACTTCCTGGACACCCTCACCAGCGGCCAACGCGAACGCTTCACCGGACGCTGCCCCGAAGCGATCCTGCTCTCCCGGCACCTCACCGCCACCGAGAACGCCCGCTCCAAGCGCGCCCAACGCAAACCACTCACCCCCGGCGAAGCCCGCCGCTCCCTCAAACACGCCAAACTCACCGCACGACACATCCGCGAGGACGGCGACCCCCTGCACGGCAGCTACGCCGCACCCTGCCGCTCCTGTACGGCGATGCTCGCCCACTTCGGCGTCCGCACCGTCGACCCCACCACGCCTGTCGAGAACGGCTGACCGCACCCACATGCCCGACCACCTCAGCACCACCCGGTTCCCGGTCAACGTCGACGCCGCCCTCCGCGAGGCCGGCTGGCAGCCCGGCCGCTGGGACATCAAGCTCGCCGAAGAATGGGCCGACACCCTGCGCGCCCACCTCTCCCCCGCGGGCCACCGGCACAGCGTCTTCCCCGCCGTCGTCGAAGCCTGGGCCGAATTCGGCGGCCTCCGCATCACCGCACCCGGCCACGGCCGCCAGATAGCACCCGCCGCCGTCCGCTTCGACCCCCTCGCCGGACTCCACCTCTCCCGCACCCTCGCCGACCTCGGCCGCGCCCTGGACACGGAACTCGCACCACTCGGCGAAGAAGGCGACCACCAGGCAATCCTCGCCATGGACATGGAAGGACGGGTCTACAGCCTCGACCACGCCGGCGACTGGTACCTCGGCAAGGACATCGACACGGCGCTCTCCACCCTCGTCACCGGCGCACAGCCGACCCGCCTGACAGCCGGGTGACCGTCGGCAGCACCGCCGACACCCTGAAACCCCCCACATCGGTCGCCCCGGACACGAACACCCCACCGAGCCGCAGCACGCGCTCCCGCATACCGACGAGCCCGTTCCCACCACTCGGCAGCCGCGCATCGGCCACGCCCGCGTCCGAAGGACACGGACCGTTCTCCACCTGCATCGCGACCTCGGCCTCACGATGCGCCAGCCGCACCACCACCTCGGCGCCCGCCGCATGCTTGTGGACGTTGGTCAACGCCTCCTGCACCACGCGATACGCCGTGCGCTCCACCTCCGGCGGGTAGACCCGGGCCTCCCCGACCACGACGAACTCCACCACCGCCCCCGCCAGCCGGGACTGCTCACACAACCCCTCCAACGCGTCCAGAGAAGGCCCGTCCTCCGCAGCCGCCTCAGCCGCCGCAGCAGCAGCCCGCCCGACGGCCGCCAACGGCACAGGAGCGGGAGCCACCGGAACAGCCCCCTCCCGCAGCACCCCCAACATCTCCCGCAACTCCGTCAACGCCTGCCGCCCCATGTCCCCCACCAGAGCGGCGTTCCGCACCGCCTTCTGCGGATCCTTCAACGCCACCGCCTGCAGCGCCGCCGCATGCACCACCATCAACGACACCCGGTGCGCCACCACGTCATGCATCTCACGGGCGATCCGCGTCCGCTCCTCCTGCCGCGCCCACTGCGCCCGCTGCTCCGCCCGGTCCGCCAGCAACGACAGCTCCTGCTCCAGACTGTCCGCCCGCTCCCGCAGACTCTCCATGAGCCGGCGGCGCGCCCCTATGTAGAGCCCGAACAGCAACGGCGGCGCGTTGAGCCCGAGCGTCATGAAGAGCGAGACGACCGGCACGTACCAGCCGCTCGGGTCGATGTCGGGCCGCCCGACATCCGCCTGGGCGATGTCCTGCCGCATCCGCACCACGGTCACGACGAACACGGCGACCGTCGACATCCCGGCGAGCAACGCCGTGATCCGCCGGGGCACCTCGGAAGCGGCGAGCGAATAGAGCCCGACGATCCCCATGAGGAAACCCATCTCGGCGGGCGCCACGGCGATCGACACGAGCACGAGCCCGATGGGCCACCGCCGCCGCACGAGCAGCACGGACCCGACCATCAGCCCGAACAACACCCCCAGGGGGACGGGCAGCGAGGCCTGCTCGGCGAACCGCACCCCTTCGAACCCGCACTCGACGGCGGACACGAGGGCGAGCCCCCCATCGAGCACGGCACTCCGCCGTCTCCCCCACCACCACCAACTCCCGACGCCCACGGCGCCCCGGTCTGCCCCCGTTGTGGTCATACCCACCACCCTACGGGCGCGCCCCTCCGGGAAGCGCCCGCCGTCAACACTCCCGGACACCCGTCCCTCGAACTACTGAATCGCCCAGACTTTCGACCCGGGCGTCCGCATTCCGGACGATGGTGTTCATGTGACAGCCGCCACGGGCAAGTACACGGACGTCGAGAAACTGCGCGAACAGGCGATCGCACTCCGCCGCGAGGGCCTCAGCCTCCACCAGATCCGCGACCACCTGAAGATCTACAACAACGACCTCCTCCACCGCCTGGTGAAGGGCGAGCCACCGCCGGAGTGGACGAAGCGCCCGAACGCGAAGGACGACCTCCGCGACCGCGCCCGCGAGCTACGCCTCCAGGGCATGACCTATGACCAGATCCAGGTCGAGCCGGGCTGCTCGAAGAGCTCGATCTCCTTGTGGGTACGGGACCTGCCGAAGCCGAAGCCCCGCTACACCGACGAGGAGCGCCAGGCTCGGATGAACGCCGGCCTGGCCCGCCTGCGCTCGGCACAGGAGGAAGATCGTCAGGAGACGAAGCGCGTGGCCCGTGAGGCCATCGGCGCTCTGACGGACCGCGAGCTGCTCGTAGCAGGGGTCGTCCTCTACTGGGCCGAGGGCACCAAGGACAAGACGTACAGCCGACGCGAGTGCCTGCAGTTCATCAACAGCGATCCGAACGTCATCACCCTCCACCCGCGGTGGCTGGACCTCATGGGCGTCACCCGTGACCGCCTCCGCTTCCGCGTCAGCATTCACGAGAGCGCCGACGTGCAAGAAGCCGAACGGTTCTGGGCAGAACTGGCCGGCGTCGACGCCTCGACGTTCCAGAAGGCGACCCTGAAGCGCCACAACCCCCGAACCGTCCGAAGGAACACCGCGCAGGCCTACCGAGGATGCCTCGTCATCTACGTCACCGGGAGCGCGGAGCTATACCGTCGCATGGAGGGCGCCTGGTACGGCATAGTGGACGCCGTCGGGGTACGAGACTGACAGGATGTCTGTTTTGACCCTATACGCCATCCCCTGTGGTGTAATTGGCAGCACTGAGGCTTTTGGTGCCTTATGTCCGGGTTCAAGTCCTGGCAGGGGAGCTTCTTCATCCGGGTCCTGGCCATCACGGTCAGGACCCGCACTCATGTCCGCACCCTTGCCCCCCGGTATCCTTCGTGCGTCCACCACCCAAAGCCGAAGGGCATTCCCGTGAGCGCCAACCGCCCGGCAGCCGTCGTCGTCCTCGCAGCGGGTGAGGGCACCCGCATGAAGTCGAAGACCCCCAAGGTCCTCCACGAGATCGCCGGGCGCTCGCTCGTCGGGCATGTCGTGTCCGCCGCCCGGGAGCTGGAGCCCGAGCACCTCGTCGTGGTCGTCGGGCACGCCCGCGAGCTGGTGAAGGGGCACCTGGAGGAGCACTACGCCGGGACCCGTACCGCCGTCCAGGAGGAGCAGAACGGCACCGGGCACGCGGTGCGGATGGCCCTGGAGGAGCTCGGGCAGGCGCCCGAGGGGACCGTGGTCGTCGTCTGCGGCGACACCCCGCTGCTGTCCGGTGAGACGCTGCGCGCCCTCGCCGACACCCACGCCGCCGACGGCAACGCCGTCACCGTGCTGAGCGCCGAGGTCCCGGACTCCACCGGGTACGGGCGGATCGTGCGGGACCCGGCGACCGGCGCCGTCACCGAGATCGTCGAGCACAAGGACGCCTCGGACGAGCAGCTCGCCATCCGTGAGATCAACTCGGGCGTGTTCGCCTTCGACGGGCAGCTGCTGGCCGACGCCCTCGGCAAGGTCCGGACGGACAACAGCCAGGGCGAGGAGTACCTCACCGATGTGCTGAGCATCCTGCGTGAGGCCGGGCACCGTGTCGGCGCCTCCGTCGCCGGCGACCACCGCGAGATCCTCGGCATCAACAACCGCGTGCAGCTGGCCGAGGCGCGTGCCCTGTTGAACCGGCGGCTGATCGAGCGGGCGATGCTCGCCGGTGTGACCGTGGTCGACCCGGCGTCCGTCTTCGTGGACGTCACGGTGACCTTCGAGCCCGACGCCGTCCTCCTGCCCGGTACGCAGCTCCTCGGGGCGACGCACATCGGCGAGGACGCGGTGGTCGGTCCGAACACGCGCCTCAAGGACACCCGCGTCGAGAAGGGCGCCCGGGTGGACAACACCGTCGCCGACTCCGCCGTCATCGGCGAGAGCGCCTCCGTGGGGCCGTTCGCGTACCTCCGTCCGGGCACGAACCTCGGCCGGAAGTCCAAGGCCGGCACGTACGTGGAGATGAAGAACGCGACGATCGGCGAGGGCACCAAGGTCCCCCATCTGTCGTACGTGGGTGACGCGACGATCGGTGAGTACACGAACATCGGCGCGGCGAGCGTCTTCGTGAACTACGACGGTGAGGCGAAGCACCACACCACGGTCGGCTCCCATTGCAAGACCGGTTCGGACAACATGTTTGTGGCTCCTGTCACGATCGGGGACGGTGCCTACACCGCCGCCGGGTCCGTGATCACGAAGGACGTCCCGGCCGGTGCGCTCGCCGTCGCCCGGGGCCAGCAGCGGAATATCGAGGGTTGGGTGGCCCGGAAGCGTCCCGGCAGCGCTGCCGCGCAGGCCGCTCAGGCCACCTCTGAGGACTCCGCCGGCGAAAGCTGACCGGAAACGGGTACGTCGAACTCGGCGTACCGTGATACGTGCACACAAATTCGGCTGGCTCGCACACGCGCACGACAGCTCGTGGAACGCGGCCAGACAACACGTCTGAGGAGACAGTGCTGTGACCGGGATCAAGACGACCGGCGAGAAGAAGCTGATGCTCTTCTCCGGCCGCGCCCACCCCGAGCTGGCCGAGGAGGTCGCGCACCAGCTGGGTGTCGGCCTCGTTCCGACCAAGGCGTTCGACTTCGCCAACGGTGAGATCTACGTCCGCTTCCAGGAGTCGGCCCGTGGCGCGGACTGCTTCCTGATCCAGAGCCACACGGCTCCGATCAACAAGTGGATCATGGAGCAGCTGATCATGATCGATGCTCTGAAGCGGGCCTCGGCCCGGAGCATCACCGTGATCATCCCGTCGTACGGCTATGCCCGTCAGGACAAGAAGCACCGCGGCCGTGAGCCGATCTCGGCGCGTCTGGTCGCGGACATGCTGAAGACGGCCGGTGCGGACCGCATCCTGACGGTGGACCTGCACACGGACCAGATCCAGGGCTTCTTCGACGGCCCGGTGGACCACCTGTCGGCGCTGCCGGTCCTCGCGGACTACGTGGGTGCGAAGGTCGACCGTTCCAAGCTGACGATCGTCTCCCCGGACGCGGGTCGCGTGCGGGTGGCCGACCGCTGGTGCGACCGGCTGGACGCGCCGCTGGCGATCGTGCACAAGCGTCGTGACAAGGACGTCGCCAACCAGGTCACCGTGCACGAGGTCGTCGGTGACGTGAAGGGCCGCGTCTGTGTGCTGGTGGACGACATGGTCGACACCGGTGGCACGATCTGTGCCGCGGCGGACGCGCTGTTCGCGCACGGTGCGGAGGACGTCATCGTGACGGCCACGCACGGCATCCTGTCGGGTCCGGCGGCGGACCGGCTGAAGAACTCGAAGGTGAGCGAGTTCGTGTTCACGGACACGCTGCCGGTTCCGGGTGCGCTGGAGCTGGACAAGATCACGGTGCTGTCGATCGCGCCGACGATCGCGCGTGCGGTGCGCGAGGTGTTCGAGGACGGTTCGGTGACGAGCCTCTTCGAGGAGCACTGAGCCGTAGCCGTTCGGTAGGCACGAGGGCCGTTCCCCGTTCGGGGGAGCGGCCCTCTGTCGTGTCTCGGTGATCGAATTGGGTGGTAGGGCGGTGGGCCGGTAGACTGCCGTAGTTGCTCGGCGAGGGAGGCCGTACCCGTACGTCCGTACAGGGTCACGGCGGTCCGTTATCGACGCGCTCTTCGTAGCAGGCCATCGCCAGTCGTGGCCGGGTGACCCAGGTCTTTCGTCACCTTTTCTACGAGGAGTGCACCATGTCCGAGGTCAAGCTCGCCGCTGCCGTCCGTACCGAGTTCGGCAAGGGCGCCGCCCGTGCGATCCGCCGCAACAACCAGGTTCCCGCCGTCGTCTACGGCCACGGTTCCGAGCCGGCGCACGTGACCCTTCCGGCCCACGACCTGGCGCTCGCGCTGCGTACGCCGAACGTCCTGCTCTCGCTGGACGTCGACGGCAAGAACGAGCTGGCGATCCCGAAGGCCGTCCAGCGTGACGCCATCAAGGGCTTCCTCGTCCACGTCGACCTGCTCCTCGTCAAGCGCGGCGAGAAGGTCACCGTCGAGATCCCCGTGCAGGCCGAGGGCGAGCTCAAGGCCGGTGGCAACCTGCTCGAGCACGTGCTCAGCACCCTCTCCATCGAGGCCGAGGCCACCCACATCCCCGAGGCCGTCACGGTCTCCGTGGAGGGCCTGGAGGCCGGTGCCTCCGTCCTCGCCAAGGACATCACGCTCCCCAAGGGCGCGACCCTGGTGACCGACGCCGACGCCGTGGTCCTGCAGGTCCTGGCCGCGCAGGCCGAGGAGCCGGCCGCCGAGGCCGAGGCCACCGAGGGCGCCGAGGCCTGAGCCGTAGGCTCTGCTTGACGTGACGGGGTGACGGGCCGCACGGCCCGCCACCCCGTTTTCCGTATCTGGACGTAGCTGGACGAGGAGACCCGACGCACATGACCGATGACGCGAACGCGCCCTGGCTGATCGTCGGCCTCGGCAATCCCGGGCCCGAGTACGCGGCCAACCGGCACAACATCGGGTTCATGGTGGTGGACCTGCTCGCCGGGCGGATGCGGGGCTCGTTCAAGCGGGCGGGGAAGGCGCAGGCGCAGGTCGTCGAGGGCCGGATGGGTCCGCCGGGGCCGGCGAGTCGTCGGGTGGTCCTCGCGAAGCCGATGTCGTACATGAACCTGTCGGGTGGCCCGGTGACGGCGCTGCGTGACTTCTACAAGGTGCCGACGGCGAACATCGTGGCGATCCATGACGAGTTGGACATCGACTACTCGGTGCTGCGGCTGAAGATCGGCGGCGGTGACAACGGGCACAACGGTCTGAAGTCGATGACGAAGTCGATGGGTGCGGAGTATCACCGGGTGCGGTGCGGGATCGGGCGTCCGCCGGGCCGGATGCAGGTGGCGGACTTCGTTCTGAAGGACTTCTCGTCGACGGAGCGGAAGGACCTGGACTGGTTCGTGGACCGGGCGGCGGACTCGGTGGAGTGCCTGGTGGCGGAGGGTCTGGAGCGGGCGCAGTCCGCGTACAACTCCTGAGGCTGGTGGGACTCACGCGGTACGACTGTACGATCCCGGGTCATGACGCACGTCCGTAACGCCGCCATGGCCCTGGTCGCCCTCCTTCTCGTGGTCGCGGGCGCCTGGACCTCCTGGGCCTCGGCCCAGCACGTCCTGCTCGCCAAGGGGCGGGAGCACGGCACGCTGACGGTGACCGGCTGCACGGACGACACGTGCAGCGGCCGCTACGCCCCGGAGGACGTCTCCTCGACGCGGCGGACGCTGACGATCGCGCGTTCGGTGGCGGCGGAGCAGGGTGTGACGATCCCGGTGGTGGTGAAGCCGGGCACGGACGAGGGCGTACGGACGGGCTGGGGCGGTGGTCTGCACGCGTGGCTGCCGTTGGGCGGGGCGCTGCTGCTCGCGTCGCCGCTGATCGGTGGCGGTCTGCGGCTGCCGAGGACGGCGTGGTCGATGGCGGGGGCGGGCGGGGCGCTGCTCGTGGCGGCGTTCTTCGCGCTCTGAGGGTTGTGGCCGGATTCCACTGGTTCCTGGCGCGATCGTCAGGGAACTCCGGCCTGATGCTCACTCAAGGCGAGGGATAGGCTGCCCCCCCTGCCACCCCCCACGGCATCCCTCATCCCATAGATGGACGACTGCACATGCGACGTTCTCTCATCCCCGCCGCCGCGTTTGTCGCGGCCATGGCAGGCTCCCTCGTTCTGGCCCCGGTGGCCTCCGCGTCGGAGGGCCCCAAGGGCGACAACGGCACGGTCAAGATCCACGACTCGAAGACCGGCGAGGAGATCAAGGCCAACGAGCCGAAGGTCTGCGCCTTCTACCTCGACGCCTTCAACTTCGACGCCGAGCAGAAGGCGATCTGGCGCATCGAGGCCTGGGCGAACAACGACCAGGACAAGGGCACCGAGGTCGAGAAGGGTGCCATCACCCTCGACGCCGAGGGGCACGGGCGCACCGAGGACCTGAAGCTCGCCGACGGCCAGTACAAGCTGTTCTGGAACTTCGACGGCGAGAACGGCGCGGCCAAGCACAAGGTCTTCAAGGTCGACTGCCCGGACGAGACGCCCGGCACGGAGACCCCCGGTACCGAGACTCCGGGTACGGAGACCCCTGGTACCGAGACGCCCGGTACCGAGACCCCGGGTACCGAGAGCCCCGTTCCGTCGGAGACCCCGGGCACCTCCGAGACCCCGGGTGCCTCGGAGACCCCCGGTGGCACCGAGTCGCCGTCCGCCTCCACCTCCGCGGGCGAGACCGGCGGCAACGGTGGCACGGGCAGCACCGGCAGCACGGGCGGCGACCTGGCCGAGACCGGCTCCAGCGCCCCCGTCGGCGTGCTCGCCGCCGTCGCCGTGGCCCTCGCGGGTGCCGGCGCGTTCCTGGTGACCCGCCGTCGCAAGGCCCAGCAGCACTGAGGGCCGGGGTACGGACGTACCCCGTCATGAAGGTGCCCCCGTGGAGGGATCTCCACGGGGGCACCGTTCTGTGTGCGGCCGGGCGTCAGCCGGTGTTGCGCAGGCCCGCCGCGACGCCGTTCACGGTGAGGAGCAGGGCCCGTGCGAGCAGCGGGTCCGGGTCCTCGCCGCGCTCGGCGGCGCCGCGCTGGCGGGCGAGGAGGGCGACCTGGAGGTAGGAGATCGGGTCCAGGTAGGCGTCGCGGATGGAGAAGGTCTGCTGGAGGACCGGGTTGGAGTCCAGGAGCTTCTCGCCGCCGGTGATCTTGAGGACCTCGGCGACGGTCAGGGCGTGCTCGGCCTCGATGGCGTCGAAGACGTGCTTGAGGTCGTCGGGGACCAGGGTGTCGACGTAGTGGCGGGCGATCCGCAGGTCGGTCTTCGCGAGCGTCATCTCGACGTTGGCGAGGAAGTTGCGGAAGAAGTGCCACTGCTCGTACATCTCGCCGAGGACCGGGTCGAGGCCGGCCTCGCGCAGGGCCTTGAGGCCGGAGCCGACGCCGTACCAGCCGGGGACGATCTGGCGGGACTGGGTCCAGCCGAACACCCAGGGGATGGCGCGGAGTCCGTCGAGGGAGACGCCTGAGCCGGGGCGGCGGGAGGGCCGTGAGCCCAGGTGCAGGTCGGCGAGCTGGTCGACGGGGGTGGAGGCGAGGAAGTACGCCGGCAGGCCGGGGTCCTCGACGAGCTCGCGGTACGCGGTGTGGGCGGCGTCCGAGACGGTGTCCATGGCCGCGTCCCAGCGGGCCAGGGCCTCGTCGGACTGGCGGGGCGCGGTGTGGAGGGCGGAGGCCTGGAGGGTGGCGGCGACCGTCAGTTCCAGGTTCTCGCGGGCCAGGGACGGGATCAGGTACTTGTCGGAGATGACCTCGCCCTGCTCGGTCACCTTGATCTCGCCCTCGAGGGTGCCCCAGGGCTGGGCGAGGATCGCGTCGTGCGAGGGGCCGCCGCCGCGGCCGACGGTGCCGCCGCGGCCGTGGAAGAGGCGGAGTCGTACGCCGTAGCGGTGGGCGACGTCGCGGAGCCTGCGCTGGGCGCGGTGGATCTCCCACTGGCTCGTGGTGATGCCGCCGAACTTGGAGGAGTCCGAGTAGCCGAGCATGACCTCCTGGACGTCGCCGCGGAGTGAGACGAGGCGCCGGTAGGAGGGGTCGGCGAGCATGCCGTCGAGGATGACGTCGGCGGCCTTGAGCTCGTCGGTGGTCTCCAGGAGCGGCACGATGCCGATCTTGGCCCAGCCGCCGTGCAGGTCGATCAGGCCGGCCTCGCGGGCGAGGACGGCGGCGGCGAAGACGTCGTCGGCGCCCTGGCACATCGAGATGATGTAGGACTCGATGACCTCGGGGCCGAAGCGCTCGAAGGCTTCCTTGATGGTGTGGAAGACGCCGAGGGTCTTCTGTCCGGCGGCGTCGAGCGGGGCCGGGGTCGGGGCGAGCGGGCGGCGCGAGCGGAGCTCCTTGGCGAGGAGCTTCTGCCGGTAGTCGCGCGGCATGTCGGCGTACCGCCAGGACTCCTCGCCGAGGCGGTCGAAGAGCTGTCCGAGGGCGTGGTGGTGGGCGTCGGCGTGCTCGCGGACGTCCATGGTGGCGAGCTGGAGGCCGAAGGCGGAGAGGGTGCGGATGGTGCGGTCCATCCGGCCGTCGGCGAAGAGCGCGCCGCGGTGCTCGCGCAGCGAGGTCTGGATCAGGGTGAGGTCGTGGACGAGTTCGGCGGTGCCGAGGTAGTCGCGGCCGTCCTGGTGGGGGGTGCCGGAGGCGAGGCGCTCGCGGGTGTTGACGAGCTTCTGCCGGATGCAGGTGGCCTTGAGGCGGTACGGCTCCTCGGCGTTGAGGCGCTTGTAGCGGGGGCTGATCTCCGGGAGGAGTTCCAGGTCGCGCTGGAGGGAGTCCAGGAGTTCCTGGTCGGCTCCGGCGTAGCGGATGGAGTTGGAGAGGAGTCCGCGCAGGTAGTCGACGAGTTCGAGGGCGTCGGTGATGCCGTGCTCGTGCTGGAGGATCAGGACGTCCCTGGTCACCTGGGGGGTGACGTTGGGGTTGCCGTCGCGGTCGCCGCCGATCCAGGTGCCGAAGGTGAGCGGGCGGGTGCCGGCGGGGAGTTCGACGCCGACGCGCTCCAGCTCGGCGGCGAGGTCCTCCAGGACGTCGCCGACGGCGCCGGCGTGCAGCTCGTCGAGGTAGTAGATGGCGTTGCGGGCCTCGTCGGCGGGCTCGGGGCGGACGACCCGGAGTTCGTCGGTCTGCCAGATGAGGTCGATGTTCTCGGCGAGCCGCAGGTCGTGGCGGCGCCGGTCGGCCTCGATGACCGGGGTCTCCAGGAGGGCGGCGATGCGGCGCAGCTTGTTGAGGACGGAGCGGCGGGCGGCTTCGGTGGGGTGCGCGGTGAAGACGGGCCGGACGTTGAGGTTCTTGACCGTCTGGCGTACGTGCTCGGGGTCGCCGTCCTTGAGCATGTCGACGGTGCGGGCGAGGAGGCCGCCCTCGGCGGCGCGCTTCTCGCGCATCTCGCGGCCGCGGTGGACCTGCTCGGTGACGTTCGCGAGGTGGAAGTAGGTGGAGAAGGCGCGTACCAGCTTGGCGGCGGTCTCGAGTTCGACGCCTCGGAGCAGCTCGGCGGCGGCTTCGCCGTCCTCGCGGGTGAGGCTGCGGACCCGCTCGACGAGGTCGAGGAGTTCGTGGCCCTCCTGGCGGACGAGGGTCTCGCCGAGGAGATCGCCCAGTCGGCGGATGTCGGCGCGCAGCTCGGCGCTGGCGGTGGGGGTCTGGTCGGCACTGCTCACAGGTGCGGCTCCTTGCAGTGTTTGAGCACGTCTGGAGGGGTTCTGGAGGCTTGCGGACCGCGCTGTCCGACGCACCCAGGATAGGTGTCCATCTGCCGGACAGCGGCCAGGGTCCTCTTGTGCCCCCTTGCCGCGCGCTCCGGCGCTGCCATACTTACGACGCCGTAGGTTACGGAGGCGTAGCCTCGCGTTCTCTTCATCCCGTTCCGCTCTCTTTCATCCTCATCCCTTCTTCCCCAGGGGACACCCATGACCACCAGCCCTGAGTTGCTCGAAACCGAACAGGACCCCCTGCCCTCCGGCACGCTCGGCGGGGACAAGAAGCGATCGATCGAGCAGATCACGCTGCTGCTGTTCATCACGGTGCCCTTCATCGCCCTGATCGCGGCGGTACCGCTGGCCTGGAGCTGGGGCGGCGTGTCGTGGCTCGATCTGGGGTTGATGGTGGCGATGTACTACATCGGCTGCCACGGCATCACGATCGGTTTCCACCGTTACTTCACGCATGGGTCGTTCAAGGCGAAGCGGCCGTTGCGGATCGCGCTCGCGATCATGGGTTCGCTGGCGGTGGAGGGTCCGCTGGTGCGCTGGGTGGCGGACCATCGCAAGCACCACAAGTTCTCGGACGCGGAGGGCGACCCGCATTCGCCGTGGCGTTTCGGTGAGACGGTGCCGGCCCTGATGAAGGGTCTGTGGTGGGCGCACATCGGCTGGATGTTCGACGAGGAGCGGACGCCGCAGGCGAAGTACGCGCCGGATCTGATCAAGGACCCGGCGATCCGGCGGATCTCGCGTGACTTCATCTTCTGGACGATGCTGTCGCTCGCGATCCCGCCGGTGGTGGGCGGTCTGGTGACGATGTCCTGGTGGGGTGCGTTCACCGCGTTCTTCTGGGGTTCGCTGGTGCGGGTCGCGCTGCTGCACCACGTGACGTGGTCGATCAACTCGATCTGTCACGCGGTGGGCAAGCGTCCGTTCAAGTCGCGGGACCGTTCGGGCAACGTGTGGTGGCTGGCGGTGCTGTCCTGTGGCGAGTCCTGGCACAACCTGCACCACGCGGACCCGACGTCGGCGCGGCACGGGGTGCTGCGTGGCCAGGTCGACTCCAGCGCGCGGCTGATCCGCTGGTTCGAGCTGGCGGGCTGGGCGTACGACGTGCGCTGGCCGGCGAAGGAGCGCATCGAAGCCCGCCGCCAGAGCGCGTCCGCAGACGCGGCATGATGGAAGACGTGGCGATCGACGGCAGGACCAGTGGCACCGGCAGCGGCGAGCAGAAGCCCCGGCGGGGCCGCCGGGTGCGGATGACGGGTGCGGAGCGCCGGGAGCAGCTGCTGGACATCGGCCGGACGCTGTTCGCCGAGAAGGGCTTCGAGGGCACGTCGGTGGAGGAGATCGCGGCGAAGGCCGGGGTCTCCAAGCCGGTGGTGTACGAGCACTTCGGCGGCAAGGAGGGGTTGTACGCGGTCGTGGTCGACCGGGAGATGCGTCAGCTCCTCGACGGGGTGACGGGTGCGCTGACGGCGGGGCATCCGCGGGAGCTCCTGGAGCAGGCGGCGTTCGCGCTGCTCGACTACATCGAGAACTACACGGACGGTTTCCGGATTCTCGTACGGGACTCCCCGGTGGCGCAGTCGACGGGTACGTTCGCGTCGCTGATCAGTGACATCGCGACGCAGGTGGAGGACATCCTGGGTCTGGAGTTCAAGGCTCGGGGTTTCGATCCGAAGCTGGCGCCGCTGTACGCGCAGGCGCTGGTGGGCAGTGTGGCGCTGACGGGGCAGTGGTGGCTGGACGTGCGCAAGCCGAAGAAGGCGGAGGTCGCGGCGCATCTGGTGAATCTGGCGTGGCACGGTCTGGACGGTCTTGAGCCGAAGCCGCGGTTGATAGGGCACCGGAAGAACTGACCGCCCGGTCGGATGTGGAGAGTAATGCTCTGGCGCAAGCCTCCCCGGTAGGTAGACTCACTTTCAACATCCGGGGGGGTGTCCGACCGTCGGACGAAGCCGTCTCCGCATGCCCACCGGCCTGCGCCGATGCCGTTTCGACGCTGTGCGAGCCCCCCTGTTTGGTTCTGTCGAACCTCTGATCCCTGGGGGGGATCTCTTGCTTTTCCTGAACTCCAAGCGTTCCCGTCGTGTCGCCGCCTGCACCGCGCTCGCCCTCTCGGCCGGCATGCTGCTCGCGGGTCCGGCGTCCGCCGACACCCCGGCGCCGGTTCCGTCGATCGAGAAGGCGAAGCCCTCCTTCACGCCGCCGAAGCTGACGCTTCCGAAGAAGGACGCCGCCCGCACGGGGGACTCCCGTACGGGGAAGGACGCCGCTCGTGCGGGTGCGGCCGCGGTCGCGGCGACGTCTCCGCTGCTGTCCGACCTGGACCTCGACGGCGCCGAGGACATCATCTTCCGCACCGTGGACGGCGAGCTCTACTCGAACACGTCCTCCGGCGCCGGTGGCCTCTTCGACCTCTTCCGCTTCGAGGACGTCGCGAAGGACGTCATCCCGATCGGCAACCAGGGCGGCAGCACGGCCGAACCCGAGGTGCTCGTCCTCTCCGAGAACGGCACGCTCACCCTGTACACCGACGCCGATCCGCTCGGCACCCCGTACTCCTCGGTGGTCGGCGGCGGCTGGCAGATCTACAACAAGATCACCTCGCCCGGCGACGTGAACGGCGACGGCCGCGCCGACGTGGTCGCCCGCACCCATGACGGCGCGCTCTACCTGTACCTGGGCACCGGCAGCGCGTCCGGTCCGCTCAGCACCCGGATCCTGGTCGGCAACGGCTGGGGCGCCTACGACCAGCTCGTGGGCCTCGGCGACGGCACCGGCGACGGCAAGGCCGACCTGTACGCCCGGGACACCGCCGGCACGCTGTGGTTCTACGCCGGTACCGGCGACAAGAACAAGCCGTTCGGCACCCGCAAGTCCATCGGCGGCGGCTGGGGCGTCTACAACCAGATCCTGCCCGCCGGGAACGGCGGCCTGCTGGCCCGTGACAACGCCGGCACGCTCTTCCACTACGCCGGCAACGGCAACGGCACCCTGGGCGGCCGCGTGCAGCAGGGCGGCACGGGCGACCTCACGGGCGTCGCACAGCTCGCCGGCGCCGGCAACATCCCGTACACGGGCAAGGAGGGCGTCGTCGCGACGACGCCCGGCGGGTCGCTGTACTGGTACACCAACTCCACCACCGGCAAGCTGTTCCCGCGCGAGCACGTCCTCCCGGACGGCGAGGTCAACGACCTCACCTTCACGAACCTGTCCTCGCTGAACGCGGACGGCCTCTCGGACTTCGCCGTGCAGCTCAAGGGCGACCCGGTCGGCGACCTGTACATCGACGGCAACAGGATCGGCAGCGGCTGGAACATCTACGACGCGATCGTCGCCCCGGGCGACCTGAGCGGCGACGGCAAGGGCGACCTGCTGGCCCGCGACCGCGTCGGCGCCCTGTACCTCTACAAGGGCAACGGCAAGGGCACGGCCTTCGCGGCGCGCGTCAAGGTCGGCACCGGCTGGGGCGCGTTCAACAAGATCGTCGGCGCCGGTGACTTCACCGGTGACGGCCGTACGGACATCGCGGCCCGCACCCCGGGCGGCGACCTGTACGTGTACCCGGGCACCGGCAACGCGACGTCCGCGTTCAAGACGCGGGTGAAGGTCGGCAGCGGCTGGAACGCGTACACCAAGGTGGTCGCCCCCGGCGACCTGAACGCCGACGGCAAGGCCGACCTGCTGGGCGTGACCTCGGCCGGCGACCTGTACCGCTACCTGAACACGGCGCCGGGCAAGTTCTCGGCACGGGTCAGGCTCGGCGGCGGCTTCCAGGTCTACAACACCATGTCGTGACCACGCTTCTCGGCCAGCCGGGGACGCCCCGCACCGGACTTCCGGTGCGGGGCGTCCCCTTTCCCGGAAGCTCTTGTCACCCCCGGACGGTATGCTCCCGAACACCCGGAGGTGTTCGCCCTCCGTACGCGCTTTCTGCCGTACGGAGACGCCGCGGACGCCCGTTCCCGGTCCGACGACATTCTGATCCCTGGGGGGGATCTCTTGCGTTCTGTGCACTTCACGCGTGCCCGCCTCGCGGCATGCACCGCCCTCGTCCTCTCCGCGGGCATGCTGCTCGCGACGCCGGCGTCGGCCGACCGACCCGCGCCGCCCCACGCCGCCGCCGAAAAGCCCGCGGCCGACTTCACCCCGCCGCCGTCGACGCGGCCGACGCCCGGCACGGCCCGTGCGGGCGCCTCCGCCGCGGCCGACGGTGCCGCCGCGGCCGCCACGGGGTCCAGGGTCCCCGACCCGCTGTCGGACTTCGACGGCGACGGCGTGAGCGACCTGATCTACCGCGGCTGGGACGGCAACGTCTACACCTCGCTGGCCGCGAGCGGGGGTGGCGCCTTCAACGGGATCCAGTCCGAGCCCCCGAAGGACATCATTCCGATCGGCAACCAGGACGTGGCCGGCGGCGGCCCCGAGGTCCTGATGCTCTCGGAACAGGGCGCGCTCACGATGTACGCGGACGCCACGCCCACCTCGGCGGCGTACGCATGGCAGGGCAAGGGCTGGCAGATCTACAACAAGCTCTTCTCGCCCGGTGACGTGAACGACGACAACCTGGCGGACCTGCTCGCCCGCGACACCGGCGGCAACCTGTACCTGTACTACGGAACCGGCAAGCGCAGCGCGCCCCTCTCCGCCCGGGTGAAGGTCGGCTCCGGCTGGAACACCTACGACCAGCTCATCGGCTCCGGCGACAACAGCGGCGACGGCTGGGCCGATCTGTACGCCCGTGACACCGCCGGCAACCTGTGGTTCTACGCCGGCCAGGGCGACAAGGGCAGGCCGTTCGCCGCACCGGTGAAGGCCGGCACCGGCTGGAACGTCTACAACACGATCGTCCCCGTCGGCGACGACAACGGCGACGGCAGCGGCGAGCTCCTCGCCCGCGACGCCAAGGGCACCTTCTGGTACTACACCGGCAGGGGCAACGGCACCCTGGCGCCCCGTACGCAGGCCAGCACCGTGGGCGGCTGGGAAGGCGTCCCGCAGTTCGGCGGGGCGAGCAACCGGCCGGTCACCGGCACCAAGGAAGGCGTCCTGGCACGGGACTCGGCCGGCACGATGTTCTGGTACGGCAGCCGGACCAACGGCCTGCTCACCAAGCGCGCCCAGTACGGCGACACGGGCGGCTGGCGGGGTGCCGACTACACGCACCTGTCCTCGCTCGACCCGGACAACTCGTCCGACATCGCCCAGCTCTTCGACAACGGCCTCTACATCGACGGCGCCTACATCGGTTCGGGCTGGGGCGTCTACAACGCGCTCGCCGGCCCCGGCGACCTGACCGGCGACGGCAAGGGCGACCTGCTGGCCCGCGACCGCTCCGGCAACCTGTACCTGTACCCGGGCACCGGCCGGAGCACGGCGCTCGGCTCGCGCATCAAGGTCGGCGGCGGCTGGGGTTCCTTCAACCGGATCATCGGCGCGGGCGACTACACCGGCGACGGGCGCGCGGACCTCGCCGCCCGCACCTCGGGCGGCGATCTGTACCTCTACCCGGGCACGGGCAGCGCGACCACGCCGTTCGGCGCGCGGGTGAAGGTCGGCAGCGGCTGGAACACGTACACCAAGCTGGTAGCGCCGGGCGACCTGAACGGTGACGGCAAGGGCGACCTGCTGGGCGTGACCTCGGCGGGCGACCTCTACAGCTACCTGAACACCGCTCCCGGCAAGTTCGGCACCCGGAACAAGGTCGGCCCCGGCTTCCAGATCTACAACGCCATGTCGTAGCCGTCCCCGACACAGACGGACACGCACGGACGGACACGTCGACACGGACACGGGGGGGGGGGGGGGGGGGGGGGGGGGGGGGGGGGGGTGGGGGGGGGTGTTGGGTGGTGGTGGTCGCGGCGGGGTGTGTGTTGCCGCGGTGGTGCAGGGGAGG
>NZ_JBVHZJ010000072.1:0-6975 GCF_055574655.1 Streptomyces sp. NPDC029956 | reverse complement strand
CCCCGCTCTAACAGGGTGGCGATTAGGCCTCCTCCTTCCCCCCCCCCCCCCCCCCCCCCCCCCCCCCCCCCCCCCCCCCCCCCCCCCCCCGCCGCCCCCCCCCCCCCTGTGCCGGGCCGGGCGTGTGCCGGGCCGCGCGCGTCAGTGGGGCTTGCGGGCGACGGCGAAGATCCGGCGGAACGGGAACACCGTGCCGTGCGGACCCCGGGGGTAGGCCTCGCGGAGGAGGTCCCGGTACTGGCCGAGGAAGGCGTCGATCGCGTCCCGGTCGTCGCCCAGGGTGGTGAGGACGGGCCGCAGGGCCGTGCCCTTGACCCAGTCGAGGACGGGGTCCTCGCCCTGCAGCAGCTGGCAGTACGTGGTCTCCCAGACATCCGTCTCGCAGCCGAGGTCGGTGAGGCGGGTGAGGTAGTCGGAGGCGTCGAGGATATGGACGAAACGCCGGCCCTGGTCACCCAGCCGGCCACGCCACTCGGGGGTGTCGCAGAGTTCGCCGAGCAGGGCGTGGCTGGGCGAGGTGAAGTTGCCGGGTACCTGGAAGGCGAGGGTGCCGCCGGGCCGGAGTCCGTCGATCCAGCCGGCGAAGGACTCGGGATGGTTGGGCACCCACTGGAGGGCCGCGTTGGAGACGATCAGGTCGTAGGGCTCGGTAGGGGTCCAGTGCGCCGCGTCGGCGGGCCGGAAGTCGATCCAGCCCCCGCCGCGGGTGGTGCCGGAGCAGTCCTTCTCGGCCTGCTCCAGCATGTCGGGCGAGAGGTCGAAACCGGTGATGTGGGCGTCGGCCCAGCGGTCGGCGAGGAGGACCGTCACGTTTCCGGGGCCACACCCGATGTCGGCGATTCGGGCGGGCCGGTCCTGTGCGGGCAGGTGCGGTATTCGGGTGAGCAGGTCGAGGAAGGGCCGTGTGCGGTGGCCCGCGTGCCGGAGGTACTGCTGTGGATCCCATGTCGGCGCGGATGGTGCGGCGGATTCCACGGAATGCATGTTCGAAGCCCCCTTGCTGGAACGAGTTGCCGAAGCGGAACGGAGTTCCGGCCGGGTCCCTTCCCCACAGTCCAGGGAAATATATCTTGATTCCAAGATACTCGACATGGAGAAACTTGACCCCAAGAGACTTTATGTCAACAGACCCTCTACACTGATCGTCATGGAGGACGAGGTCGACCGACTGGTCGCAGCATGGCGCCGCGAGCGCCCCGACCTCGACGTGGAACCGCTCGAGGTGCTCAGCCGCGTCTCGCGGCTCGCCCGGCACCTCGACCGCGCCCGTCGGCTCGCCTTCTCCGAGCACCAGCTGGAGCCCTGGGAGTTCGACGTCCTCACCTCCCTGCGCCGTGCCGGAGCCCCGTACCAGCTCTCCCCCGGCCAGCTCCTGACCCAGACCCTGGTCACCTCCGGCACCATGACCAACCGCATCGACCGGCTCACCAAGAAGGGCCTCGTCGAGCGGCTCCCCGACCCCAGCGACCGGCGCGGCGTCCTGGTCCGGCTCACCCCCGAGGGACGTGACCGCGCCGACGAGGCGCTCGCCGGGCTGCTCGCCCAGGAGCGGGCCATCCTGGCCCAGCTCTCCCGGGGCCAGCGCGGCGAACTCGCCGCGCTGCTACGCCAGCTGACCGCCCCGTTCGACAACGTCCCCGGATAGTCCGGACAGCGGCGCCTCGCCCAGCTGGGCCGGCCCCACCCCCGCACGCCTGGCCAGGGCGACCGCCGCCAGGGTCGAGTGCACGCCCAGCTTCCCCAGCACGTTCTGCATGTGCGTACGGACGGTGTGCGGGGACAGGAAGAGACGCTCGGCGACGGCCTTGCGCCCCAGGCCCGCCACCATGCAGCGCAGCACCTCCCGCTCGCGCGGGGTCAGCGACTCCACGAGCCGCTCGCTGTCCGTCCGGTGCTTGCGGGCGGCCGTCAGCTCCCGCAGGACACCCGTGAGCAGCGCGGGCGGCAGATGCGTCTCGTCCCGCAGCACGCCGCGGACCACCGCGAGGAGCCGCTGGAGGGAGCAGTCCTTCGCGACCCAGCCGGAGGCCCCGGCCTGGAGCGCCAGGGCGGCGCGGTGCGGGTCGTCCTTCTCCGCCAGGACGACGGTGCGGACCGCGGGCTGGACCGTGCGCACCCCCGCGACCAGGGAGATCCCGTCGACGGCGTTCTCGGCGTCGTCCGGCACCGCGCGGGCCACGGCCCCCGCGGGACCGGCGCCCAGCTCGGCGTCGACGAGCAGCACGTCGAACCTGCGGCCCTCCGCGGCGCCGCGCTCCAGGCAGCGCAGGGCGGCCGGGCCGCTGCCCGCGGCGGCGACGTCGACATCGGGCTCGGCCGCGAGTGCGGCGGCCAGTGATTCGGCGAAGACGCGGTGGTCGTCCACCACGAGGACACGGATACGTGCCACGGACACCCCCAAGTGTCGAGGAACGGGAAAACCGACGCGGGTACGGCGCCGGAGGCGGGTCCGTCATCCGCGCGGCCGCCGCCGTGCGTTGAGTGTTACCCCGCTACCGGCGCCGTACCCGACCGGGTCTCGCCCCCTGAACAGCACCGGCCCCCACCGGCGCTGCCCCTCAGAGTAGGGGCGGGGCGTCACGGCGGGGGCCGATTCACGGAACTGTCCGAAGCCGTACGGGCGTACGGAGGGTGTCGGCGGCCCCGTACGGGGCGGTCGGGGCGCCGTACGGGGGTGTCCGCGGGAGGGTCAGAGGCGGCGCGCGCCCGCCGAGGGGACGGCCGGGAAGATGCCGGGGGCCGCGTGGCCGGCCTCGGCGAAGGCCTTCTCGACGGCGGCGGCGACCGCGTCCGCCCGGTCGGTGTCGACGAGGACGACGGCGGAGCCGCCGAAGCCGCCGCCGGTCATCCGGGCGCCGAGCGCCCCGGCGGCGTTCGCCGCCTCGACGACCAGGTCGAGCTCCGGGCAGGAGACCCGTAGATCGTCCCGGAGTGAGGCGTGTCCCTCGGTGAGGACGGGGCCGACGGCCCGGGTCTCGCCGGCGTCGAGCAGCGCGATCGTGCGTTCCACGCGGGCGTTGTCGGTGACGACGTGCCGCACGTAACGCAGAACCGTCTCGTCGCTCAGCAGTGCGAGGGCTTCGGGCAGTTGCACGACACTCACGTCGCGCAGGGCCCGGGCGCCGAGCGCCCGCGCACCGGCTTCGCAACCGGCGCGCCGCTCGGCGTACGCGCCGTCGCCGAGCGCGTGCTTCACCCGGGTGTCGACGACGAGCAGCCGCAGCCCCTCCCGGGCCAGGTCGAAGGGGACCTGACGGTACGAGAGGTCCCGGGTGTCCAGGTAGAGGGCGTGGCCCTGCTCGCCGCAGGCGGAGGCCATCTGGTCCATCACCCCGCAGGGGACGCCGACGAAGGCGTTCTCGGCGCGCTGGGCGAGCCGGGCGAGCTCGGGCCGGGAGAGCCCGAGCCCGAACAGGTCGTTCAGGGCGAGCGCGGTGACGACCTCCAGGGCGGCCGACGAGGAGAGCCCGGCTCCGGTCGGCACGGTCGAGGTGAGGTGGACGTCGGCGCCGGTGACCGGGTGCCCGGCCTCCCGGAGCGCCCAGACGACGCCCGCCGGGTAGGCGGCCCAGCCGCCGCCGGAGAGCGGTTCGAGGGAGTCGACGGCGAGCTGGACGATGCCGCCGTCGATGTCGGCGGAGTGCAGGCGCAGCACCCCGTCGTCGCGGCGGGAGACGGCGGCGACGGTGGTGTGCGGCAGCGCGAGCGGCAGCACGAACCCGTCGTTGAAGTCGGTGTACTCCCCGATGAGGTTGACGCGGCCGGGAGCGGCCCAGACACCGTCGGGGGCGGCGCCGTACAGCGCCTCGAAGTCGGCGGCGACGCTCATGCCCGGCCTCCCTCGTGCCGTGCCCGCGCGAAGGCCCAGGCGTCGGCGACGACGTCCGCGAGGTCCGTGCGGGACGGCGTCCAGCCGAGTCGTTCGCGGGCGGCGTCGGCGGAGGCGACGAGGACGGCGGGGTCGCCGGCCCGGCGTGGGGCGGTGATCTCCGGGACCGGGTGGCCGGTGACCTTGCGGACGGTGTCGACGACCTCGCGTACGGAGAAGCCGTTGCCGTTGCCGAGGTTGCAGACGAGGTGTTCGCCCGTGGTCATCGCGTCGAGTGCCAGGAGGTGGGCCTCGGCGAGGTCGGCGACGTGGATGTAGTCGCGGACGCAGGTGCCGTCGGGGGTCGGGTAGTCGTCGCCGTAGACGGAGATCGCCTCGCGGTCGCCGAGGGCGACCTGGAGGACGAGCGGGACGAGGTGCGACTCGGGTGCGTGGCGTTCACCGAGGGAGCCGTACGCCCCCGCGACGTTGAAGTAGCGCAGCGAGACGGCGGCGAGGCCGTGGGCGGTGCACTCTCCGCCGATCATGTGGTCGACGGCGAGCTTGCTCGCCCCGTAGGGGCTGGTGGGGGCGGTCGGGGCGGTCTCGGTGATCGGGACGGTCTCCGGTTCGCCGTAGGTCGCGGCGGTGGAGGAGAAGACCAGCCTGCGGACGCCGGCGGAGCGCATGGCGGCGAGCAGGGCCATGGTGCCGCCGACGTTGTTCTCCCAGTACTTCTCGGGCTTGGCGACGGACTCGCCGACCTGGGAGAAGGCGGCGAAGTGCAGGACGCCGTCGTAGGAGTCGTCCAGCCACCGCGCCGCGTCCTGGATGCGGCCCTCGACGAACTCGGCGCCCGCCGGGACGGCTTCGGCGAAGCCGGTGGAGAGGTCGTCGAGGACGGTGACCCGGTGGCCCCGCTCCAGGAGGTGGGCGGCGACGACGCTGCCCACGTATCCGGCCCCGCCCGTCACCAGGTACTTCTTGACTGCCTCGGTCACTTGCCTGCCACCTCTCGGAGTCGCCGGGCCGCCGTCTCCGGCGGCACGTCGTTGCTGAACGCGCTCATGCCGGACTCCGTGCCCGCGAGGTACTTGAGCCTGCCGGCCGTCCGGCGGACGGTGAAGAGTTCCAGGTGCAGGGCGAACTCCTCGCGGTCCGCACCGGTGAACGGCGCCTGGTGCCAGGCGGAGATGTACGGCGTCGGCGGCTCCCCCGGTCCGAAGATCCGGTCGAAGCGCCTCAAGAGTTCCAGATAGATCTGTGGGAACTCTGTGCGGGCCTCTTCGTCGAGCGCGCGCAGGTCGGGCACCCGGCGGGTCGGGTAGAGGTGGACCTCGTACGGCCAGTGGGCGGCGTACGGCACGAAGGCGGTCCAGTGCTCGGTCTCCAGGACGATCCGCTCGGCGTCGGCACGTTCGCGGGCGACGACGTCGTCGAAGAGGTTGCCGCCGGTGCGGGCCCGGTGCTCGGCCGCGTGCCGCTGCATGAGGGCGGTGCGGGGCGTGGCGGACGGATAGGCGTAGATCTGCCCGTGGGGGTGGGCGAGGGTGACGCCGATCTCGGCGCCGCGGTTCTCGAAGCAGTACACCTGCTCGACGCCGGGGCGGGCGGCGAGTTCGGTGGTGCGGTCGGTCCAGGCGTCGAGGACGAGGGCGGCCCGCTCGGGGGTGAGGTCGGCGAAGGAGGCCTCGTGGTCGGCGGTGAAGCAGACGACCTCGCAGCGGCCCGACTCCCCGGCGAGGGTGGGGAAGCGGTTCTCGAAGACGACGACCTCGTAGTCGGGGGCCGGGATCTCGCTCTGCCGTCCGTCGCCCGAGGGGCAGAGCGGGCACTCGCCGACCGGCGGGTGGTACGTCCGGCCCTGCCGGTGCGAGGCGACGGCGACGGAGTCCCCGAGGAGCGCGTCGTGCCGGAGCTCGGTGGCGGAGGTGACGGGGTCGAGCGGCCGGGTGTCGACGGCGGTGCGGACGGCGTCGTCACGGGAGTCGTAGTAGATCAGCTCGCGCCCGTCGGCGAGCGTGGTGACGGTCTTCTTCACGGGGGTGCCCTCCGGCGGTTCAAACATAACCACGCACAAGGAATCACATTCCAACATCACCGTCAACGGCGAAGCCCGGTCACTCCCACGAACGAAGGGACCGGGCTTCACCCGAACGTCAGAAGGCCCGCGCACCGGAGGGCCGGAGACCCGGAAGGCCGGGACGCCTCGGAGGTCCTCCGCGGGAACCCGGTGGGGACCGGAGCGGGGACCTCGGCGGGGACCTCAGTGGGACGGCCCCCGCTGCACCGGCAGCGCCCGGTCGAGCAGCCCCGTACGGGCCGCGAGGGCCGCCGCCTCCAGGCGCGACCCCACCCCCAGCTTCATCAGGACCCGCTGCACATGCGTCCTGGCCGTGCTCGGCGCGATCCCCATCCCCTCCGCGATCAGCCGGGTGTCCTCCCCCTCCGCGACCCGGACGAGGACCTCCACCTCCCGCTGCGTCAGGAGCCGCAGCAGCCGCTGGCCCTCGTCGTCCGGCTGCGCGGAGGGGTGCAACAGCTCCGCGAAGGCCGACTGGAGCAGCTGCGGCGCCACCGCCGACTCCCCCGCCCTCGCCTTCACCAGGGCGCGCTCGACGCCCTCGATGCGCTCGTCGTGCCGGACGTACCCCGACGCCCCGGCGGCGAACGCCGCCGCGATCCCGCGCGGCGAGGGCACCGGGCCGAGCACCACCACGGCCACCTGCGGCCGCTCGCGCTTGATCCGTACGACCACGTCGAAGGCCCCCGGTTCGGCCGGGGCGGCCGTGCCCAGGAGACAGACCTCCGGCGCCCGGCTCACCACCAGCTCCGCCGACCCCGCCACCGGCGCGGCCGCCGCGAGCACCCGGTGCCCTCGCAGCTTCAGCGCCGAGGCCAGCGCCTCCGCGAGCAGGCGGTGGTCGTCCACCACCACGAGCCGTACGCCCATCCGGTCATCCCCCATCCTCCGGGCCGCCGTCCACCGGCCACCCGCTCGACCTCGAATTCCTCACCCACCGGCACCCTGCGCAAACGGCCCGGGGGGGGGGGGGGGGGGGGGGGGGGGGGGGGGGGGGGGGGGGAGGGGAGGAGGGGGGGGGAGGGGGGGGGGGGGGGGGGGGGGGGGGAGAGGAAAAAGAGTCCCTGCTTCTTGGTGGGGCGAA
>NZ_JBVHZJ010000071.1:0-43462 GCF_055574655.1 Streptomyces sp. NPDC029956 | reverse complement strand
TGGCTGCCCTGGCCGGGGTAGACGAACACGGTCTTGCCGACGGGTCGGGCGGTGCCGGTGACGACGTTCTCGTGCTCCCGGCCTTCGGCGAGTGCTCGTAGGCCGGTGATGGCTTCTTCGGTGGTGGTGGCCAGGATTCCGGCGCGGACGTCGAAGTGGGTGCGGTGCAGCGCGGCGGTGGTGGTGATCTCGGCGAGCGGGGTCTCGGGCCGGGCCTCGATCCAGTCCGCCCAGCGGGCGGCCTGCGCACGCAACGCAGCCTCACTACGACCGGACACCAGAAGAGGGAGAGGCTGGTCCGAAGCGTTCTCCGGAGCCGACTCAGCCTCGGTCTTCGGGGCTTCTTCGAGGATGACGTGCGCGTTGGTGCCGCTCAGGCCGAACGAGGAGATACCGGCCCGGCGGACGCGGTCCCCGCGCTTCCAGTCCCGGCCGTCGTGGAGGAGCTGGAGACCGCTGCCGTCCCACTCGATGTGGGGGCTGGGCTCGTCTGCGTGGAGGGTCTTGGGGAGCTGCTCGTGCTGGAGGGCGAGGACCATCTTGATGACGCCGGCGACGCCGGCCGCGGCCTGGGCGTGTCCGATGTTCGACTTCGACGAACCCAGATAGAGGGGCTGGTCGGTGTCGCGGGTCGGGCCGAACACCTCGGCGAGCGCGCCGGCCTCGATGGGATCGCCGAGCGTGGTGCCGGTGCCGTGCGCCTCGACGGCGTCGATGTCCCCCGGGGTGAGACGCGCCGCTGCCAGTGCGTCCTGCACGACCCGCTGCTGCGAGGGCCCGTTGGGAGCGGTCAGGCCCTGGCTGCGGCCGTCCTGGTTCACCGCCGAGCCACGGATCACCGCGAGCACCCGGTCGCCGTCCCGCTCCGCATCCGAGAGGCGCTTGAGGAGCAGGATGCCGGCGCCCTCGGCCCAGCCCACGCCGTCGGCATCGGCGGAGAAGCTCCTGCAGCGGCCGTCGGGGGAGAGTCCCTTGAGACGGCTGAACTCCACGAACGTCGCCGGCGTCGACATGACCGTGACGCCGCCGGCCAGGGCGAGTCCGCATTCCCGGGTCCTGAGTGCGGCGATGGCGAGGTGCAGCGCGACCAGGGACGACGAGCAGGCCGTGTCGACGGTGACCGCGGGCCCCTGCAGGCCCAGCGAGTACGACACCCGGCCCGAGACGACACTGCTCGCGTTGCCCGAGTTCACATAGCCGTCGAGGGCTTCCAGGTCATGGGAGCCGAGGGCGTCGTAGTCGGAGCCCATCGTGCCCAGGTAGACGCCGGTGCGGCTCTCGTTGAGGGAGTCCGGGCGGATGCCGGCTCGTTCCAGGGCCTCCCAGGCGGTCTCCAGGACGATCCGCTGCTGCGGGTCCATCGACTGCGCCTCGCGCGGGGAGATCCCGAAGAACGAGGCGTCGAACCCTTCGATGTCGGCGAGGAAGCCGCCCTCGCGGGCGTAGCTCTTGCCCACCGCCTCAGGATCGGGGTCGTAGATGTCGAGCCCGTCCCAGCGCCTGGGCAGCCCGCCCACCGCGTCCCCGCCCGAGGACAGCAGGTCCCAGAAGGCCTCCGGGGTGTCGATGCCGCCGGGCAGACGGCAGGCCATCGACACCACGGCGATCGGCTCCGTCCGCTGAGCCTCCAGGTCGGCCGCTCGCTTCTGGAGCAGACGAATCGCGGGCAGGGCCGCTTCCATCCGGTCAGGGGACGTCATACTCATCGATCAGCCTTTCTGGGCGGAATGGGGAACGGTGCGGGTGCGCGTGCCGGTCAGGGGGCCTCGTCGCCGACCGACGCGAGCAGGGCGTCGAGCTCCGCGTTGATGTCGTCGACGGACCGTTCCTCAAGACGGGGTGCTGTGTGCGGGGTGCCGGTCCGGGCCGCCGTGGGCCGCTCCCCGCTCTCCGCGGTCGTGTGCGGACGGGTGCGCCGGGCGAGGTCCACCAGGAGTTCGAGCAGACCGCTGCGGTGGAGGTCGTCCGGGGAGACCTGGTCGAGGACCCAGCCGAGGACGGAGGCCGGATCGTCGGACGGTGTGTCCTGGCGGGCGGTGTCCGCGAGGTCCAGTCGGGCGAGGACCAGGCCTGCGACGGCGGCCGGGGTGGGGTAGTCGAAGGCGAGCGTGGACGGCAGGGACACCGAGGCCGCGCCGGCGATGCGGCGCCGCAGTTCCACCGCCATCAGGGAGTCGAGACCCAGTTCCTTGAGCACCTGGTTCGGGGCCACGGCGCCGGCACCGTCGAGTCCCAGCACGACGGCGACCTCGTGGAGCACGATCCCGGTCACCAGTTCGGTCCTGCGTTCCGGGGTCAGGGGGAGCAGCCGTTCCCGCAGCGTGTCGGAGGGCGCGGCCGCCTCGGCGGCCCTGCGGAGCCGCGGCCGGACCAGCGAGCGCAGGACCGCGGGCGCCTCCGCGCCGTCGTCGAGGTGCCGGGCCACGGCCGCCAGGTCCAGCCGGATGGGCACGTGGGTGGCCTCCGGTCGGCGCAGTGCCACGTCGAGCAGCCGTAGTCCGTGTGCGACCGTCATGGGGGCGATGCCCTGTCGGCGCATGCGGGAGATCTCGGCCTGGCCGAGGTGTGCGGTCATGCCGCTGCCGTCCTGGCTCCACAGGCCCCAGGCGAGGCTGGTCGCGGGCCGGCCCTCGCTCCTTCGTCGTGCGGCGAGCGCGTCCAGGACCGTGTTGGCGGCGGCGTACGTGCTCTGGCCCGCGGTGCCGAGGACACCGGCCGCGGAGGAGAAGAGGACGAAGGCCTTCAGGTCCAGGTCCCGTGTCAGCTCGTCGAGGTGCAGGGCGCCGTGCACCTTCGGCGCGAAGACGCGCTCCAGGCGCTCGGGGCTCTGTGTCGTGACCAGGCCGTCGTCGAGGACGCCGGCGAGGTGGACGACGGCGGTGAGCCGGTGTTCGGGATCCACGGTGGCGAGCAGTGCGGCCACGTCTTCCTTGACGGCCACGTCGCAGGCGACGGTACGGACGCTCAGCGCGCCCGCCCCGGTCAGCTCGCGGACGAGGTCCGCGGCGTCGGGGGCGTCGGGGCCGCGCCGGGAGGCGAGGATCAGCCGGCGTACGCCGTGGGCGTCGACGAGGTGACGGGCCACGGCGCGGCCCAGGTCGCCGGTGCCGCCCGTGAGGAGCACGGTTCCGTCCTCGTCGGACAGCGTGGCTGCGTCGGGCAGCGAGGACCCGTCGGACGGCGGAGCCCCGTCGTCCGGAGAGATCCCGTCGTTCGGCGAGATCCTGTCATTCGGGCCGTTCGTGTCCGTGTCGGCGCGGACGAGGCGCGGGGCGAGGAGGCCGGTGTCGCGTACGACGAGCTCCGGTTCGCCCTGTACGGCCAGGGCGGTCGAGGGATCGGCGGCCCCGTCGAGTTCGATCAGGCGGATGGACCGCTCGGGGTGCTCTGCCCGGGCGGCGCGGAGCAGACCGCGCAGGGCCGCGTGGCCGATCCCCGGGCTCCGGTCCGGTCCGGTGCCGCTCACCCAGGTCAGTTCGGCGTCGTCCAGGCGCGGTTCGGCGAGGAGCCGTCGCAGCAGGAGCAGTGCCTCTCCGGCGGTCTCGTGGACGGCCGCGTCGGGGTGTCCGGTTCCGCCCGTGGCGTCGACGACGATGTGCTGCCGTGCCTGGGCGTCGCCGTCGAGGGCGGCGAGGAGGGCGTCCGCGTCGGGCAGGGTCTCGGCGCCGAGCACGGCGGCGAGGCCGCCGGTGCCGCCGAGGACGAGGGTGGTGGGTCGGCCGGTGGACCTCGGCGCGGAGTCGGGTACCGGCTGGAGTTCCAGCCGGTACAGGTCCTCGATCCGGGTGTGGGTGGCGGCCCTGAGCAGTTCCGCGCTCGCCCGGCGCATCTCGAGACCGCGTATCCGGGCCACGGGGGCGCCGGTGGGGTCGGCGAGCAGGACCGTGAGACGGCGGCCCGTGTCCGTGGTCTCGACGTCGACGCGCACCCTCAGTTCGCCGCCGCCGGTGGCGTACAGCTCGACGCCCGACCAGGCGAACGGCAGCAGGACCCCGGCGGTGTCCTCGTCGGCGTCCGGCACGGCCTTCATCACGTTGAGCGCCGCGTCCAGCAGGGCGGGATGGATGCCGAAGGCGTCGGCCGGGGTCCCCTCGGGCAGCCGTACGACGCCGTAGGCCGTGCCGTCGTGGTTCCACAGTTCGGCGGTCCCCAGGAATGCCGGGCCGTAGTCGACGCCCTGCTCCCGGAAGCGCTCGTAGAAACCGTCCGTGCCGACGGAGCGGGCGCCCGGGACCGGCCACCGGCGCAGTGCGGCGAACGGCGCGGGGGTGGCGTCGTCCCGTTCTCCGCCGAGCTCGCCGGTCGCGTGCAGGACCCAGGTCTCCTGACCCTCCGGGCGGCTGTGGATCGTGACCGGTCGCCGGTCGTTCCCGTGACCGGTGGCCGCTCCGACGAACACCTGGACGTGGACGGGGGAGGCGGGCGGCAGGACGAGCGGCGCCACGAGGGTGAGGTCCTCGATCCCGGCGGCGTCCGAGCGGTGCGCGGCGGCCAGGGCGAGTTCGAGCAGTCCGGTGCCGGGCAGGACGACCTGGCCGAACACGGCGTGGCCGGCCAGCCAGGGCTGATCGGTCAGGGACAGCCGGCCGGTGAAGACGTGGCCGGAGCCGTTGGCGAGGGCCGTCCGGGCGGCGAGCCACGGATGCGCCGGGTCCTCCAGGCCCAGGGCGGCCGCGTCCAGCGTGGGACCGGCCGGCTCGGGCCAGTGGACCGTGCGGCGGAAGGGGTACGTGGGGAGTTCGACCCGGCGGGCGCCCGTACCGGCGAAGAAACGCTCCCAGTCCACGGTGACGCCGAGGGTGTGGGCGCGGGCGACCGCGTCGATCAGCGTCCGTGACTCCGGGCGGTCCTTGCGGAGCAGCGGTACCACCGTGACGGCGGACTCCGGGCCCGCCTCCGCCAGGCAGTCCGCGACCATCGCGGAGCCGGTGCCGTCGGGGCCGAGTTCGACGAAGCGGGTCACTCCCGCCTCCAGGAGCGTCCGTACCCCGTCGGCGAAACGGACGGCCTCGCGTACGTGCCGGACCCAGTACTCGGGTGTGCGCACCTCGTCGCCGGCCGGTCGGCCCGTCACGTTGCCGATGAGGCCGAGGGCCGGCGCACCGTAGGTCATCGTCCCCGCGACCGAGGCGAACTCGGCCAGCATCGGGTCCATCAGCGGCGAGTGGAAGGCGTGCGAGACGGTGAGCCGCCGGGTCTTGACGCCGCGGGCGGCCAGCTGGGCGCCGATCTCGTCGACGGCCGTGGCGGCGCCGGACACCACCACCGATTCCGGTCCGTTGACCGCCGCGAGTCCGGCCTCGTGCGCGCGTGCGGCGAGCAGCGGCGCCACCTCGGACTCGGAAGCCTTGACGGCGAGCATCGCGCCGCCGGTGGGCAGGGCCTGCATCAGCCGGCCGCGGGCCGCGACCAGGGTGCAGGCGTCGTCGAGGGACAGCACGCCGGTGACGTGCGCGGCGGACAGCTCGCCGACGGAGTGCCCGAGCACGTGGTCGGCGGTGACGCCCCACGACTCGACGAGCCGGAAGAGGGAGACCTCGACCGCGAACAGGGCGGGCTGGGTGAACGCCGTCTGGTCGAGCAGCGCGGCCTCGGGGGTGCCGGGGGCGGCGAAGACCACGTCCCGCAGGGGGCGTTCGAGGAGCGGGTCGAGCCGGTCGCACACCGCGTCGAAGGCGGCCGTGAACACGGGGAAGTCCCGGTACAGCTCCCGGCCCATGCCGACCCGCTGGGTGCCCTGTCCCGGGAAGACCAGCGCCGTTCTCCCGGCCGGGGCGGTGCCCGTCGCGACCGTGTCGGGGAGGGGTCCGGCCTCGGCGATCGCCCGTACGCCGGCGAGCAGTTCCTCGCTGTCGGCGCCGGTCACGGCCGCCCGGTGGTCGAAGGCGGTACGGGTGGTGGCCAGTGAACGGGCCACGTCGGCGACCGGCGTCCGGGGGTGGGCGTCCAGGTGGGCGGCGAGGCGGGCGGCCTGCTCGCGGACCGCCGCTTCGTCGCGGCCGGACAGCAGCCACGGCACCGCCGGGAGGCCGGTGCCGACCGGTGGTGCCTCGGGGGCGTCGGCCGGCTCGGCCGGGACGGATTCCGGTCCTTCGAGGATGATGTGGGCGTTCGTACCGCTGATCCCGAACGACGAGATTCCGGCGCGGCGCGCACGGTCGCCCGCGGGCCAGGCCACCGGCTCGGTCAGCAGACGCACGCTGCCCGCGGTCCAGTCGACGTGCGAGTTCGGCTCGTCGGCGTGCAGGGTGCGGGGCAGCTCGCCGTGGCGCAGAGCCTGCACCATCTTGATCACTCCGGCCACCCCCGCGGCGGCCTGGGTGTGGCCGATGTTCGACTTCACACCGCCCAGCCACAGGGGCCGTTCGGCCGGTCGGGCCGTGCCGTACGTGGCGAGCAGGGCGCGCGCCTCGATCGGGTCGCCGAGCCGCGTTCCGGTGCCGTGGGCCTCGACGGCGTCGACGTCCGCGGGGCCGAGTCCGGCGTTGGCGAGCGCGGCGCGGATCACGGCCTGCTGCGCGGCGCCGTTGGGGGCGGTGAGGCCGTTGCTCGCGCCGTCCTGGTTGACGGCGGTGCCGCGCACCAGGGCGAGCACCGGGTGGCCGTGGCGGCGTGCGTCGCTCAGCCGCTCCAGGAGCAGCAGTCCGCTGCCCTCGGCGAATCCGGTACCGTCCGCGTCCTCGGAGAACGCCCGGCAGCGCCCGTCGGCCGACAGTCCGCGCTGCCGGCTGAACTCGACCAGCAGGTTCGGTGTGGCCATGACGGTGGCCCCGCCCGCGAGCGCCAGGGAGCATTCGCCCCGGCGCAGCGCCTGCACCGCCAGATGCAGCGCGACCAGCGAGGACGAGCAGGCGGTGTCGACGGTCACGGCGGGCCCCTGGAGGCCCAGCGCGTAGGCGATGCGGCCGGAGAGGACGCTCGCCGCGCCGCCGGTCAGGGCATGCCCCTCGGTGCTGCTGCGGCCGGTGACCAGGGATGCGTAGTCCTGACCGTTGGTGCCGACGTAGACGCCCGCCGTGCGGTCCTTCACCGACTCGGGGGTGATTCCGGCGCGCTCGAACGCCTCCCACGCGCCCTCCAGCAGCAGTCGCTGCTGGGGGTCCATGGCGAGGGCCTCGCGGGGTGAGATGCCGAAGAACCCGGCGTCGAACGCGCCGACGGCCTCGACGAATCCGCCGGCGTTCGCGTACACGGTGCCCGGGTTGTCGGGGTCGGGGTCGTAGAGCCGGCCCAGGTCCCAGCCGCGGTCGTCGGGGAAGGGGCCGATGGCCTCCTCGCCGTCGGCCAGCAGCCGCCAGAAGTCCTCCGGGCCGGTCACGCCGCCGGGCAGGCGGCAGCTCATCGCCACGACGGCGATGGGCTCCCGTTCCTTCAGCTCGACCTGGCGGATCTGCTCGCGCGCCGCGCTCAGTTCACCGGTGACGCGCTTGAGGTAGTCGCGCAGCTTCTCTTCATTCGCCATGTCAGAGTCCGAACTCCTCGTCGATGAACTGGAACAACTCGTCGTCCGACGCGTCGTCGAGCTTCTGTGACACGTCCGCTGCCGCGTGCCGCGCCAGCAGTTCCTCCAGCCGCCGCGCCGCGTGGGACAGCCGGGCGTCGTCGCCGTCGGTCAGCACCGTGGCGTCCAGCTCGGCGAGCGCCGCCTCGAGCGCGTCCAGGCCGGTGCCGGACCGTGCGGCGACACCGAGTTCGGCCAGCAGGTGGTCGGCGAGCGCGGCAGGGGTGGGGTGTTCGAAGACGAGCGTGGCGGGGAGCCGCAGTCCGGTCTCGGCGTTGAGCCGGTTGCGGAGCTCGACGCCGGTCACGGAGTCGAAGCCGAGCTCCTTGAACGCCCGTTTCGCGTCCATGGGTTCCTGCGGCCCGTAGCCGAGCACCGTCGCGGTGTGGGTGCGTACCAGTTCGAGGACCGACTCGGTCCGCCGGGCGTCCGGCAGCGCTTCCAGGCGCTGCCGCAGCGAGGGACCGGTGGGGGCGGCGGTCTCCGGGACCGCGGCGGCGAGCTCGCGTACGTCGGGGAGGTCGGAGAGCAGCGGGCTGGGGCGGCCCGCTGTGAACGCGGTGAGGAAGCGCGACCAGCGCACGTCGGCCACGGTCTGGCAGGGCCGACCGGTGGAGACGGCCTGCTGGAGGGCGAGGAGCGCCAGCTCCGGGTCCATACCGGGCACGCCGTGCCGGTCCAGGACGCCCTTGACCGTCGTCTCGGCCATGCCGCCGCCGTCCCAGGCACCCCACGACACCGTGGTGGCGGGCAGTCCTTCGAGGTGGCGGGCCTCGGCGAGTCCGTCGAGGAACGCGTTGGCGGGCGCGTAGTTGCCCTGGCCGGGCAGGCCTACGGTGGCCCCGTAGGACGAGAACATGACGAACGCCGACAGGTCGTGGCCGTGCGTCAGCTCGTGCAGGTTCAGCGCGCCGCGTGCCTTGGCCCGCCACACGCGGGCGACCTGCTCAGGGTCGATGGCGTCGACCACCGCGTCGTCCAGGACCGCGGCCGTGTGCAGCACGGCCGTCAGCGGGGTGTCGTCCGGTACGCGGTCGAGGACGGCGCGCAGCTGCTCCCGGTCGGACACGTCGCAGGCCTCGACGACGACGTCGACGCCGAGCGCGCGCACCTCGCGGACCAGGGCGTCGGCGTCCGGCGCGGCCGGGCCGCGCCGGCTGGTCAGGACCAGTCGGCGGGCTCCGTTGTGGGCCAGCCAGCGGGCGATCCGGCCGCCGAGCACGCCGGTGCCGCCCGTGACGAGGACGGTGCCGGAGGGACGCCAGTCGGCGGCCGGCGGGGTGCCGGTCCGGGCCAGTCTGCGGACGAGAACGCGGTCGGGGCGTACGGCGACCTGGTCCTCGGTGCCGTCTCCGCCGAGGATCGCGGCCAGCCGCGGCCACAGCCGGTCGTCCGGCGTCCCCGGCAGGTCGATCAGTCCGCCCCAGCGGTCGGAGTGTTCGAGGGCGACGACGCGGCCGAGGCCCCACACCGCGCGCTGGACGGGGTCGACGTGGTCGTCGCCCGGTCCCGTGCGGACGGCGTCGCGGGTCACGCACCACAGCGGGGCGGTGATCCCCGCGTCGCCGAGCGCCTGCACGGCGAGCAGGGTCGCGGCGTAGCCGGACGGCACGGCGTGGCCCGCCGGTCCGGTGTCGTCGAGGGCGAGCAGGGAGAGGATGCCGGCGAACTCCGGCTGGGGCAGGACCTCCTGGTCGTCCCAGACCTCCCGGAGCCGCTTGGCGAGCAGTGCCCGCTCCTCGTCGTGCGCGCAGGCGAGGGTGACGAGCTCGACGCCCGCGTCCTCGAGGCCGCGTGTCACCGCTGCGGCGGCGGTGTCGCCGGTGGGGAGCAGGACCAGCCAGGGGGTGGCCGGCAGGGCGCCGGAGGAGACGTCGGCCGGTTTCCAGTCGATGTGGTAGCGCCAGTTCCGGACCGTCGTCCCGCCCTGCGAGCGGCGGCGCCACGAGGACAGGGCCGGGACGAGGTCGGTGAGGGACGCGGAGCGGTCGACGTTCAGGCCGGTGGTGAGCGCGTCGAGGTCGCCGCGTTCCACGGCCGCCCAGAACTCGGCGTCCTCCGTACCGGCGGGGGCCGTCGGACGGTTCTTCCCTTCGGCCGGTTCGAGCCAGTAGCGGCGGTGCCGGAAGGCGTACGGCGGCAGGTCGACCACGCGCGCGCCGTGGAAGACGGGCTCCCAGCGGACGTTCGCACCCCGGACGTGGGCCTCGGCGACCGACGACAGGAAGCGGTCCTGGCCCCCGGCGCCGCGGCGCAGGCTGCCGATGGCGACGACGCCGTCCGCGCCGGCGGTCTCCTCGACCGCCATGGTGAGTACGGGGTGGGGGCTGGCCTCGACGAACAGCCGGTGGCCCAGGGCGGTGAGCGATTCGACGGCGGAGGCGAACTCCACCGTCGACCGCAGGTTCCGGACCCAGTACTCGGCGTCCAGTTCCGCCGTGTCGAGCAGTGCGCCGGTCACCGTGGAGAAGAAGCCCACCGTGCCGGAGCGGGGCCGGATGGGCGCCAGTGCCGTCAGCAGCTCCTCGCGGAGCCCGTCGACCTGTGCGGAGTGCGAGGCGTAGTCCACGGGGATGCGCCGGGCCCGTACGTCCAGCTCCGCGCATTCCGCCATGAGTTCGTCCAGTGCGGCGGGCTCGCCGGAGACGACGGTCAGCCCCGGGGCGTTGACCACGGCGACGGACAGTTTCCCGCCCCAGTTCCCGATGCGCCGCTCGGCCTCGGCCCGGGGCAGCGCCACGGACACCATGCCGCCCCGGCCGGCCAGCGAGCGGGCGATGGCCTGGCTGCGGAGCGCGACGACCCGGGCGCCGTCCTCGAGGGAGAGTCCGCCGGCGGCGCAGGCCGCGGCGATCTCGCCCTGCGAGTGGCCGACGACGACGGCGGGCTCCACCCCGTGGGACCGCCAGAGTTCCGCGAGGGAGATCATGACCGCCCACAGCACGGGCTGGACCACGTCCACCCGTCGCAGGGCGTCCTCGTCGGTGAGGGCCGCCGTCGGCGACCAGTCGACGAACGGTTCGAGCGCGCGTTCGCACGCCGCGAACGACTCCGCGAACACCGGCGACCGGTCGAGCAGTTCGCTCGCCATGCCGGTCCACTGGGAGCCCTGGCCGGGGAAGACCAGGACGGGACCCGGGTCCCGGTCGTCGGGGCGGGTGTGGCCGGTGCCGGTGACGAGGGCGGGTGTCTGGCCGCCGGAGGACAGTGCCTCCAGTGCCCGGAGGAAGTCGTCGCGGTCCTCGGCGACCACGGCAGCGCGGTGTTCGAAGGCGGTACGGGTGGTGGCCAGGGAGTGGCCGATGTCGCGGGGGGAGAGTCCGGGCAGGTCCCGTACGTGGCGGTGGAGGGCGGCGGCCTGGGCGCGCAGTGCCTCCTCCGTCCTGGCGGCGAGCACCCAGGGCAGCGGCTCCTGCCGCTGCCCGGCGGCCCCGGTGACCCGGGCCCAGTCGACGGCGACGCCGTCGGAGCCGAGCGCGGCGAGGAGCGCCTCCAGCGTCTCGACGGCGGGGGTGTCGCGTCGGCAGGTCGGCCGTACGGGAGTGTCGGCGTCCCTGCCGGCTGCGGCGAGCGTGTGTTCCAGGGATTTCCGCAGCACGGGGTGCGGGGCGATCTCGACGACGCTCAGCCGGGGGTGGGCGGCGGTGAGGGAGCGTACGGCCTCGTCGACGAGCATCGGCCGGCACATGTTCCGGGCCCAGTACGCGGCGTCGAGGGCGGTGCCGTCCAGGTGGTCGCCGGTGACGGAGGACAGGAAGGGGATCCGGCCCGCGGAGGGGGCGAGGTCCGCGAGCAGCTCGGTGAGTTCTCCGGCGAGCGGGTCCAGTTCGGTGCTGTGCGAGGGGTAGTCGATGGCCACCCGGTACGTGGTGACGCCCGCGTCGCCGAGTTCGCGTTCCACCGCGAGGATCGCGTCGGTGCGTCCGGACAGGCAGACCTGACGGGGCGAGAGGTGCCCGGCCACGGTGACCCGGTCACCGGCGAACGCGGCGGCGTCCTCGGCCGGCAGATCACAGACGATCATCGTGCCGAGGCCTGCGGCCCGGTCGGCGACGAGGCGGGACCAGACCGTGATGACCCGGGCGCCCTGCTCCAGGGTGAGCGCACCGGAGACGACGGAGGCGGCGACCTCGCCGACGCTCTGCCCGAACACGACGTCGGGGGTGACGCCCCACCGCTCCAGTGTGCGGGCGAGGGAGACCTGGAGGGCGAACAGCACCGGCTGGAGGACCTCGGTGCGGTCCAGCCTGCCGTCCTCGGCGACGAGTTCGTCCACGACGGACCAGCCGGTCCGCGCGGCGACCGCACGGTCGGCGTCGGCGAGGAACGCCCGGAACGTGGGCTCGGCCAGCAGGTCCCGGCCCATGCCGACCCACTGGGAGCCGTGGCCCGAGAAGCAGAACGCGACGGTGGGTGCGCCCTCCGCGCCGCCCGCCGCCTCCCGTGCGGCGGCGGGCACGGTGAAGGGGCGACGGTGGGGAGCCTCGCTCAGGGCGAGGTGGACGTTGGTCCCACCGAATCCGAAGGCGCTGACGCCGGCGTGCCGGGGGCCCTCGGGCCAGTCCCGCCGCTCGGCGACCACGTCGAGGGCCTGCCCGGTGAAGTCGATCTGCGGATGGGGCTGCCGGAAGTGCAGGCTCGCCGGCAGCTCCCCGTGGTGGAGCGCCAGCGCCGTCTTGAGGACGCCCAGCACGCCCGCGGCGGGCTCCAGGTGCCCGAAGTTGGTCTTCGCGGATCCGAGGAGCAGCGGGGTCGTGCGGCCCGGGGCGAACACCTCTCCCAGCGCGGCCGCCTCGATCGGATCGCCCAGGGGGGTTCCCGTGCCGTGCGCCTCCACGTACGACACGCGGTGCGGCGCGATGCCGGCCTCGCTCCAGGCGTCGCGGACGACGTCCACCTGGGCGCGCGGGTTCGGCGCGGTGAGGCCGTTGGAGGCGCCGTCGTTGTTGGTCGCGCTGCCGCGCAGTACCGCGTACACGCGGTCGCCGTCCCGCAGGGCGTCGGAGAGGCGCCGGAGGACGACCATGCCGCAGCCTTCGCCGCGGACGTATCCGGCGCCGTCCGCGTCGAACGCACGGCACTGTCCGGCGGGGTTCATTCCGCCGAACTTCGTCATGGCGACCGTCGTGTGCGGGTGCAGCATCAGGCTGATCCCGCCCGCGAGGGCGACGTCGGACTCTCCGCGGCGCAGGCTGTGGGCGGCCAGGTGCACGGCGGCCAGCGACGAGCTGCACGCCGAGCCGACGGACAGCGCCGGACCCTGGAGTCCCAGGGCGTACGCGATCCGGGCGGGCACGATCGACGTGTCCCAGCCGACGGCCGAGTGCGATCCGATGGCCTCCGGGTCGGCCCCGGTGGCCAGGTGGTACTCCTGCCACATCGTCCCGACGAACACGCCGGTACGTCCTCCGGCCAGGGTCGAGGGCACGATCCCGGCGTCCTCGAGCGCCGCCCAGGCGACTTCGAGCGCGATCCGCTGCTGGGGGTCCATGCGGGTGGCCTCGGCGGGCGAGATCCCGAAGAAGCCGGCGTCGAAGCCGGCGACGTCGTCGAGGAATCCGCCCCGTCGGGTCGTCGACTTCCCGGGCGCCCGGACGTCCTCGTCGAACCAGTCGTCGGCGTTCCAGCGGTCCGCCGGAACCTCGCCGACGGCGTCCCGGCCCGCCATCAGGCTCTCCCAGAGCTCCCGGGGGGTGGTGATGCCGCCGGGCAGGCGGCAGCCGAGGCCGACGACGGCGATCGGTTCGGTGGCGCCGGAGCCCCGCCGCCGCGGAGCCGTGGTGGCCGGGTGCGGTCGTTCTCCGGCGAGCACCGCGGACAGTTCCGCGACGGTCGGGTGCTGCCACAGCGTCCAGGCGGGTACGTCGCGTCCCAGCCGCTCCGACAGCGCGCCGGCGAGTCGCGTCGCGCCCGTCGAGTCGACTCCGAGGTCGCGCAGCGCCACCGTGGCGGGGACGCTGTCCGGCGTGACCCCGAGCAGTTCCGCCACGGCACCGCGCAGGAATGCCGCGATCTCCGCGGCATCGGTCTCGACGGCCATTCCCGTCGTGTTCACGCCCATCTGACACCCTTCGGTCGAGCCGGCCGGGCCCTGCGCCGGTCGGTGCCGGACACCACCGGCACCGGGCGGGAAACCGCCTGCTCTAGCGCACCACGCGGAACTTGACGCCGAGTTGAATCGGCTCTGCGCGGGACTCGACTGCGGCCTGGGGCCGCGAAGGGACGCCTGCGGTGAGGGGCCCGTCCGGCCCCTCACCGCCCCGTGCGTGGGGTCAGCGCTCACCCCCGGGGATCGCCGCGACCAGCTCGGCCGCCATCACGTCGGCGTTCTCGAGGGGCGCGGCGTGCGAGCCCTCGATGCTCCGGCGCACGAAGGAGCCGCGGGTCAGTTCGCGCCAGGCGTCCATGGCCTCGGGCGCGACCGCCGGGTCCTCGGTGGCCGCGATCGCGACGACCGGGACGTCGAGACCGTCCCGGTGCAGCCCCTTCAGGGCCGCCTGGTGGTTCTCGCCCAGGTCGGTGTCGGCTCGCAGCCGCAGCACGTATTCGGCGAGCAGGTCCTCGTTCTCCAGGATCTGCCGGGGCAGCAGCCCCTCGAACGCCTCTGCGAGGTGTGCCGCGGACGTGCCGTCCCAGGCCGCCGCGCTCTCCCCGATCCTGCGGACGGTCTCGGTGACCTCCGCGTACGGAGTCTGGGCGCAGGCCACGACGAGGGAGAGCGGCGGCGCGTCGGGCCGGTCCCCGAGCCGGTGGGCGACCTCCCACGCCAGCCAGGACCCCTGGCTGTGGCCGTAGAGGACCAGGGGGACGTCGGCGTACCCGGCCAGTGCGGCCGTGACCTCGTCGGCCATGGCCATCATGTCCGTCATGGGCGGCTCGTCGGTACGGGCCTCCCGGCCGGGCAGCTGGACGCCGAGGAGTTCGACCCCCTCGGGCAGGCTGCGGATCAGCGGTACGTAACCGCCCGAGGTGCCTCCCATGCCGGGCATGGCCACGACCCGGGCGTGCGGCCGCACGCCGGGCTTCAGCACCCGCAGCCACGGGTCGTGCGCGTCCCCGTCCCGCCGCGGCCGGTCGGTGGCCTCGTGGAACAGTTCGCCGAGCAGGTACCGGCCGAGTTCCTCGCAGGTGGCGTACCGCACGAAGACGTCCGTCGTGAGCGCGAGTCCCGTACCGCGGGCGAGACTTCCGCGGACGGTGACGGCCATCAGGGAGTCGAAGCCGAGCTGCTGGAGCGGCTGGGCCGGGTCCACCTTCTCGGGGACGAGCCCCAGTACGTCCGCGGCCTCGGCCCTGATCAGCTCGACGATCCGGCGCAGCCGTGCGTCCTCGCCCAGGAGGGCCAGCTCGCCCCGCAGCCGGTCGCCCGTCCGCGGATCGGCCGCCGGGGCCGTGGACAGGGCCGCCCGGGCCTCGGGGATCTCCTCGATGAGCGGGCGGGGCCGGGACGCGGCGTACGTGGGCGCGAACCGCGTCCAGTCGATGTCGGCGACACCGAGGGTCGTCAGGCCGGCGTCCAGCGCGGTCCCCAGCGCGTGCAGGGCGTGCGCGGGATCCATGGACAGCAGACCGCGTGCCTCGACCTGCTTCTCGTCCTCGGCGGTCAGCATGCCGGCGCCCGCCCAGCCGCCCCAGTGGACGACCGTGGCGGCCAGGCCCTGTTCCCGGCGGTACCGGGCGAGCGCGTCGAGGCCGGTGTTGGCCGCGCCGTACACGGCCTGGTGGCCGCCGCCCCACAGACTCGCGCCACTGCCGTACAGCACGAACGCGTCCAACGGGCGGTCGCCGAGCGCCTCGTGCAGGTTCCAGCCGCCACGCACCTTGGCGGCCAGACCCGGGCCGATCTCCGCGTCCGTGACCGCTCCGAGGGGCGCGTTGCGGTTGACGCCGGCGAGGTGGGCGACCGTACGCAGCGGGGCGTCGGCCGTGTCGCAGCGGGCGATCAGCTCCTCGACCCGACGGCGGTCCGCGACATCGCAGGCCGCCAGGGTGACGGCGACGCCCTTCGGCGCCAGCTCCTCCCGGAGCGCCGTCACCTCGGGTGTCTCCACCGCACCGCGGGACGCCAGCACCAGGTGCCCGGCGCCGCGGTCCACCAGCCAGCGGGCCAGCCGGAGGCCCAGCCCGCCCGTACCGCCCGTGATCAGCGCGGTGCCGCCGGTCGACCAGGGCTCCTCGCGCCGCCGCGGCGCGAGCCGCACCATGCGGCGTACGAACCGTCCCCGCGGGCGCAGCGCGATCTGGTCCTCGTGGTCGGCGGCGCCGACGGCGCGGACGAACTGGTCGGCCCAGCCGTCGTGCGGTTGTGCGGGCAGGTCGACGACACCGCCCCACAGGGCCGGCGCCTCCAGGGCGACGACCCGGCCGAGGCCGCCGACGAGGGACCCCAGCGGTCCGGTCAGGGGTTCCGTGCCGTCGACGCAGACCGCGCCGCGGGTCACCGCCCAGACCGGTACGGTCCGTCCGGTGTCGCCGAGGGTCTGCACGAGGGCGAGAACCTGCCGGAGGCCTTCCGGCACCCCGTCCGCGTCGAGCCGGTCGTCGGTGCCCTCGAAGGTCACGAGCCCGCGGAGCGTGGTGGGCAGCGCGGTCAGGGCGGTGGTCAGGCCGTCGCGGTCCAGGCCTGCCGGGAGCCGGTGCACGGTGGCGCCGGAGGTCCGGAGGGCGCGGTCGAGTCCGGCGGCCGGGCCGTCCTCGTCCCCGCCGCCGATCAGGGCCCAGTCGCCGTCCGGACCGGTACCCGTTCCCGGCAGCTCGGACGGCCGCCAGACCTCGTCGTACAGCCAGGAGGCGATCGTCGTGTCGAGGCGCTGCCGGTCCTGCCAGGCGGTGAGCAGCGGCAGCAGCTCCTCGATCCCGGACCGCAGCCGTTCCGGGGCGCCGAGGAGGGCCGCGACCCCTTCGGCGCCGCCGTCGCTGACGGCCTTCCAGAAGGCGTCGGCGGGCGCGGCGGCGGGCGCGGCGGGCTTCTTCGCCTGCTCCGCCCAGTACCGCTGCCGCTGGAACGCGTACCCGGGCAGCGCGGTGGCCGCGCCGTCGCCGGGGCACCGGTCCCAGTCGACCGGGACGCCGTGCGCGTGCAGGAGCCCGGCGGTGCGCAGCACCTCGGACAGGCCGCCGTGCCCGTTGCGCAGGGTGGAGGCGACCACGGTCCGCTCGTGCCCGAGGAGCAGGGCGCCGTCCGTGAGCGGCATCAGCAGCACCGGGTGGGGGCTGACTTCGAGGAACACGTCGATGCCGTCGGCGAGGAGCCGCTGCTGGGCGAGGTCGAGCCGGACGGGCTCGCGCAGGTTGCGGCACCAGTACGCCGCGTCCAGTTCCTCGCCGGGCAGCGGGGCGCCGGTGACGGTCGAGTAGAACGGCACGTCGCCGGAGCGCGGGCGCAGCGTCGCCAGCTCCGCCGCCAGGGCGGGGACGACCTCGTCCATGTAGTGGCTGTGGGAGGCCACCGGGGCGTCCAGTCGGCCGCACGGGACGTCTTCGTCGTCGAGCAGGTTCAGCAGGTCGTCGACGGCGCGCGCGTCGCCGGAGATCGCCACCGAGCGTGCGGTGTTGACCGCGGCGACGGACACGGCGCCCTCGTACGGGGCGATCCGGGCCAGGACCTCGTCCAGGGGCAGGTCCACCACGGCCATGCGGCCCGTCCCGGCGCGGCCCTGCAGCGCGGCGCTGCGGACCGCGGTGATGCGGGCGCCCTCGTCCAGGGTCAGGGCCCCGGCGACGACCGCGGCCGCCACCTCGCCCTGCGAGTGTCCGACGACGGCGGCGGGTTCCACGCCGAGCGAGCGCCAGAGCGCCGCCAGGGCGACGTACATCGTGAAGGTCAGCGGCTGGCCGACGTCGAGGCGCGACCAGGACGAGGCGTCGCCCTCGCGCAGCAGTTCCACGACCGAGCGGCCGAGGAGGGGGGCGAACGCCGCGTCGCACTCGTGCGCGACGCGGGCGAACACCTCGGACCGCTCCAGCAGGTCCTGGCCCATCCCGGCCCATTCGCTGCCCTGACCGGGGAAGACGAAGACCGGGCCGCCGTGTTCGCCGGCGGTTCCCTCGACGAGGTTGCGGTGGGTGCGGTGCTCGGCGAGGGCGGTCAGCGCCTCGGCCGCCTCCGTCGCCGTCCGCGCGGAGACCGAGGCCCGGGCGGCGAAGTGCGTGCGCCGCCGGGCGGCGGTGGCCGCGACGTCGCGCACCGGGACGTCGGGGTGGGCGCCGAGCCAGGACGCCCAGCGGGCGGCCTGCGCGCGCAGCGCCGTCTCGTTCTTCGCGGACAGGACGACGGGCAGTTCCGCGTCGGTCGTGGTGGCGTGGTCGTCCTCGCGGGGCGCGAGCGCCTCCTCCAGGACGACGTGGGCGTTGGTGCCGCCGATGCCGAACGAGGACACGCCGGCGCGGCGCGGCCCCTGAGAGTCCCACGGGGCGGTCTCGGTGCTGACCCGGAACAGCTCGGGGTCGAGGCCCATCTCGGGGTTGGGGCGCCGGAAGTGGAGGCTCGGCACGAACTCCCGGTGGTGCAGGCTGAGCACGGCCTTGAGGAGCCCCGCGACGCCGGCGGTGGCGTCGGTGTGGCCGATGTTCGTCTTCACCGAGCCGAGCGAGCAGGGCTCGTCCCGTTCGGCGGTCGCGAAGACCTCCTGGAGCGCCTGCACCTCGATCGGGTCGCCCAGGGCGGTTCCCGTGCCGTGCGCCTCGACGAGACCGACGGTGTCCGGGGTGATGCCCGCGGCGGCCTGCGCGGCGGCTATCACCTGTGCCTGGCCCGCGACGCTCGGCGCGGTGAAGCCCACCTTGTCGGAGCCGTCGTTGTTGATGGCGCTGCCGCGCACGAGGGCGTAGACCGTGTCGCCGGAGGCGAGGGCGTCGGAGAGCCGGCGCAGGACGAGCACGCCGACGCCGTCGCTGAACACGGTGCCCGCGCCGTCCGCGTCGAAGGCGCGGCACGTGCCGTCGGGGGAGACGACCATGCCCTCCTGGTACGGGTACCCGTTCTTGAGCGGCACGGACAGCGAGGACGCGCCGACGAGGGCGATGTCGGACTCGCCGCGCAGCAGGCTCTCCCGGGCCAGGTGCGTGGCGACCAGACCCGTCGAGCAGGCGGTCTGCACGTTGAGCGCCGGACCGCGCAGGTTCAGCTTGTGCGCGACGCGGGGCGCCAGGAAGTCGCCCTTGGTGCCGACCATGTTCCGGTAGAACGAGGACAGGTCGGTCACGTCGTCCTGCTGGTACCCGCCGAATCCGGATCCGCCGAAGACCGCGATGGCGCCGTCGAAGGAGTCGGCGACGATGCCCGCGTGCTCCAGTCCCTCCCAGGCGCACTCCAGGAAGAGCCGGTGCTGCGGGTCCATGGCCTCGGCCTCGGACCGCGAGTAGCCGAAGAACCCGGCGTCGAACAGGTCGGCGTCCTCGACGTACCCCTTGGCCTTGACGTACGCGGGGTCGGCCAGCAGCGCGTCGGGCACGCCCGCCTCCCGCAGCTCCTCGTCGGTGAACCGGCGGATGAAGTCACGGCCCTCCCGCAGCCCCCGCCAGAACGTGTCGACGTCCGGTGCGCCCGGCAGCCGGCAGGCCATTCCCACGATGGCGATCGGCTCGTCGGAGGAAGGACGCACGCCCGCTCCGATGCGTGCGGCGGGTGCCGTCGTCCCGCCCAGGTGGGCCGAGAGACGACGCACGGTCGGGTAGCGGAACATGGCGGAGAGCGGGAACTCGCGGCCGGTCCCGGCGCAGATCAGCCGGTGTGCGGCGAGGGCCGACATCGAGCTGGCGCCGAGCTCGAAGAAGCCCTTGTCGCGCTCGACGCGGGTGAGCCCGAGGACGGACTCCCAGGCCTCGGCGACGATGTCCTCCACCGACCCGACGCCGGCGGCGTGGCCGGCCCGCGCCGCGGGTTCCGTCACGGTCGGCGGCAGGGCGCGCAGCGCGTTCCGGTCGACCTTCTGGTTGGGGGTGTGCGGCAGCTCGGCCATGCGGACCAGCCGTGCGGGAACCATGAAGGCCGGCAGCCGCTCGGCCAGCCGTTCGCGTACGGCTCCGGCGTCGGCCGTCTCGAGCGCCGGTACCCAGTACAGGAAGAGCTGCTGGTCGCCGGGAGTGTCCTCGCGGACGACGGCCGCGCAGGAGGCGACCTCGGCGCACTCGCCGGCGACGGCCTCGATCTCGCCCAGTTCGATGCGGTGACCGTGCAGCTTCGTCTGGGCGTCGGTGCGCCCGCAGAACTCCAGGCTGCCGTCGAGCCGGTAGCGCACGACGTCGCCGGTCCGGTACATGCGCCGTCCGGGCAGGCCCGTCGGGTCGAGGGCGAACCGGTCGGCGGTGAGGTCGGGACGGTGCAGGTAGCCGCGGGCCACGCCCAGGCCGCCGATCCACAGTTCGCCCCGGGCACCGCGCGGCACGGGCTGCCCGCCGGCGTCGAGCACGTACAGGCGGTTGCCGTGCAGCGGCCGGCCGAGCGCGACCTCGCCCGGCGTCACCGTCCAGGCCGAGGACCACACGGTGGTCTCGGTCGGCCCGTACATGTTGGTGATCTCGCCCGTGCAGTGCCGCAGCAGCTTCTTGGCGAGCGGACGGTCGAGGGCTTCGCCGCCCACGAGGAGCCGGCGCAGCCCGCTCGTCAGGGCCCGGCCGTCGCGGTCGGCGACGAGCATCCGGGCCAGGGACGGCGTGCACTGGAGATGGGTGGGGGCGAGGTCGCGGTAGCGGCCCCACTCCGCGACGCCGCCGTCGGCGACGACGACGCGGTAGCCGCGGGTCAGCGTCCACAGCAGTTCGAGCGTCGAGATGTCGAAGGACGGGCTGGTGACGGCGAGCCAGGTGTCACCGGTGCCGCCGCCGACGGTCTCGTCCATCGCCGTGCAGAAGTTCGCGAACTGGGCGTGCTCCAGCATCACGCCCTTCGGCAGGCCGGTCGAACCCGACGTGTAGATCACATAGGCGAGATCCGCCGGCGCGGGCGGTGCGACCTGCGGCAGGCCGGTGTCCTCCTGCTGCGACGCGAGGGCGGGGAGGTCGATCGTGAGGACCTCGACACCCTCCTGCTCCGGCTCGAACGGGTTCTGGGGGGTGGCCAGGACGACGCCCGTCCCGCTGTCCCGGACGACGTACTCCGTCCTGGAGCGGGGGTACGTGGGGTCCAGCGGCACATACGCCCCGCCCGCCATCCACACGCCGAGCGCCATCACCACGAAGGCGGCGGAACGAGGTGCGTGGAGGCCGACGAGCACGTCCGGTCCGACGCCCGCGTCGCGCAGCCTTCCGGCCACCGCCGACGCCGCCCGCACGAGGTCCCGGTAGGTCAGGGTCTGCTCGCCGTGGACCAGCGCGGTGTCCCCGGGGGCCGCGGCGGCGCGCTCCAGCACCCGCTCCAGCGCGGTCCGCGGGTCCAGGGGCTCGTCGGGCACCGATCCGGCCCGCTCGTCCAGCCAGTCGCGTTCGGTCTCGCCCAGCAGGGCCAGGGATGCGATCGGGGCGTCGGGAGCGCTCACCATCGAGGCGAGCAGGGTGCGGAAGTTCTCCACCATCCGCTCCGCCGCGTCCCGGTCCAGGACGTGCGACTGGAACTCCAGCTCGCCCCGGAGCCCGGTCTCGTCGGAGACCAGCGTCAGGCCGATCTCGAACTTCGCTGCGCCCCGGACGTTGCCGAGGGTGCTGCCCGTCCCGGGTCGGGTCCAGGCGTCGTCGCCCTCGCCCAGGGCGGGCGCGGAGGCGCTGATGTAGTTGAACGCGGCACGGAAGAAGGGGTTCTCCTCGCCGGTGCGCTCTCCCGCGGCGGTCCGGACGATCTCGGTCAGCGGCACGCTCTGGTGCTCCAGGACACCGAGCACCCGCGGCCGCATGGACGCCAGCACGTCACGGAAGGCCGGATCGCCGGTCAGGTCGCAGCGCAGTGGCAGCGTGTTCGCCAGGAACCCGGCCAGGCCGGCGGTGCCGGGCAGCTGACGGTTGCCCCAGACGGTGCCGACCGCGAAGTCGTCCTGGTCGCAGTACCGCTTCAGGAAGACGGCGAACGCGCTGACCAGCACGGTGTACGGAGTCACCGAGGCCGAGGCGGCGAGCCCCTCGAGATCGTCCCGCAGAGCGGCGGGCACACCGAAGTACACCGCGTCGCCCTCGGCGCCGTCGGACTCCTGCCGCGGACCGGGCGGGAACTCCAGCCTCGGTACGCCGGCCAGTTCCCGGCCGAAGAAGTCCAGCGCCGGGGCGAAGCGGTCCTCGCGGACCCAGCGGTCCTCCCACAGCGCGTAGTCGCCGAGCTGGTGCTCCACCACGGGCCGCTCGGGCTCCCGGCCGTCGCGGAACGCGTGGTACGCCTCGTACAGGTCGTGCAGGAAGATCCCGGAGGACCAGCCGTCCGTGATCGAGTGGTGCAGGACGAAGCAGATCAACTGGCCGCCGTCGGGCAGGTCGAGCAGCAGCCCCCGGACGAGGTCCCCGCCGTCGACGGTGAACGGGGTCAGCTCCTCGCGGCGCAGCCGCTCCTCCACCGCCTGCTCGTCGGCGCCCGACAGGTCCTCCCGGACCACCGGCACCGACACGGACGGCAGCACGATCTGGACCAGGCCCTCGGGCTCGGCCCGCAGAACCGTGCGCAGGGACTCGTGCCGGTCCGTCACCCAGGCCAGCGCCCGCTCCAGGACCTCCTGGTCCAGCGGACGCTCGGCCCGCTGCCGGAACACCGCGTTGTACTGCGGCGAGCCGGGGTGCAGGTGCTCCATGAACCACAGGCGGCGCTGCCCGTGGGTCGCCGGATAGCGCGTCACGCCCTCCGCCCGCGACAGCTCCGGAAGCTCCGGCCCGTCCGCCGTCACCGCCGTCACCGCCGGGGCCGTCAGGTCGTCGAAGACGTCCGTCAGCAGGAACCCGGCGATCGCCCGCGGCGTCGGGTGGCTGAACGCCAGGTCGGCCGGGAGCGGGGCGCCCGCCTCGTCGGAGAGCCGCTTGCGCAGCTCCACCGCCATCAGCGAGTCGATGCCCAGCTCCTTCAGCTGCTGTTCCGCGCCGACGCCCTCCGCACCGGACACCCCCATCACGAGGGCGACCTCACGGCGCACCAGCTCGGTCAGGACCGCGAGCCGCTCCGCCTCGGGCGTGCCGGCCAGCCGGTCGCGAAGCGAGTCGCCGCCGGTGGCCCGCGCGGCCTCGCGCAGCCTGGCCCGGGGCCGGACGAGCGCCCGGAACAGGGCCGGAAGCCCGGCGTCGGCACCGCGCTGCAGTGCGCCCGTGTCGAACTTCACGGGGACGAGGTGCGCCTCGGGGCGCCGCAGCGCCGCGTCCAGCAGGTCCAGGCCCTCGGGGACGCTCAGCGCGTGGGCGCCCTGGCGGCGCATCCTGGCGAGTTCGGCCTCGCCGAGGTGCGCGGTCATGCCGGTGCCGCTCTGCGCCCACAGGCCCCACGAGAGGCTCAGCGCGGGCAGTCCCCGCCTGCGCCGGTGGGCGGCGAGGGAGTCCAGGAAGGCGTTGGCCGCGCCGTAGTTGCTCTGGCCGGGCGAGCCGAGTGTGCCCGCGGCGGAGGAGAACAGCACGAACGCGGCGAGGTCCAGATCGGCGGTGAGCTCGTGCAGATGGGTCGCGCCGTCGGCCTTGGGACCGAAGACGGTGGCCAGCCGGGCCGCGTCCTGGCCGCGCACCATGCCGTCGTCGATGACTCCGGCGAGGTGCAGGACGGCCGTCCAGGGCCGGTCGGCGGCCCCGTCCGCGAGGACCGCCGCGACCCCGTCGCGGTCGGCGGTGTCGCAGGCGACGATCCGGACCTCGTCGGCGCCCGCGGCGCGCAGTTCGGCCGCGAGGCCGGCCGCCCCGGGCGCGTCCGGCCCGCGGCGTGAGGTCAGGACCAGGTGGCGTACGCCGTGCTCGCGCACCAGCCGCTCCGCCACGGCCCGGCCGAGCTCTCCCGTACCGCCGGTGACCAGCACGTTCCCCGCGGGGTCGAGCGGCCGGGGAACGGTCAGCACCACCTTGCCGATGTGCCGGCCCTGGCCCATGTACCGGAAGGCGTCGGGGGCGTCGAGCACGTCGTACGCGGCGAACGGGAGCGGCGTGAGGGCGCCCCCGGCCAGCAGTTCGGTGAGGACGGCGAACATCTCGGCGATCCGCTCGGGACCGCTCTCGATGAGGTCGAAGGCCTGGTAGCGGACCCCCGGGCGGGCTGCGGCGACCTCGTCCGCGTCGCGGACGTCGGTCTTGCCCATCTCCAGGAACCGGCCCCCGTCGGCGAGCAGCCCCAGGGAGGCGTCCACGAACTCCCCGGCGAGCGCGTTCAGCACGACGTCGATGCCCTCGTCGTGCCAGGCGGGCGCGAACTCCGTGTCGCGGGACGAGGCGATGTGGTCGTCGTCGAGGCCCAGGGCGCGCAGCGCCGGCCACTTGCCGGCGCTCGCCGTGCCGTACACCTCGGCGCCGAAGTGCCGGGCGAGCTGTACGGCAGCCATGCCGACACCGCCGGCCGCGGCGTGAATCAGGACCTTCTCGCCCGGACGCAGCGCGCCCAGGTCGGTGAGCGCGTAGAAGGCGGTGAGGAAGGCCAGCGGGACGGTCGCCGCCTCGGCGAAGCCCAGCGCGTCCGGTATCCGGGCGACGACCCGGGCGTCCGCGCGGACCTCGGTGCCGAACGTGGCGACGGACAGGCCCATGACCCGGTCGCCGACGCGCAGGTGGGTGACGTCCGCACCGGTCTCCAGCACCTCGCCCGCGAATTCGAGTCCCAGCTCCGGCGCGTGGACCATGTCCAGGGCGTTGAGGACGTCACGGAAGTTCAGACCGGCGGCACGGGTGCGTACGCGCACCTCGCCGGCGCCGAGCGGCGCCGACCGGTCCACGGGCACGGCGGCGAACGTGTCGAGCCGGCCCTTCTCACGGATCGTCAGGTACCAGGGCGCGTCCCCGGCCGGCGGTGTCACCGAGCTCCCGGACCCCTGCGCGCGGACCAGGCGCGGGGCGTAGACGGAGTCTCCCCGCAGCGCCAGTTCCGGTTCCCCGTCCAGTGCGAGGGCGGCACCGATCACCGCCGGATCCGACGGTTCGGCACCGAGGTCGAGCAGCCGCAGGACGCGCTCGGGGTGCTCGGCCCGCGCGGTGCGGACCAGACCCCACAGCGCGGCGTGGGCGAAGCCGGGGGCACCGTCCTCCGGGCGGGCCGCGAGCGCCTCCCGGGTCACCCAGACGATGTCGGTGCCGGACAGCCGTTCCTCCGCCAGCACCCGCTGGACGAGCGACAGCGCGTCGCGGGTGGCCGCGAGGGCCGCCCCGGCAGCCGAGGCACCGTGCTCCGCCGCGGCGTCGGGGGCGGTCAGGTCGACGACGATCCGCCGGGGGGCGGCGTCGGGGGCGAGCCCGGCGGACGTCTCCGTGCCGAGTGCGTCCGCGACGGCACCGCCGTGCCCCAGCACCAGCAGCCCGTCGGCGTCGGGGCGGTCGTCGGTGTCGACGGCGACCTGCTGGAAGTCGAGCCGGTAGAGGTGCTCGACGCCGGACTCCTGGGCCGCCCGCAGCTGTGCGGCCGTCGCGCGCTGCATCTCCAGGGCACGCGCCCGCAGGACCGGCTCGCCCTCGGCGTCGGTCACCAGGACGCTCGCCACCGGCGAGCCCCCCGGTTCCGCGGTCTCCGGCAGCTCGATGCGGACCCGCAGCTCGGTGGCGCCGGTCGCGTACAGCTCCACGTCGGACCACGAGAACGGCAGGATCACCGAGTCGGCGTCCGGCCTGTCGTCCGGCGTGGTGATTCCGGCGAGGACGTGCAGCGCGCTGTCCAGCAGTGCCGGGTGCACCCCGTATCCGTCGGGCGTGCCCGCCTCCTCGGGCAGGACGAGGCGTCCGTAGGCGACGCGTCCGCTCGTGCGCAGTTCCTGAAGGGCCCGGAAGGCGGGCCCGTAGGTGAAGCCCTGGGCGTCCAGGCGCTCGTAGAACCCGTCGAGTGCGACCGGCTGGGTGTCCTTCACCGGCCAGGTGCGGAGCTCCGGGGCGCCGGCGGTCTCCTCCGCGGCGGCACCGGCCAGTTCGCCGGTCGCGTGCAGGGTCCAGGCGCCGGGCTCGGCCGTGTCCTCGGGCTGGCTGTAGATCGCGAGGGAGCGGTGGCCGTGCTCGTCCGGCGCCTCGACCAGCACGTTCAGCCGGACCGGGGTGCCGGCGCGCAGCGCGAGCGGCCTGGACAGGGACAGCTCCCGGACGCGTGGGGCGTCGACGGTCCGGCCCACGGCCAGGGCCACGTCCAGCAGGCCGGTCCCGGGGACCAGGATTCCGCCGAAGACCGCGTGGTGGGCGAGCCAGGGGTGGGTGGTGAGGGAGAGGCGTCCGGTGAGGAGGTGTCCGTTGTTGTGGGGGAGTTCGAGGGTGGCGGCGAGGAGGGGGTGGTGGGTGGGGGTGAGTCCGGCGGTGGTGAGGTCGGTGGTGTTGTGGGTGTTCTGGGTGGCGGGGAGCCAGTAGCGGTGGTGTTGGAAGGCGTAGGTGGGGAGGGGGTGGGGGGTGGTGTGGTGGGGGTTGTAGTAGGTGTTCCAGTGGGGGGTGGTGCCGGTGGTGATGAGGCGGGTGAGTGCGTGGGTGAGGGTGTGGGTGGGGGGCTGGTTTGTGCGGTGGGTGGTGATGATGTGGGCGGTGGTGTTGTCGGGGAGGGAGTTGGTGGTCATGGCGGCGGCGGTGCCGTCGGGGCCGAGGTCGAGGTAGGTGGTGACGCCGAGGGTGTGGAGGGTGTGGATGCCGTGGGCGAAGCGGACGGCTTCGCGGACGTGGCGGGTCCAGTAGTCGGCGTCGGTGGTGGTGAGGGGTTGGCCGGTGAGGTTGGAGATGAGGGGGGTGGTGGCGGGGTGGTAGGTGAGGGTGTCGAGGGTGGTTTTGAACTCGTGGAGCATGCCGTCCATGTGGGGTGAGTGGAAGGCGTGGGAGACGTTGAGCCACTTGGTTTTGCGGCCTTGGTCTTCGAAGTGGTGGGTGATGTGTTCGACGGCGTGGTCGTCGCCGGCGATGACGACGGAGCGGGGTCCGTTGAGGGCGGCGATGGAGACGTGTTCGTTGAGGTGGGGGAGGACTTCGTCTTCGGTGGCTTGGAGGGCGACCATGGCGCCGTCGTTGCGGCAGGCCTGCATGAGGCGGGCGCGTGCGGCGACGAGGGTGCAGGCGTCGGGGAGGGTGAGGATGCCGGCGATGTGGGCGGCGCTGATTTCGCCGATGGAGTGGCCGATGAGGTAGTCGGGGGTGATGCCCCAGGTTTCGAGGAGTCGGTGGAGGGCGACTTCGAAGGCGAAGAGGGCGGGTTGGGTGTGCTGGGTGTCGTTGATGCGGTTGTCGGTGGTGGTGAAGAGGGTGTCGTGGAGGGAGTGGCCGGTGAGGGGGTCGAGGTGGGTGGCGATGGTGTCGAGGGCGGTGGCGAAGGCGGGGTAGGTGGTGTAGAGGTCGTGGCCCATGCCGGGGTGTTGGGTGCCTTGGCCGGCGAAGACGAAGGCGAGGGGGCCCTTGGTGGGTTGGCCGGTGGTGATGTGGGGGTGGGGTTCGTCGTGGGCGAGGGCGGTGAGGGCGGTGAGGAGTTCGGTGTGGTTCTCGCCGGTGACGGTGGCGCGGTGTTCGAAGAGGGTGCGGGTGGTGGCGAGGGCGTGGCCGATGTCCTGGGGGTCGGCGTCGGGGTGGCGCTGGAGGTGTGAGACGAGGCGGGCGGCCTGGTCGCGTACCGCCGCGGCCGTCTTCCCCGACACCACCCAGGGGATCACGGGCAGCTCCACGCGGGCAGCCGACTCCTCGGCGGCACCGGCGGTGTCCGAGGCGTCGGAACCGTCCGACTCCTCCGTCGTCTCCGGAGCCTGCTCCAGCACCACGTGCGCGTTCGTCCCGCTCACGCCGAACGAGGAGACACCCGCGCGGCGGGGCCGCCCCCCGCTCTCCCACGGCCGGCTCTCGGTCAGCAGCGCGACCTCGCCGGCCGTCCAGTCGACGTGCGTGGAGGGACGGTCCACGTGCAGGGTCCGCGGCAGCGTCCCGTGCCGCATGGCCTGCACCATCTTGATGATGCCCGCGACACCCGCCGCGGCCTGCGTGTGACCGATGTTCGACTTGATGGAACCCAGATAGAGAGGCCGGCCGTCGGTGCGGTCCTGGCCGTACGTGGCCAGCAGGGCCTGTGCCTCGATCGGGTCGCCCAGCGTCGTGCCGGTGCCGTGCGCCTCGACGGCGTCGACGTCCTTCGGCGTCAGCCTGGCATTGGCGAGCGCCTGCTGGATGACGCGCTGCTGCGAGGGCCCGTTGGGGGCGGTCAGGCCGTTGGACGCGCCGTCCTGGTTGATCGCCGAACCCCGCACCACCGCGAGCACCCGGTGCCCGTTGCGCCGTGCGTCCGACAGCCGCTCCACGAGCAGCATGCCGACGCCCTCGGACCAGCCCGTGCCGTCGGCCGCGTCCGCGAACGGCTTGCACCGGCCGTCCTCCGACAGGCCCCGCTGACGGGAGAACTCGATGAACGTCGCCGGCGTCGCCATCACCGTGACACCGCCGGCCAGCGCGTACCGGCACTGACCGGTCCGCAGCGCCTGGATCGCCCAGTGCAGGGCGACCAGTGAGGACGAGCACGCCGTGTCCACCGTCACCGCGGGACCTTCCAGACCCATGGTGTACGCCACCCGGCCCGAGGTGACACTGCCCGCGTTCCCGTTGCCGAGGAAGCCCTCCAGGTCCTTGGGGACGTCACGGAGCCGGGACACGTGGTCGTGGTACATGAGCCCGGCGAACACACCGGTCTGCGAACCGCGCAGCGAGACCGGGTCGATGCCCGCCGCCTCCACCGCCTCCCACGAGGCTTCGAGCAGGAGCCGCTGCTGCGGGTCCATCGCCAGCGCCTCACGCGGGCTGATGCCGAAGAACGCCGGGTCGAACTCCGCCGCCTCGTAGAGGAAACCGCCCTCACGGGTGTACGAGGTCCCCGACCGGTCGGGGTCCGGGTCGTACAGGTTCTCCATGTCCCAGCCACGGTCCTCGGGGAAGGCCGAGACCCCGTCCCCGCCGGAGGCGACCAGGTCCCACAGGCCGTCGGGGTCGGTGATCCCGCCCGGATAGCGGCAGGCCATGCCGACGATCGCGATCGGCTCGTGCGAGTCGTCCTCGACCTGCTGGAGCTTGTCGCGGACCTGCTTCAGCTCGGCCGCGGCACGCGCCAGGTACTGACGGAACTTTTCCTCGTTAGACATCTAGCCCTCGCTGGGTTCTGCGGTCGCGTTGACGTGTGGTGGGCCGGCACTGCGCCGGAACGGCACCGGCCCCGGAAGCGTGAGCTTCCGGGGCCGGGTGGGGGAGTGGACCTCAGATCCCCAGATCCTTGTCGAAGTAGTCGAACAGCTCGTCGTCCGAGGCGGACAGCAAGGTGTCCTCGATGCCGGACTCGCCCTCCGCCTCCGTGCTCCTGGTGTGCTGAGCCAGCACCGTGCGCAGCCGCTCCCGCACCTGGGTCAGGTCGTCCTGCTCGGGTGCCAGCTCGGCCAGCAGTGCTTCGAGCCCGTCGATCTGCTGGAGCAGCCGGTCGCTGACGGACTGGGGCTCCGGCAGGATCTGCTCGCCCAGGTACTGCGCCAGCAGCGCCGGATTCGGGTAGTCGAACACCAGCGTGGACGGCAGCTTCAGGCCGGTGATCTCGTTGAGCCGGTTGCGGAGTTCGACTGCGATCAGCGAGTCGAAGCCCAGCTCGGAGAAGGCCGCGTCCGGTTCCAGCGTGCTCCCGGATGCATGGCCGAGCACGGCCGCCACCTCCGCGCACACGAGGTCGGACAGGGTCTTGCGCTGCTCCTCGGGACCCTGCACCAGCAGCCGCTGGAGCAGCGCGGGCCCGAAGGACGCGGTGCCGGCGGAAGCGGTGCGCCGGACGGCCGGAACCAGCGCCCGGAACAGCGGAGGCACCAGGGCCCCGCCCGCCGCCTTCAGATCGAGCCGCATGGGCAGCAGGACGGCGTCCCCGGCCCGGGCGGCCTCGTCGAACAGGCCCATGCCCACGGCCGTCTCCAGGGCCAGCACGCCTCCGCGCGCCATCCGGGAGCGGTCCGCCTCGCTGAGCGCCGACGTCATGCCGCTCGCCTGCGCCCAGGCACCCCACGCCAGCGACCGGCCGGGCAGCCCGGCCGCCTGCCGGTGCTGGGCGAGCGCGTCGAGGAAGGCGTTGGCGGCCGCGTAGTTGCCCTGGCCGGGCGCACCGACGACACCCGCCGCGGAGGAGAACAGGACGAACTCCGCCAGGTCCGCCCCGGCGGTCAGCCGGTGCAGGTTCCACGCCGCGTCGACCTTGGGACGGAACACGGCGTCCATGCGCTCGGGGGTGAGCGAGGCGAGCACGCCGTCGTCGATGACACCGGCGACGTGCACCACACCGGTCAGCGGGTGCGCGGTGCCGATGGAGGCCAGGAGCGCGGCCAGCGCCTCGCCGTCCGCGGCGTCGCAGGCCTCGATGCGCGCCGAGGCGCCCAGCAGGGTGAGTTCCTCCAGCAGCGCGGCCGCGCCGTCCGCCGCCGGGCCCTGCCGGCCGGCCAGCACGAGGTGGCGTACGCCCCGTTCGCGGACCAGGTGTTTGGCGAGCTCGGCGCCGAGGACGCCGGTGCCGCCGGTGATCAGGACGGTGCCGTTCTGGGCGAGCGGCTCGGCGGGCGCGGACTCCTCCGGCGCGGACGTCCGGTCGACGGTGACCACCCGCGGCACCAGCAGCGCGCCCTCGCGCACCGCCAGCTGGGGTTCGCCGTCGAGGAGTGCCGCGGCGATCTCGGAGACCGGAGCGGCGGACAGCGCCGTGGCGAGATCGCCGTCCAGGTCCAGCAGGCCGATCCTGTCCGGGTTCTCCGACTGCGCCGAACGCATCAGACCCCAGGTCGCGGCGCCCGCCAGGTCGGAGACGGGCGCGCCGGGCGCGGCCGCCACCACACCGGTGGTGACGAGCACGAGCCGGGACGGCTCGAACCGCTCCTCGGCCAGCCACTCCTGGGCCAGCCGCAGCGCGCGGCCCGTGGCGGCCCGCGTGGCCGAGGGGACGTCGCCGGGCTCCGCCGGGCAGGCGACGAACACCAGGTCCGGTACGGGTGTCCCGGCCGTCACCGCGTCCCGGAGCGCCGCGAGGTCCGGGTAGGCGGGGCCGTCGACGAGCGGTTCCCCGAGGGAGGCGTACGAGGTGTCGGGGGCCGGTGCGGCGAGCCGCGGCGCGGCCGTCCAGTCCACCCGGTGGAGCGAGCCGCCGGCGGAGGTGCGCCGGGCGGAGATCTTCTCCTGGCTGACCGGCCGGAGGATGAGTTCCTCGATGCGGGCGACCGGGCGTCCCGCGACGTCGGCGATGTCCACCGAGACGGTGCCGTCGGCACCGGTCGGGGTCAGCCGCAGCCGCAGGGCCGAGGCACCGACCGCGTACAGGGTGACTCCGTTCCAGGCGAAGGGCAGCATGGCCTGCTCGCCCATGGCCTTGGTCAGTCCGACCGAGTGGAGGCCCGCGTCGAGGAGGGCCGGGTGCAGGCCGAACTCGCCCGCGGCTTCCTGGTGTTCCTCGGGGAGCGCGACCTCCGCCAGGACGTCGTCGCCGTCGCGCCACACCGCGCGCAGCCCCTGGAAGACGCTTCCGTACGCGAAGCCGGCCTCGGCCGAGTGGTCGTAGAACCCGTCGATGGACACGGGTTCGGCGCCCTTGGGCGGCCAGACCGTCCAGTCGGGTGCCATGGCCGGCTCGGTCGCGGCGGCGGTGAGGACCGCTTCGGCGTGCTGCACCCAGATCCCGTCCTCGGCCTGCGAGGCGACGGTGAGCGGGCGCCGGCCGTTCTCGTCGGCCGGTCCCACGGAGAGCCGCACGTTGACTCCGCCGCGCTCGGGGAGGATCAGCGGCGCCTGCAGGGTGAGCTCCTCCACGTGGCCGCAGCCGACCAGGTCACCCGCCTGGACGGCGAGTTCGACGAACGCGGTCCCCGGGAACAGCACGGACCCCATGACCGCGTGGTGGGCGAGCCAGGGGTGGGTGGTGAGGGAGAGGCGTCCGGTGAGGAGGTGTCCGTTGTTGTGGGGGAGTTCGAGGGTGGCGGCGAGGAGGGGGTGGTGGGTGGGGGTGAGTCCGGCGGTGGTGAGGTCGGTGGTGTTGTGGGTGTTCTGGGTGGCGGGGAGCCAGTAGCGGTGGTGTTGGAAGGCGTAGGTGGGGAGGGGGTGGGGGGTGGTGTGGTGGGGGTTGTAGTAGGTGTTCCAGTGGGGGGTGGTGCCGGTGGTGATGAGGCGGGTGAGTGCGTGGGTGAGGGTGTGGGTGGGGGGCTGGTTTGTGCGGTGGGTGGTGATGATGTGGGCGGTGGTGTTGTCGGGGAGGGAGTTGGTGGTCATGGCGGCGGCGGTGCCGTCGGGGCCGAGGTCGAGGTAGGTGGTGACGCCGAGGGTGTGGAGGGTGTGGATGCCGTGGGCGAAGCGGACGGCTTCGCGGACGTGGCGGGTCCAGTAGTCGGCGTCGGTGGTGGTGAGGGGTTGGCCGGTGAGGTTGGAGATGAGGGGGGTGGTGGCGGGGTGGTAGGTGAGGGTGTCGAGGGTGGTTTTGAACTCGTGGAGCATGCCGTCCATGTGGGGTGAGTGGAAGGCGTGGGAGACGTTGAGCCACTTGGTTTTGCGGCCTTGGTCTTCGAAGTGGTGGGTGATGTGTTCGACGGCGTGGTCGTCGCCGGCGATGACGACGGAGCGGGGTCCGTTGAGGGCGGCGATGGAGACGTGTTCGTTGAGGTGGGGGAGGACTTCGTCTTCGGTGGCTTGGAGGGCGACCATGGCGCCGTCGTTGCGGCAGGCCTGCATGAGGCGGGCGCGTGCGGCGACGAGGGTGCAGGCGTCGGGGAGGGTGAGGATGCCGGCGATGTGGGCGGCGCTGATTTCGCCGATGGAGTGGCCGATGAGGTAGTCGGGGGTGATGCCCCAGGTTTCGAGGAGTCGGTGGAGGGCGACTTCGAAGGCGAAGAGGGCGGGTTGGGTGTGCTGGGTGTCGTTGATGCGGTTGTCGGTGGTGGTGAAGAGGGTGTCGTGGAGGGAGTGGCCGGTGAGGGGGTCGAGGTGGGTGGCGATGGTGTCGAGGGCGGTGGCGAAGGCGGGGTAGGTGGTGTAGAGGTCGTGGCCCATGCCGGGGTGTTGGGTGCCTTGGCCGGCGAAGACGAAGGCGAGGGGGCCCTTGGTGGGTTGGCCGGTGGTGATGTGGGGGTGGGGTTCGTCGTGGGCGAGGGCGGTGAGGGCGGTGAGGAGTTCGGTGTGGTTCTCGCCGGTGACGGTGGCGCGGTGTTCGAAGAGGGTGCGGGTGGTGGCGAGGGCGTGGCCGATGTCCTGGGGGTCGGCGTCGGGGTGGCGCTGGAGGTGTGAGACGAGGCGGGCGGCCTGGTCGCGTACCGCCGCGGCCGTCTTCCCCGACACCACCCAGGGAACGACCGGAAGACCGGTGCGCTCCGGGACGGTCCCGTCCGAAGGCTCCGCCTCCTGCGCCTGCTCCAGGACGACGTGGGCGTTCGTCCCGCTGATGCCGAACGAGGAGACGGCCGCGCGGCGGGGCCGCCCGTCGTTCTCCCACGGCCGGCTCTCGGTGAGCAGCGAGACGGCTCCCGAGGTCCAGTCGACGTGCGTGGACGGCTCGTCCACGTGCAGGGTCTGCGGCATGACACCGTGCCGCATGGCCTGCACCATCTTGATGATGCCCGCGACACCCGCCGCGGCCTGGGTGTGACCGATGTTCGACTTGATGGAGCCCAGGTAGAGGGGCTGGTCCTCGGGTCGGTCCTGGCCGTACGTGGCCAGCAGGGCCTGTGCCTCGATCGGGTCGCCCAGCCTGGTGCCGGTGCCGTGCGCCTCGACGGCGTCGACCTCGGACGGTTCGAGTCCCGCGTTGGCGAGCGCCTGGCGGATGACGCGCTGCTGCGAAGGGCCGTTGGGGGCGGTCAGGCCGTTCGACGCGCCGTCCTGGTTGATCGCCGAACCCCGCACCACCGCGAGCACCCGGTGCCCGTTGCGCCGCGCGTCCGACAGCCGCTCCACGAGCAGCATGCCGACGCCCTCGGCGAAGCCGGTGCCGTCGGCGGCCTCCGCGAACGCCTTGCACCGCGCGTCCGGTGACAGGCCCCGCTGACGGGAGAACCCGATGAACGTCGCCGGTGTCGCCATCACCGTGACACCGCCGGCCAGCGCCAGGGAGCACTCCCCGGAACGTACGGCCTGCGCGGCGAGGTGCAGGGCGACCAGCGAGGACGAGCACGCCGTGTCCACCGTCACCGCGGGACCTTCCAGACCCATGGTGTACGCGACCCGGCCCGAGACCACGCTGCTGGTGTTGCCGGTCATCAGGTGGCCCTGCACCTCGTCGGGTGCCTTCGCCACACCGGACACGTAGTCCTGGCTGATGCTTCCGACGAACACGCCCGTCCGGCTGCCCCGCAGGGACGACGGGTCGATGCCGGCCAGCTCCAGCGTCTCCCACGAGGCTTCGAGCAGGAGCCGCTGCTGCGGGTCCATCGCCAGCGCCTCACGCGGGCTGATGCCGAAGAACGCCGCGTCGAACTCCGCCGCCTCGTAGAGGAAACCGCCCTCACGGGTGTACGAGGTCCCCGGGTTGTCCGGGTCCGGGTCGTACAGGTTGTCCAGGTCCCAGCCACGGTCCTCGGGGAAGGCCGAGACCCCGTCCCCGCCGGAGGCGACCAGGTCCCACAGGCCGTCGGGGTCGGCGATCCCGCCCGGATAGCGGCAGGCCATGCCGACGATCACGATCGGATCATCGGCGTCCCGGGAGCCGGCCGCCGCCACCGGGGCTGCCGTCGACCGTGCCCCGGTCACCTCGTCGCGCAGATGGGCGGCGAGCACGGCGGGCGTCGGGTAGTCGAAGATCAGGGTGGACGGCAGGGTGAGCCCGGTCGCCCCGCCCAGTCGGTTGCGCAGTTCGACGGCGGTCAGCGAGTCGAAGCCGAACTCCTTGAAGGCCTTGTTCTCGTCGACGGAGGCCGCGGAAGCCGCGCCGAGCACGGCGGCCGCGTGGGAGCGCACCAGGTCGACCAGCACGGCGAGTTCCTCGGCGGGGTTCAGCCCGGCGAGCCGGCCCAGCAGCCCCGAGTCGACCGTGCCGGTCCCGGCGGCCGCGACGGTCCTGCGGACGACGGCGCCGGCCAGCCCGCGCAGCACCGGCGGCAGGGTGCCGGCGGCGGCGTGCGCCCGGAGGCGGCGCGACTCCCAACGGGTCGGCAGCAGCACCGGCTCCGGCCGGTCGAGAGCGGCGTCGAACAGCGCGAGTCCCCGCGGGGACGCGAGCGGCAGGACGCCCGCCTTCGCCATCCTCGCGAGGTCGTTCGCGCCGAGCTCCGCGGTGAGTTCACTGGTCTGCGCCCAGAATCCCCAGGCGAGCGAGTGGGCGGGCAGGCCCTGGGACCGCCGGTGCCGGGCGAGCGCGTCCAGGAACACGTTCGCGGCGGCGTAGTTGCCCTGGCCGGCCGCGCCGAGCGTGCCGGCCATGGACGAGAAGAGGACGAACGCGGCCAGGGGCAGGTCCCGGGTCAGCTCGTGCAGGTGCCAGGCGCCGTCGGCCTTCGGCCGCAGGACGGTGTCCATGCGCTCCGGGGTGAGCGATTCGACGACGGTGTCGTCCAGGGTGCCCGCCAGATGCACCACGCCGGTCAGCGGGTACGACGGGTCGATCCCGGCCAGCACCTCCGCCACGGCCGCCCGGTCCGCCGTGTCACAGGCGACGATCCGGACGTCCGCGCCGAGTTCGGCCAGCTCCGAGCGGAGCCCGGCCGCGGCGGGCGCGTCCGGGCCGCGCCGGCTGGTCAGCACGAGACGGCGTATCCCGTGCGCGGTGATCAGGTGCCTGGCCACCAGCGCGCCCAGCGTTCCGGTGCCGCCGGTGACGAGCACCGTTCCGGCCGGATCCAGCGGGCGGGCGTCGGGCGCCGGCTCCGCGCCGTCGGTCGCCGGGACGAGCCGGGGTGCGAGCGGTTCGCCCGCCCGCAGCGCGAGCTGCGGCTCGGTCTCGAACGGCGCGCCGGCGGGCAGTTCCCACGCGTCGGGCGTGTCCGGCAGGTCCAGCAGGGCGAAGCGGCCGGGATGCTCGGACTGAGCCGAACGGACCAGGCCCCACACGGCGGCGGCGGCGAGGCCGGGCGCTCCCGTGCCCGTGTCGACCGCACCCCGGGTGACCAGGACGAGCCGGGAAGAAGCGAAAAGGGGTTCGGCGAGCCAGGAGTGCAGCGTCGACAGCACCGACGAGGTGAGCTCGCGGACGTCCGCGAGCGGATCGTCCGACGCGTCCTGCGCCGCGGGGACGAAGACGGTGGCCGGGACCCCGGCCCCGTCCTCGGCGGCCTCGGCGAGCGCCTCGAAGCCGGTGTGCGTCTCGACGGCCCAGCCGGCCCCTTCCAGGGCGGCCGGCGTCCCGTCCGGGGCGCCCACGACCGCGCAGCGGACCGGGACGCCGGGCTTCGCCGACGGGACGGGGAGCCAGTCCACCCGATAGAGGGCGCCGTCCTGGAGCGTTCCGGGGCCGGCGAGCCGTTCGGCCTCGATGCCCCGCGAGGTCAGCGCCTCGATCGACGCGACCGGCCTACCGGACTCGTCGGCGATCTCGACGCCGAACGTGTCCTCCGTCCGCCCGCTGATCCGCACCCGTACGACGGTGGCGCCCCGGGCGTACAGCTCGGCCCCCCGTACCAGCTCGGGAGCCGGGGGCAGCTCCCCGGAACCGGCCGCGGCGAACCACCCCACGTGCAGGGCGGCGTCCAGCAGCGCCGGGTGCAGGGTGAAGCCGTCGACGTCCGCGTGCAGTTCCCGCGCGAGTTCGACCTCGGCGAAGAGGTCGTCGCCGTCCTGCCACGCGGCCCGCACGGCCCGGAAGGAGGGGCCGTGCTCCAGACCGCTCTGCGCGAGCCGCTCGTAGAGCGCGTCGACCTCGACGACCCGGGCCTTCGGCGGCGGCCAGGCCGCCAGGTCGAAGCCGGGGGCGCGGTCGGCCGCACCGGTCAGGGTGCCCGAGGCGTGGTGCGTCCAGTCCTCCTCCGGAGCGGCGTTCTCCCTGCGGGAGAAGGCCTCGACCGGACGGGTCCCCGACTCGGTCTCCTCACCGACGATCACCTGGAGCTGTACGCCGGTGGCGGGCCTGCCGTCCTCGGTGTCCGGCAGCACCAGCGGGGTGTGCAGCACGAGGTCCCCGACCCGGCCGGCGCCCGACCGGTCACCGGCCTTGCTCATCAGCTCGACGAACGCGCTGCCGGGCAGCACCGCGCTCCCGTGCACCCGGTGGTCGCCCAGCCAGGGCTGCGCGGCCTGCGAGAGCCTGCCGGTGAGGACGATCGACCCGGACCGCGGGGACACGACCTCGGCGGCCAGCAGGGCGTGGTCCAGGACCCCCTGGCCGACGGCGCCCGCGTCCCTCGCGGTCGCCCGGGGCGACAGCCAGTAGCGCTGCCGCTGGAAGGCGTAGGTGGGCACCTCGGCCCGTACGGTGTCCGGGAGGAGCGGCGCCCAGTCCACCCCGGCACCGTGGACGAACACCTCGGCCAGCGAGTGGACGAAGCGGTCGCGGCCGCCCTCACCGCGCCGCAGGGTGCCCACCGCCACGGCGTCGGCGCCGGCGTCCTGGATGGTGTCCTGCACGCCCATCATCAGGGCCGGGTGAGGGGATACCTCCACGAAGACGGAGTGCCCGTCGGCGAGCAGCGCGCGTACGGAGTCCTCGAAACGCACCGTCTCCCGCAGGTTGCGGCTCCAGTACGCGGCGTCCAGCTCGTGCCCGGCGACCGGCGCACCGGTCACCGTGGAGTAGAACGCCACGTGGCTGTCGCGCGGAACAAGGTCGTCCAGCTGCGCCTGGAGCTCCGGCAGCAGCCGGTCCATGTGCTTGCTGTGCGAGGCGCAGGAGGAGTGCAGCCGGCCGCACGACACGTCGTCGTCGTCGAGGTCCATCAGGAGGTCGAGCACGGCCTCCGTGTCGCCCGACACCGCCACGGAACGCGGGGCGTTCACCGCGGCGATCGCGATCCGGTCGCCGTAGCCGGCCGACCGCTCCAGGACCTCGGCCAGCGGCAGGTCGACGAAGGCCATCTCCCCGCCGCCGCCGTCGCGGTGCAGCGCCCGGCTGCGCAGCGCGATGACGCGGACGCCCTCCTCGAGGGTGAGCGCCCCCGCGACCACGGCCGCGGACACCTCCCCCTGGCTGTGGCCCACCACCGCGTCCGGCTCCACGCCCGCCTCCCGCCAGACGGCGGCCAGCGAGACGAACATGGTGAACAGCAGCGGCTGGGCGATGTCGATCCGCTCCAGCGGGTAGTCGGCGGCGGGCAGTTCGCCCCGCAGCAGTTCCAGCACGGACCAGCCGATCAGCGGCGCGAACGCGGCGTCACAGGCGGCCGCGGTCTCCGCGAAGGCGGGACTGCTCTCCAGCAGGGCCCGTCCCATGCCGTCCCACTGGCTGCCCTGACCCGAGAAGACGAACACCGTCCTGCCCGAGACGTGCGCGGTGCCCTGAAGGAGACCCGCGGCCGGCTCGCCCGCGACCAGGGCACCCAGCCCGGCGCGCAGCCCGGGCCCGTCCGAGCCGACGACGACCGCCCGGTGCTCGAAGGCGGTGCGTCCCGTACCCAGGGCGGCGGCGACGGCCGCCGGCGGAAGCTCCCCGTGCGTGTCGAGGTGCGTGAGCAGCCGCTCGGCCTGCGACCGCAGCGCCTCGCCCGATCTGGCCGAGATCACCCAGGGCAGCGCCTCGAAGGGGGCCGGCCCCCCGGCGGCACGCGCCGGTTCGGCCGGAGCCTGCTCCAGCAGGATGTGCGCGTTGGTGCCGCTCACGCCGAACGAGGAGACGGCCGCGCGGCGGGGCCGCCCGTCGTTCTCCCACGGCCGGCTCTCGGTGAGCAGCGAGACGGCTCCCGAGGTCCAGTCGACGTGCGTGGACGGCTCGTCCACGTGCAGGGTCCGCGGCAGCGTTCCGTGCCGCATGGCCTGCACCATCTTGATGATGCCCGCGACACCCGCGGCCGACTGGGTGTGGCCGATGTTCGACTTGATGGAACCGAGGTAGAGGGGCCGGTCCTCGGGTCGGTCCTGGCCGTACGTGGCCAGCAGGGCCTGTGCCTCGATCGGGTCGCCCAGCCTGGTGCCGGTGCCGTGCGCCTCGACGGCGTCGACCTCGGACGGTTCGAGTCCCGCGTTGGCGAGCGCCTGGCGGATGACGCGCTGCTGCGAAGGGCCGTTGGGGGCGGTCAGGCCGTTCGACGCGCCGTCGGAGTTGACGGCGCTGCCCCGGACCACCGCGAGCACCTGGTGCCCGTTGCGCCGTGCGTCCGACAGCCGCTCCACGAGCAGCATGCCGACGCCCTCGGCGAAGCCGGTGCCGTCGGCGGCCTCCGCGAACGGCTTGCACCGCGCGTCCGACGCCAGGCCCTTCTGCTTGTCGAACTCGTCGAACACCGCGGGGTTCACCATCACCTGCACACCGCCGGCCAGCGCCAGGGAGCACTCCCCGGAACGTACGGCCTGCGCGGCGAGGTGCAGGGCGACCAGCGAGGACGAGCACGCCGTGTCCACGGTCACCGCGGGCCCCTCGAGGCCGAACACATAGGCCAGCCGGCCGGACATCACACTGCTGGAGACGCCGGTCATCATGTGGCCCTGGACCCCGGCGCGGGCCAGGTCCGCGTCCGTGCCGTACCCGGTGGACGCACCGCCGACGAACACGCCGACCGAGGTGCCGCGCAATGCGGCCGGCTCGATCCCGCCCCGCTCCAGCGTCTCCCAGGTGGTCTCCAGAAGGAGCCGCTGCTGCGGGTCCATGGCCAGCGCCTCACGCGGGCTGATGCCGAAGAACGCCGGATCGAAGTCGCCCGCCTCGTGGACGAAACCGCCCGCCCGCAGGTAGTCCGCCTCGTCGGCGAGGGCCCAGCCACGGTCCGAGGGGAACTCCGAGATGCCTTCGCGGCCCTCGGCGACCAGGTCCCAGAGGCTGTCCGGGTCGGTGATGCCGCCCGGGTAGCGGCAGGCCATCCCCACGATCACGACCGGGTCGTCCGCGGCGTCCGCCGCCGCGGTCACCGCCCGTACCTCCTGCCGGGTGTCCAGCAGTTCGTCGGCGATGTGCCCGGCCAGCACCTGCGGCGTCGGGTAGTCGAAGACCAGCGTCGCCGGCAGGTGGAGACCGGTGGCGACACCGAGCCGGTTGCGCAGGTCCACCGAGGTCAGCGAGTCGAAGCCGAGGGTCTGGAAGGCCGTGCCCGGTTCGACGGCGTTCGGGCCGGAGTGCCCCAGCACGGCGGCGGCCTGCGTACGTACGAGATCGAGCACCTGCCGCCGCGCCTCGTCGGCGGGCAGACCGGCCAGCCGGACGCGCAGCCCGGCGTCGCCCCCGGAGACGGGCGAGCCCGAGGCGGTCCGCCGGGCGATCCCACCCGCCACGGAGCGCAGCACAGGCGGCAGCGCGCCGGCCGCGGCGCGCGCCCGCAGCTGCCGGAAGTCCCACTTCACCTGGACGGTCGCCGGCTCCGGCGAGGACAGTGCCGCGTCGAAGAGCGCGAGCCCGTCCCGCGGCGGCAGCAGCACGATGCCCGTCCCGGAGATCCGGGCCAGGTCGTTGTCGTCGATCCCCTCCATCATGGCGCTGGTGCCCCGCAGGTCCCAGGGCCCCCAGGCCAGCGAGTGCGCCGGCAGCCCCAGGCCCCGGCGGTACTGCGCGAGCGTGTCCAGGAAGACGTTCGCGGCGGCGTAGTTGGCCTGACCCGCCGAACCCACGGTGCCCGCCATCGAGGAGAACAGGACGAAGGCGGCGAGGTCGGCGTCCCGGGTCAGCTCGTGCAGGTTCCACGCCCCGTCCACCTTGGGGCGCATCACGGTGGCCAGTCGTTCGGGCGTCAGCGACTCGAGCACACCGTCGTCGAGCACACCGGCCGAGTGGATCACCGCGGTCAGCGGGTGCGCCGGATCCACCCCGGCGAGCACCTCCGCCAGCCTGTCCCGGTCGGCCGCGTCGCAGGCCACGATCCGGACCTCGGCCCCGAGCGCCGTCAGTTCGGCGTCCAGCTCGGCGGCGCCCGCCGCGTCCGCGCCGCGACGGCTGGTCAGCAGCAGGTGCCGGATCCCGTACTCCTCCACCAGACGGCGGGCGAGCAGGGAGCCGATCGCGCCGGTGGCACCGGTGAGCAGCACCGTGCCGTCGGGGTCCATGCCCCGCGGCACCGTCAGCACCAGCTTGCCGACCTGCCGCGCCTGGGCGAGCAGCCGGAAGGCCTCGGGAGCGTTGCGCAGGCTCATGCTGCGCAGGGGGAGCGGTTCGAGGGCGCCGCTCTCCAGCAGGGCCACGACCTCGGCGAGCATCTCACCGAGCCGCTCGGGTCCCGCCTCGATCAGGTCGAACGCCCGGTAGGAGACACCTTCGTGGTCCCGCGCCACCTGAGCGGCGTCGCGGACGTCGGCCTTGCCCATCTCGACGAAGCGGCCACCGCGCGGCAGCAGGCGCAGCGAAGCGTCCACGAACTCCCCGGCCAGCGAGTCCAGTACGACGTCGACGCCGTCACCGGAGGTCGCCCGGAGGAACTCCTCCTCGAAGTCCAGGGTCCTGGACGAGGACAGGTGCGCGTCGTCGAAGCCCGCGGCCCGCAGCGTCGCGTGCTTGCCGGGGCTCGCGGTGCCGTAGACCTCGGCCCCGAGGTGCCGTGCGATGCGGACGGCGGCCGTACCCACACCACCGGCGGCGGCGTGCACGAGCACCTTCTCACCGGCCCGGAGCCCGGCGAGGTCCACCAGACCGTAGTAGGCGGTCAGATACGCGATGGGCACGGCGGCGGCCTGCTCGAACGACCAGCCCTCCGGCATCGGTACGAGCATCCGCGCGTCGGCCACGGCCACCGGGCCGAACGAACGGTCGACCATGCCGAGCACCCGGTCGCCCGGCGCCAGACCGGTCACATCGGGAGCGACCTCGGTCACCACACCGGCCGCCTCGCTGCCGATGTGCCCCGCGTCCGGATACGTACCCAGCGCGATCAGCACGTCGCGGAAGTTCAGTCCCGCCGCGCGCACCGAGATGCGCACCTGACCTGCGGCCAGCGGCGCGAGGGCCTGCGGGAACGGGGCCGGCGAGAGGGCGTCGAGGCCGCCGGCACCCGGCGTCAGCTGCCATGCCGGCTCGCCGGCGGGCACGGTCAGCGGCTCGCGGGGAGCCACGGCGAGCGAAGGGGCGAGCCAGGCACCGTCCCGCAGGGCGAGCTGCTGCTCCTCCTCGACCGGGGCACCCGCCAGCGACTCACAGGCGCTCGCCGCGTCGAGGGCGTCGTCCAGGTCGAGGGCACCGTCCAGGTCGACCAGAGTGAACCGGCCCGGGTGCTCCGACTGGGCGGAACGCACCAGACCCCACACGGTGGCACCCGCGAGGTCGGACGGCTCCGCGCCGGCGGCCACCGCCCCCTGGGTCACCAGTACGAGCCTGGCGGAGGGGAAACGGCTCTCCTCGGCCCAGGCCTGCGCGAGCAGCAGCGCCTCACGCGCCGCCGTGTGCGCCGCCGTCGGCTCGAACGGCGAGCCGGCGGGCGTCCCGTCCTCCGAACGGGGGGCCAGGAACGGTGCGAAGACCGTCCGGGGAACCGCGCCCGTCTCTTCCGCGTGCGCCGACAGCGCCGCGAGGTCCTCGAAGGCCTCGCACTCCCAGCCCGCCGTCCGCAGTGCCGCCGCGAAGTCGCCGGAACCGTGCCCGACCACCGCGCTCGCGGCGTCGGCGAGGGCGTCACCGGCGGTGACGGGGGACCAGGCCAGCCGGTACAGCGAACCCGATCCCGCGTCCGTCAGCTGCCGACCGGACATCTGACGGGCCACCAGCGACGTGATCGAGGCGACCGGGCTGCCCGACAGGTCGGCCAGCTCGACCCGCACGGAGCCGTCCTCGTCGGAGGTGATCCTGGCCCGTACGGCCGTGGCACCCACGGCGTGCAGGGTGACGCCCGACCAGGAGAACGGAAGCCACGGCTTGCCGGGCTCGGCCGTCAGCGGGCCGAAACCGGCGGCGTGGAGCACCGCGTCGAGCAGGGCCGGGTGCAGGCCGAACCGGACGGCGTCGGCGTGCTGCTTCTCGGGCAGCGCGACCTCCGCGAAGACCTCGCCGTCCTTCCGCCACACCGCTCCGAGACCCTGGAACACCGGTCCGTACTCGAGCCCCGCCTCCACCAGCTGCGCGTAGAAGCCGTCGAGCGGAACGGCCTCGGCCCCGGCCGGGGGCCACTGCGACAGCTCGAAGGAAGCCACGGGCAGTTCGCGGCCGAGACGACCGGTGGCGTGGTGCGACCACCCCTCCGTCGGACCGGCGTCCTCCCAGCGGGAGAAGATCTTCACCGGCCGGCTGCCGTTCTCGGCCTCCTCCCCGACGACGACCTGGACCTGCACGCCGCCCTGGGCGGGCAGCGGGAGCGGGGCCTGCAGGGTGAGCTCTTCCAGGTGCCCGCAGCCGACGTGGTTGCCCGCCTGGATCGCCAGTTCGACGAAGGCGGTACCGGGCAGCAGCACCGAGCCCATCACCCGATGGTCACCGAGCCAGCGCTGACTCCGCTGCGCGAGCCGACCTGTCAGCAGGGCGCCACCGGAATCGGGCAGATCCACCTCGGCCTTGAGCAGCGGGTGCTCGGCCGTGCCGAGACCGGCGGCCGCCACGTTGTGGGCGCCGCCCAGGATCTCGGTCCAGAAGTGTTCGTGTTGGAAGGGGTAGGTGGGGAGGTTGGCGGGGGTGGGGGTGGTGTTGGTGGTGGTGGGGGTCCAGGTGTGGCCGTGGGTGTGGAGGTGGGTGAGGTGGTGGTGGAAGCGGTGGAGGGTGCCGTGGTTGCGGGTGAGGGTGGCGGTGATGATGCCGTTGTGGGGTGCGGCGGCGTCGGTGAGGGGGATGGCGAGGACGGGGTGGGCGCTGATTTCGATGAAGGTGGTGTGGCCGTCTTGGAGGAGCTGGTTGAGGGCTTGGTCGAAGCGGACGGTTTCGCGGAGGTTGCGGCACCAGTAGGTGGCGTCGAGGTGGGTGCCGTCGGTGGGGTGTCCGGTGAC
>NZ_JBVHZJ010000070.1:2252-43879 GCF_055574655.1 Streptomyces sp. NPDC029956 | reverse complement strand
CCCTCTTTCTGCTTTGGCCGGGTCCACCCTTGCTCTTTTTCTTTTTTTTTTTTGGGGGGGGGGGGGGGGGGGGGGGGGGGGCCCCCCCCCCCCCCCCCCCCCCCCCCCCCCCGGGGCAGGACGGATCAGACGGCCGTGCCGTACTGGCTGTCCTTCATGAGGAAGGTCGCCAGCGGCTTGCCGTCGCCCTGCGACATGGCCGTGAAGGTCACGCCCAGCGTGGACGCGGCCTTGCGGGCCAGCTTGATGTCGTCGGACGCGGTGACCTGGCCGCGCGGGATGATGAAGCGGTACGTGACCGCGGTGGCGCCACCGGCCTTGACGTCGGTGAACTCCAGGCCGAGGGCGCGCACGTCCGCGAACGGACGCTCGGCGATCTCGTACTTGTAGGTCTCCGTGGACGCGGCCGGTTCGGCCTCGACCTTGCCGCCGCCCATGAAGAAGGGCAGCGTCAGCTCGTTGAACTGGAGCATGGAGAACTTCAGCGAGAGGTCACGGCTGGAGTAGATGAAGTGCACCGGGGAGACCGACTGCCACGAGTCGATCGGCTCCAGCTTGTCCTTCTTGGCGAAGGTCACGCCGTCGCCGGTCGTGAAGCCGAGGTCCTTCCAGCCCGCACCGGTCCAGTCGGCCGCGGCGTCGGCGCCGAAGGTGGTCGGGGCGGCGGAGCCGGCGTCGGCCACGTAGAGCTTGCCGGTGCCGGCGACGCGGATCTCGGCCGAGTTGTTTCCTGCCATGGTGGATCTCTCCTTGTGATGGGTGAGGGCGCCGTCCCGGTGTGGGATCCGGGTACGGCAAAGGCCCCGCCGGACGGCGAGGCCTGGTCTGTGGGGCGAGCGCCCGGGGGCGCTCGGTGCGGGGCGCGGAACCCCGCGGCGAGCGGCTAGAACACGCTCAGGGAGAGGCGGATGACGCACAGGTATCGGTTGGCGCCCCGGTAGAGGTAGTCGGGCAGCCAGCGCGGCCCGTCCTGCTCCTCGACGTCGTGGACGACGTTGCCGGCGCCGATCTGCTTGCCGATGGTGGCGAGCAGGGCCCGGCGGGCGCCGTTGGCGAGGACGTGGGCGGCGTTCTTGGTCGGCCCGTACACCTCGAACTCGATCAGCGGCATGTCGACGTGCAGGTCGCCGATCCAGGCGCCGCCGCGGCGGTTGACCAGGACGGCGGCCTGGGTGCCGTCGAAGCCGGCCGGCGCGTTGACCGCGATGGTCGCGCCGGCCAGGGCCGGGTCGGCCTTGAGGACGTCGACGACCAGCTTCTCGACGTCCGGGAAAGCACTCGGGGGAGTGGTCATGACGGGTTCTCCTCGGGAGAGGGTGCGGGACGGGGTGCCGCCCGGGGCGCTCCGGCGGGAGGGGGCGGTGCGCGGCAGCGCGCCCGGACGGCGAACGGCGAAGCCGCCGCCCGTCGTTCGGGCGCAGCTCCGCCGCTGCACCAACTGTGACAGAGAGCGTGCGCGCACGCAACTAGTTCTGGATGTCCCTCCGCCTGTTCCTCCGCGCGCCCCTCCGTACGCCCTCGGTACGCCCCCGCCCGACGTCCTCCCGTGCAGGTCCGCACGCGTGCCCGATAGGTTGGCGGCCACCGAAAGAGGAGCCGCCCCGTGCCCGCCGCCCGCCCCCGCCTCCTGTACGTCACCGACCTCGCCTACCCGGCCCGCGGACGGCGCTACTGCGACGAGGACATCCACCTCACCGCCCGGCTGCGCGAGAGCTTCGACCTGGCGCTCTGCCACCCGCTCGACGCCGCCGCCCTCATGGGCGGCTTCGACGCCGTCGTCGTACGCAACAGCGGCCCGGTCATCGGCTACCAGAAGGAGTACGACGCCTTCCGTGAGCGCGCCCTCGCCGAGGGCACCCGCGTCTACAACCCGCTCCACGGCCGCGGCGACATGGCCGGCAAGCAGTACCTGCTCGACCTGACCGCCGCCGGATACCCGGTCATCCCCACCGTCGACCGGCCCGAGGACCTCCACCGGCTGCCCGCCGCCGCCGAGTACGCGGTCAAGCCCAAGGCCGGCGCCGACTCGATAGGCCTGCGCTTCCTCGCGTACGAGGAGCTCGCCGGCCTCGCGTACGACGGCCTCCTCGTCCAGCCGCGCATCGACTTCCGGTACGAGGTCTCCTTCTACTTCGTCGACGACCTCTTCCAGTACGCCCTCCACGCCCCCGACCCCTCACGCCGCTGGGTCCTGGAGACGTACGAACCCACCGAGGACGACCTCGCCTTCGCCCGCCGCTTCGTCGACTGGAACACCCTCGACCACGGCATCCAGCGCGTGGACGCCTGCCGCGCCCCCGACGGCGAGCTGCTCCTCGTCGAGCTGGAGGACCTCAACCCCTATCTCTCCCTCGACCGCGTCCCCGAGGAGACCCGCGACCGCTTCACCGCCGCCTTCACGGACTCGCTCCACCGCTTCCTGGAGGCATGAGGAGCGGCACGAGGCGCGGCACGAGAAAGCGCCCCCCGTCCTTCACGGACGGGGGGCGCTTCTCGTACGACGGGGAGTCAGGCGGTACGGGGACGGCGGCGGGCCACGCGCTCGGCGGCGAACACGTCCTCCAGGCGGAAGAGCTGGGCCCGGCCCGTCTTTCCGGCGGCCCGCAGATGCCCGAGCTGGACCCACTTGCGGATGGTCGCGGGGGCGACGCCGGCCTCCTCGGCGGCCAACGGTCCGGGGATCAGGGCCGGCAGGACGGGCGAGCTCAGCACGAGGCCTCCTTCGGGTCGTCCATCGCCGCCTCGATCTCCTCGGTGCGGGAGCCGGAGGCGGCCGCGAGCTCCGCCCACTCCCGCTCCGGCCACAGGTGCCGGTAGGAGGGGTCGTCCTGGCAGCCGCACGCCTCGTCCGTGCACACGCAGGCCGGGTTCACACAGAGCACCGCGCGCCGGTCGGGGAAGGCCCGCAGCGACACCGAGTCGCACCAGGGGCAGCGGCCCGACACCCGTACGACGGTCTCCGAGTCGCCCAGCGTCCGAGCGCAGCGCCGGGCCATCCGGCGGATCTCGTCCCGTACGTGCCGGGCGAGGTCCGGGTCGGCGGCGACCGCGTCGAGGAGTCCCACGACCCGGCGGAGCCGGTCGATCACCCCGGCGCGGGGCGGCCGGGGCAGCGCGAGCCGGGCGCACACGGCCTCCTCCAGCTCCACCACCCCGTCGGTGATGTCGCGGATCGCGTCGGAGACGTGCAGCCGGATCGGGGCGGCGCCGTGGCCGGGCACGGAGAGGCCGTGCCGCTGCTGGAGGAGCAGCGCCTCGCGGCGCTCCTCGCGGATCTGCTCGTCACGGCCCGCGGGGGAGGGGGCCGGGGCGCTCCCGGCGGGGCCGCGGCGGCCGGGCGCGAGCTCTTCGGACAGCTCGGGGAACTGGCGTACGAGGGAGGCGGTCCAGAGCGCGATGTCGCGCAGCACGAGCTCGACGGAAGCGAGGGCGGGCGTGCGGTCAGCCACGGCGGCCGCTCCGGGTGAGCGTCGGGGCGAGGGCGACGGCCTTCGCCACGCGGGCCGCGTCCGCCGGGCGCCCGTTGCGCCAGAGGCGGCCCGCGCAGACGCCGTCGAAGTAGCTCTCGGCGGGTGCCACCGCCGTCTCGCACTCGCGGCGGACGGGGCAGCCGGCGCAGGCGCGCAGCGCCGGGGCCGCCTGATTGGCGCGGCGGGCGAAGACGACGGACGGGGAGAGGTCGGCGCACGCGGCGGCGGCCTGCCAGGGGGTGGGGTCGGGCTGGGACAAGAGGTTCTCCACGGTCCGGGGCACCCCGAACTCCATGGGACCGATGGGGCCGTTGGGGCTCAGGGGGCCGACGAGTGCGGCGGCGAGCCAGAGTTACATGTTGCGTGCGGGCGCGCAACAAGTTTTGTGGGGCACCCCGGGAGCGACCTTCATCGTTTCGACACGTTGCGTACTCGAAACCAAGTAATTCTGTGCGCGCAAGCACGCTAGAGTTGAGCGCCTGGAGGAGTGGAGTGAGGAGCTGTACATGACCACTCGTGGGCTGGATGAGTTCGCAGGCTGGGTCGAAGGCCTGATGCGACAGCGCGGCTACGACATCGACAGCCCGCGCGGCGGCGGCAAGTCCCGGATCGCGGACGAGGCCGGGGTGCACCGGGCTGCCGTGACGCGCCTGCTGCAGCGGCAGAGCATGCCCGACCTGGAGACCATGCGCAGGATCGCCCCGCTGCTCGGGGTCTCGGTCCGCGACATGCTGATCCGGTCCGGCCGGGTGAGCCCGGAGGAGCTTCCGATGGCGGCGGATCTGCTGCCGCCGAGCGACTGGCAGCCCTCGATGGAGGACTTCGCGCGCTGGCTGGGCGTCCCCGACGACCGGATGGGCGTCTTCGTCAAGGTCGTGAACCAGTTCCTGGAGCCCGACACGGAGGCGGAGGGGTCCGCCGAGGCCCCCGAACCCCGCCGCACGGCCCGGGACTGACCCCGGTCCCGCCCGGGATCCACCCCGGTCCCGCCCCGGACCGGCCCTCGCCCGATGTGATCTTGCCTGGTCCCGGCCCTCCCCGGCCGGGACCGCGTGCGCGTGGGCATTTGTTTTGACCGGAGTCCATGCGATAGGTACGCTCAAGCCTTGTGCCTGGGGTGTGCCTGGGCTCGCGTGCGTGTCCTCAACCGCAAGGCGAGTCATATATCGGCCACCGTGATCCGCGCCTTCTCCGCCTCGGCGGAAGGGCTCGCGAGATTCGACACACCCGACCGCGTGGGTCGGCGAATGTTCCAGGTTAGTTTCACCGACGGCACACAGAAACCGGAGAAGTAGTGCCTACGATCCAGCAGCTGGTCCGGAAGGGCCGGCAGGACAAGGTCGAGAAGAACAAGACGCCCGCACTCGAGGGTTCCCCTCAGCGTCGCGGCGTCTGCACGCGTGTGTTCACGACCACCCCGAAGAAGCCGAACTCGGCCCTCCGTAAGGTCGCGCGTGTGCGTCTGACCTCCGGCATCGAGGTCACGGCCTACATCCCGGGTGAGGGTCACAACCTGCAGGAGCACTCCATCGTGCTCGTGCGTGGTGGCCGTGTGAAGGACCTGCCGGGTGTTCGCTACAAGATCATCCGCGGTTCCCTCGACACGCAGGGCGTCAAGAACCGTAAGCAGGCTCGCAGCCGCTACGGCGCCAAGAAGGAGAAGTAAGAATGCCTCGTAAGGGCCCCGCCCCGAAGCGCCCGGTCATCATCGACCCGGTCTACAGCTCTCCTCTTGTCACCTCGCTGATCAACAAGATCCTGCTGGACGGCAAGCGTTCCACCGCCGAGCGCATCGTGTACGGCGCCATGGAGGGTCTTCGTGAGAAGACCGGCCAGGACCCCGTCATCACGCTGAAGCGCGCGCTGGAGAACGTCAAGCCGGCCCTCGAGGTCAAGTCCCGCCGTGTCGGTGGCGCCACCTACCAGGTGCCGATCGAGGTCAAGCCGGGCCGCGCGTCCACGCTGGCCCTCCGCTGGCTCGTCGGTTACTCCCGCGCCCGTCGCGAGAAGACCATGACCGAGCGCCTCATGAACGAGCTCCTCGACGCCTCGAACGGCCTCGGTGCGGCCGTCAAGAAGCGTGAGGACACGCACAAGATGGCCGAGTCCAACAAGGCCTTCGCGCACTACCGCTGGTAGTCGCAACCCACATCGAGACCGAGAGAAGACTGAGCCGATATGGCTACCACTTCGCTTGACCTTGCCAAGGTGCGCAACATCGGCATCATGGCTCACATCGACGCGGGCAAGACGACCACCACCGAGCGGATCCTGTTCTACACCGGCGTTTCGTACAAGATCGGTGAAGTCCACGACGGCGCTGCCACGATGGACTGGATGGAGCAGGAGCAGGAGCGCGGCATCACGATCACGTCTGCCGCGACGACCTGCCACTGGCCGCTCGAGAATGTCGATCACACGATCAACATCATCGACACGCCGGGTCACGTCGACTTCACCGTCGAGGTGGAGCGTTCGCTGCGCGTGCTCGACGGTGCTGTCACCGTGTTCGACGGTGTGGCCGGCGTCGAGCCCCAGTCCGAGACTGTCTGGCGACAGGCGGACCGCTACGGCGTGCCGCGTATCTGCTTCGTCAACAAGCTCGACCGTACGGGTGCCGAGTTCCTCCGCTGCGTCGACATGATCGTGGAGCGCCTCGGCGCCGTCCCGATCGTCATGCAGCTCCCCATCGGCTCCGAGATGGACTTCCAGGGCGTTGTCGACCTGGTCCGCATGAAGGCGCTTGTCTGGTCCGCCGAGGCCAGCAAGGGCGAGATGTACGACGTCGTCGACATCCCGGCCTCGCACACCGAGCTCGCCGACGAGTGGCGCGCGAAGCTGGTCGAGACCGTCGCGGAGAACGACGAGGAGCTCATGGAGCTCTTCCTCGAGGGCGTCGAGCCCACCGAGGAGCAGCTGTACGCGGCTGTCCGTCGTATCACCATCGCCTCCGGCAAGGGTGGCGGCGAGAAGACGATCACCCCCGTCTTCTGTGGCACCGCGTTCAAGAACAAGGGCGTTCAGCCCCTGCTCGACGCTGTCGTCCGCTACCTCCCGTCGCCCCTGGACGTCGAGGCCATCGAGGGCCACGACGTCAAGGACGCCGAGCTTGTCGTCAAGCGCAAGCCGTCCGACGACGAGCCGCTGTCGGCCCTCGCGTTCAAGATCGCGAGCGACCCGCACCTCGGCAAGCTCACCTTCGTCCGGATCTACTCCGGTCGCCTGGAGGCCGGCACCGCGGTGCTGAACTCCGTCAAGGGCAAGAAGGAGCGCATCGGCAAGATCTACCGCATGCACGCGAACAAGCGTGAGGAGATCGACTCGGTGGGCGCCGGCGACATCGTCGCCGTCATGGGCCTCAAGCAGACCACCACCGGTGAGACGCTGTGTGACGACAAGAACCCGGTCATCCTGGAGTCCATGGACTTCCCGGCGCCGGTCATTCAGGTCGCCATCGAGCCCAAGTCCAAGGGTGACCAGGAGAAGCTGGGTGTTGCCATCCAGCGTCTCGCGGAGGAGGACCCCTCCTTCCAGGTGCACTCGGACGAGGAGACCGGCCAGACCATCATCGGTGGTATGGGCGAGCTTCACCTCGACATCCTCGTCGACCGTATGCGTCGCGAGTTCAAGGTCGAGGCGAACGTCGGCAAGCCGCAGGTCGCGTACCGCGAGACGATCCGCAAGACCGTCGAGCGCGTGGACTACACCCACAAGAAGCAGACCGGTGGTACCGGTCAGTTCGCCAAGGTGCAGATCGCGATCGAGCCGATCACGGACGGCGACGCCTCGTACGAGTTCGTGAACAAGGTCACCGGTGGCCGCATCCCGAAGGAGTACATCCCTTCGGTCGACGCGGGTGCGCAGGAGGCCATGCAGTTCGGCATCCTGGCCGGCTACGAGATGACCGGCGTCCGCGTCATCCTTCTCGACGGTGGCTACCACGAGGTCGACTCCTCCGAGCTCGCGTTCAAGATCGCCGGTTCGCAGGCCTTCAAGGAGGCCGCGCGGAAGGCTTCGCCGGTCATCCTCGAGCCCATGATGTCCGTCGAGGTCACCACGCCCGAGGACTACATGGGTGAGGTCATCGGCGACATCAACTCCCGCCGTGGTCAGATTCAGGCCATGGAGGAGCGCAGCGGCGCTCGCGTCGTGAAGGGCCTCGTGCCCCTCTCGGAGATGTTCGGCTACGTCGGAGACCTCCGCAGCAAGACCTCGGGTCGCGCAAGCTACTCGATGCAGTTCGACTCCTACGCCGAGGTTCCGCGGAACGTCGCCGAGGAGATCATCGCGAAGGCCAAGGGCGAGTAACTCTTCCGAGTTCACGCTTTAGGCTTGACACCAGTCGCCGGGGCTCAGCCCCCGAAACCCGAGGGATCGGGTCCCGGCGGATGGCATCCCAGCAAAGATCACCTGGCGCCGATGAGCAAGGCGTACAGAACCACTCCGCAGGAGGATTCAGTGGCGAAGGCAAAGTTCGAGCGGACTAAGCCGCACGTCAACATCGGCACCATCGGTCACATTGACCACGGTAAGACGACCCTCACGGCCGCCATTACCAAGGTGCTGCACGACGCGTACCCGGACCTGAACGAGGCCTCGGCCTTCGACCAGATCGACAAGGCTCCCGAGGAGCGCCAGCGCGGTATCACGATCTCGATCGCGCACGTCGAGTACCAGACGGAGTCGCGTCACTACGCGCACGTCGACTGCCCGGGTCACGCTGACTACATCAAGAACATGATCACGGGTGCCGCGCAGATGGACGGCGCGATCCTCGTGGTCGCCGCCACCGACGGCCCGATGCCGCAGACCAAGGAGCACGTGCTCCTGGCCCGCCAGGTCGGCGTTCCGTACATCGTCGTCGCCCTGAACAAGGCCGACATGGTGGACGACGAGGAGATCCTGGAGCTCGTCGAGCTCGAGGTCCGTGAGCTCCTCTCCGAGTACGAGTTCCCGGGCGACGACCTTCCGGTCGTCCGTGTCTCGGCGCTCAAGGCGCTCGAGGGCGACAAGGAGTGGGGCGAGAAGCTTCTCGGCCTCATGCACGCGGTGGACGAGTCCATCCCGCAGCCCGAGCGTGACGTCGACAAGCCGTTCCTGATGCCGATCGAGGACGTCTTCACGATCACCGGTCGTGGCACCGTCGTCACCGGTCGTATCGAGCGTGGTGTCCTCAAGGTCAACGAGACCGTCGACATCATCGGCATCAAGACCGAGAAGACCACCACCACGGTCACCGGCATCGAGATGTTCCGCAAGCTGCTCGACGAGGGCCAGGCCGGTGAGAACGTCGGTCTGCTCCTCCGTGGCATCAAGCGCGAGGACGTCGAGCGCGGCCAGGTCATCATCAAGCCGGGCTCGGTCACGCCGCACACGAAGTTCGAGGCCCAGGCCTACATCCTGTCGAAGGACGAGGGTGGCCGTCACACCCCGTTCTTCAACAACTACCGCCCGCAGTTCTACTTCCGTACCACGGACGTGACCGGCGTCGTGACCCTCCCCGAGGGCACCGAGATGGTCATGCCGGGCGACAACACCGCCATGAGCGTTGAGCTGATCCAGCCCATCGCCATGGAGGAGGGCCTCAAGTTCGCCATCCGTGAGGGTGGCCGGACCGTCGGCGCCGGCCAGGTCGTCTCCATCACCGAGTAATCAGTGATCTGACCTGGTAGCTCCACGAGCTGCAGCAGAAGGCCCCGCACCTTTCGGTGCGGGGCCTTCTCGCATGTCCGCGGCGGGTCACGGCCGCCAGCTCCACGGGTGACCGTCCGCGCCGATGCCCACCACGGTCGCCCCGTCCGCGCGCAGGTGCAGCGCCGCCGACACCGCCGGCGCCCCCGTCGTACGGGTCCGCAGCCTGCCCCCGGTCCGCATCCGCACCCGGCCGTCCGGATCCGTGCCCAGGAGCACGGTCCCCAGCGCCGCGGAGCGCGCGGCGACCACACCCCCGTAGCCGTCCAGACCGGCGTCGCCCCCGGGCCCGAGGAGTTCCCCGCCGGCCGGGCGCCGGTAGTAGAGGTCGCCGCCCGCCGACGCCACCGTGGATCCGGAGAGCGGCAGCGGCTCCGCCTGCTCGACCCCGTCCACCCAGTGCCGTACCGACTCCCGCCCCGCCGCGTGGAGGTGCACCCGGCCCGTCGCGTCGAGCGACACGGCGAGTCCGTCCTGGACCTCCGCCGCCCCGGGGAGCGTCCGCCACGGGCCCCAGGCGCCGTCCGCCGCCCGTACCCGGGTCGAGACGTTCTTGTCCGCGTTCCGTACGAAGAGATGGACCCGGCCGTCGGGCGCCGCGACGGCAACCGGCGCACCGACCCGGCGCCCCCGGTCGTCCGTGCGCTCCGGGTTCCCGAGCCCGCGCCAGGCCAGGAAGGGGCCGCCGGTGGAGCGCTGCTCCAGGAGCACCAGCTCGCGCCGGTTCCGCCCGCCGTGTCCGTCGATCGCGGAGAACCGCACCCCGAAGAGCAGCACCCGGCCGTCGCCGAGCACCGCCGAGCCGAGTGCGGGGGCGAGCGGGCCGCCGCCGAGGTCCGCCGGTTCGCTCCAGACGCCGGGCGCCGTCTCCTGCCAGCGGACCGCGCGCAGGCCGAGCACCCCGTAGGCGGCGAGGCGGCCGTCCGGCCGCTCGGCGAGCGCCGGACCCCCGGTGGGCCAGCGGTGGTGGGTGGAGCGGACCCAGCCCTTGCGGTTGGTGAGCGGCCGCTCGCCGCCGACGCCGTAGTCGCCGCAGCCCGAGGGGTTGCCGCACTCCCAGGAGGGGTCACCGCCGTACGGGACGAGGCGGGCGGCCTTCGCCCCGAGCACCTGGGGCGGGAGGTTCTTGGGCCAGTGCCGGTTGTAGTAGCCGCGGAACGCGGTCGTCGTGAACGCCGGTATCGGTTCGCCGTCCCGTACCGCGTCCGAGACCCAGCGGCTCAGCGCGGCCCAGGTGAAGGACGCGACCGCCGTGTGGTCACCGTGGTCGGAGTAGCCGGCCTGCTCCGAGTCCCGCTTGCGGGTGGCCTCGTCGCTGAGCTGGATGTCCGGGTCGGGGTCCAGGGTGTGCACGACGGTGGGCCGGTAGCGGCCGAGCAGTCCGGCGAGGACGCCGACCAGCTGGTCGTAGTCGTAGGTGTCCGAGCGGGTCACGGGCGAACCGGTCGACAGATGGGTCCGCAGTTCCAGCGCGCGGTCGTGCCAGAGGGCCGGCAGGGCCATGTAGCGCCGGTTCGTGTGCATCGGCAGGTTGAGGAAGACCAGCTCGATCCGGTTGCCGCCGTGGTCGAGGGTGTCGGTCTCCGCCCGCCGGCCGCCGGGGAGCGTGAGGACCTCGCGCCGCCAGGGAGTGAACATCGGCAGGCCGAGCGCCGCAGCGTACGACTGGCGCAGGCCCTGGTGGCGCGCCGAGGAGTAGGCGGCGCGGTCCGGGGGAGTCTCCGGCATCCCCTTGATCCGGTTCCGGCCGGTGTGCTCGCCCGCGGTCACGTACACGGAGACGAGCGGGACCCCGGCGTCGAGGAGCCGCTGGGTGTCGGGGTTCATGAAGTACAGGTCGTCGTCGGGGTGGGCGGCGACCTGCAGGAGCAGCGCGCGCCGGGTCCGGGCGGAGGCGATCGGCTTGCCGGGCGCGGGGTCGACGGTCGGCGCGGTCCTGCGCGGCGCCGGCACGGAACACCCGGCGACGGCCGAGGTGACGGCGAGGCCTGCGGCGAGAACCGCCCGCCGGCGGGGTGCTGTGGTCACGTGGGCGGTCCGTCCCCTGGGCGTTGCGGTCCCCTGTAAGACGAACGTTCGATGTCGGTGGTTGTGTGCGGACCGAACCCCGCCTGGCAGGATGCGGCCACCGGCGAGAGCTCGGCGAGAGATCGCCGTCGATCATGTCGAGGAGCGGCCGCCGGCTCCGACCAGGGAGTGACAGCACGCCGCAGGGGCGCGCGGGACGGGGAGGACGACCACGATGAAGTACGCCGCGATGATCTACGGCAACCAGGCCACGTGGGACGCCTTCCCCGCCGAGGCCTGGCCCGAGGCGATCGCCCGCCAGGAGGCGTTCAACCGGAGGTACCGCGAGAGCGGCGAGCTGATCGGCGCGTACGGACTCGCCGACGCGGCCACCGCCCAGCTCGTACGGCGTGAGGGCGGCGCCCCCGCGGTCACCGACGGCCCGTACCTGGAGACCGAGGAGTACCTGGCCGGCTTCTACCTGCTCGACTGCGACAGCCTGGAGCGGGCCCAGGAGATCGCCGCGGACATGCCCTTCGCGGACACCGGCCCCGTCGAGCTGTGGCCGATCCTGCACGAGTCCGCGGCGGACGTGTGAGCGGCTCCGCCGAGGTCGAAGGCCTGCTGCGCGTGTTCGCGCCGCAGGTCCTCGGCGCGCTCGTCCGCCGGTACGGCACCTTCGACCTCTGCGAGGACGCCGTCCAGGAGGCCCTGATCGCCGCCGCCCGGCAGTGGCCGGAGGACGGTGTCCCGGGCAACCCGCGCGGCTGGCTGGTCACCGTCGCCACCCGCAGGTTCGTCGACCTGGTGCGCGGCGAGGCCGCCCGCAGGCGCCGCGAGGACGCCGTGGCCCTGGCCACCCCGGACTCCGAACTCCTGGCGCGCGCCGCGGACGAGGCTCCCGGCAGCGACCGGGACGACTCGCTCGCCCTGCTGTTCCTCTGCTGCCACCCGGAACTGTCCCCGCCCAGCCGGATCGCGCTCACCCTGCGCGCCGTCGGCGGCCTCACCACCGCGCAGATCGCCGCCGCCTTCCTCGTACCCGAGTCGACGATGGCGCAGCGCATCAGCCGGGCCAAGCAGACGATCAGGGAGGCGGGCGGGTCGCTCGCACTCCCGCCGGGGGAGGACCGCACGGCCCGGCTCGCCGAGGTCCGGCACGTGCTCTACCTGATCTTCAACGAGGGCTATACGGCCAGCGCCGGCGAGGAGTTGACCGCGCCCGAACTGTCGACCGAGGCGATCCGGCTCGGGCGGCTGCTCCACCGGCTGCTGCCCGAGGACACCGAGACGGCCGGTCTGCTCGCGCTGATGCTGCTCACCGACGCCCGCAGGCCGGCCCGCACGGGACCGCACGGCGAACTGGTGCCGCTCGCGGAGCAGGACCGGGGGAGGTGGGACGGCCGGCTCGTCGCGGAGGGGGTCGAGCTGATCAGCCGCACGCTGCCCCGGGGCCAGGTCGGCCCGTACCAGCTGCAGGCGGCGATCGCGGCGGTGCACGACGAGGCGGAGACCGCCGGGGCGACCGACTGGCCGCAGATCCTCGCGCTGTACGAGCTCCTGGAGCGGACCGGGCCGAATCCGATGGTCACCCTCAACCGTGCGGTGGCCGTCGCGATGGTCGAGGGACCCGGGGCCGGGCTCGCGCTCCTGGACGACCTCGCGCGGGACAAGCGGCTGGCCCGGCATCACCGGCTGCTCGCCGCGCGGGCCCATCTGCTCGAACTCCTCGGCGAGAAGGAGACCGCCGCGGAGGCCTACCGGGAGGCGGCACGCCGTACGACCAGTGCCCCGGAGCGTCGTCATCTCACCGAGCGGGCACGGCGCTTGGCGTGAGGCGGAGGGGGGCGGCCGTTCCCGGCGCGTGCGCCCCGGCGCATGACCGTACGTGACGTGGGGTACAGTCTTCGCTCCCGATTGGCGGCCGGATGGCCCCGTATGGCAGACTGTCGGGGTTGCTCGGTTGAGTGCCGATGCTGCGCGCCTCCCGTCGGGAGGACCGGAAGCGAGTCCCACAGTACTCGTCGCTCCTTTTCAGGAGCGGACGTACGGGAATCTTCTGGGAAGCGTCAGCGGGGTGCCGGCCAGGCGCCCGGTGGGTGTTTTGCCCCCGGCCTGCGGTCATGGCGACCGTGCCCCCTTGGTTGGGAAATCCTCAGGGATTTCTGCGTAGAGGGAGTGCGACACGCCCGACCGCGTGGGTCGGAGATACGACAACGCTTTTCAGTAAGCGAAGCCGATCGGGTTCCAGAGCGTTACGAGACAAAGGACTACTAGTAGCCATGGCGGGACAGAAGATCCGCATCCGGCTCAAGGCCTACGACCACGAGGTCATCGACTCCTCGGCGAAGAAGATCGTCGAGACGGTGACCCGCACTGGTGCGTCGGTCGCAGGCCCGGTGCCGCTGCCCACTGAGAAGAACGTGTACTGCGTCATCAAGTCGCCGCACAAGTACAAGGACTCGCGCGAGCACTTCGAGATGCGCACGCACAAGCGCCTCATCGACATCCTCGACCCCACGCCGAAGACGGTTGACTCGCTCATGCGTCTCGACCTCCCGGCGGGCGTTGACATCGAGATCAAGCTCTGAGGGCGCGCGAGATGGCTAAGAACATCAAGGGCATCCTGGGCGAGAAGCTCGGCATGACGCAGGTCTGGGACGAGAACAACCGGATTGTCCCGGTGACCGTCGTCAAGGCCGGCCCCAATGTCGTGACCCAGGTGCGTACGAACGACGTCGACGGCTACGAGTCGGTCCAGATCGCCTTCGGCGAGATCGACCCGCGCAAGGTGAACAAGCCCCTCAAGGGTCACTTCGCCAAGGCCGACGTCACCCCGCGCCGCCACCTGGTGGAGCTCCGCACCGCTGACGCCTCCGAGTACACGCTCGGCCAGGAGATCACCGCCGAGCTCTTCGAGGCCGGCGTGAAGGTCGACGTCACCGGTAAGAGCAAGGGCAAGGGCTTCGCCGGTGTCATGAAGCGCCACAACTTCCGTGGTGGCAAGGCGTCGCACGGTGCCCACCGCGTGCACCGCAAGCCCGGTTCCATCGGTGGCTGCGCCACCCCGGGCCGTGTCTTCAAGGGTATGAAGATGGCTGGTCGCATGGGCAACGAGCGCGTGACCACCCAGAACCTGACCGTCCACGCCGTTGACGCCGAGAAGGGTCTGCTGCTCATCAAGGGCGCCGTCCCCGGCCCCAACGGTGGCCTCGTCCTGGTCCGCACCGCGGCCAAGGGGGTTTGAGGAACCGATGAGCACCATTGACATCCTTTCGCCGGCAGGCGACAAGACCGGGACCGTCGAGCTCCCCGAGGAGATCTTCGGCGCCAAGGTCAGCGTTCCGCTGATCCACCAGGTCGTCGTCGCGCAGCTGGCCGCGGCCCGTCAGGGCACGCACAAGACCAAGCGCCGTGGCGAAGTCCGTGGTGGTGGCAAGAAGCCTTACCGCCAGAAGGGCACCGGCCGCGCCCGTCAGGGTTCGACCCGCGCTCCGCAGTTCGTCGGCGGTGGCGTCGTCCACGGCCCGCAGCCGCGTGACTACTCGCAGCGGACCCCGAAGAAGATGAAGGTCGCCGCCCTCCGCGGTGCCCTCTCGGACCGGGCCACCCACTCCCGCATCCACGTCGTGACCGGCGTGGTCGAGGGTGACATCTCCACCAAGGCCGCGAAGACGCTGTTCGGCAAGATCTCGGAGCGCAAGAACCTGCTCCTGGTCGTCGAGCGCTCCGACGAGGCTGCGTGGCTGTCCGCTCGTAACCTGCCCCAGGTGCACATCCTGGAGCCGGGCCAGCTCAACACGTACGACGTGATCGTCTCCGACGACGTGGTCTTCACCAAGGCCGCCCTCGAGTCCTTCGTGTCTGGCCCCCAGACCGCTGAGACCGAAGGGAGCGACGCCTGATGACTGAGGCCGTCGTCACCAGCAAGACCTTCTCGGACCCGCGCGACATTCTCGTCAAGCCGGTCGTCTCGGAGAAGAGCTACGCACTGCTGGACGAGAACAAGTACACGTTCATCGTCGCGCCTGGCTCCAACAAGACCCAGATCAAGCAGGCCGTCGAGGCGGTCTTCTCGGTCAAGGTCACCGGGGTCAACACGATCAACCGCCAGGGCAAGCGCAAGCGCACCAAGGCCGGTTTCGGCAAGCGCAAGGACACCAAGCGCGCCATCGTGACCCTTGCCGAGGGCAACCGTATCGACATCTTCGGCGGTCCGACCGCCTAAGGGCGGTCTGGATCGTCCGGAATCGGACGAGGACTGAGAAATGGGAATCCGCAAGTACAAGCCGACTACGCCGGGCCGCCGTGGCTCCTCCGTAGCCGACTTCGTCGAGATCACGCGGTCCACGCCGGAGAAGTCGCTGGTCCGCCCCCTGCACAGCAAGGGCGGCCGTAACAACACCGGTCGTGTGACCGTCCGTCACCAGGGCGGTGGCCACAAGCGTGCCTACCGCGTGATCGACTTCCGTCGTCACGACAAGGACGGCGTGCCGGCCAAGGTCGCTCACATCGAGTACGACCCCAACCGCACCGCGCGCATCGCGCTGCTCCACTACGTGGACGGCGAGAAGCGCTACATCATCGCCCCCAAGGGTCTGACGCAGGGTGACCGCGTCGAGAACGGCCCCGGCGCTGACATCAAGCCCGGCAACAACCTGGCGCTCCGCAACATCCCGGTCGGTACCACGATCCACGCGATCGAGCTCCGTCCCGGTGGCGGCGCCAAGTTCGCGCGCTCCGCTGGTGCCTCCGTGCAGCTGCTGGCGAAGGAGGGCACGATGGCCCACCTTCGTATGCCGTCCGGTGAGATCCGTCTCGTCGACGCCCGCTGCCGCGCCACGATCGGCGAGGTCGGCAACGCCGAGCAGTCGAACATCAACTGGGGCAAGGCCGGCCGTAAGCGCTGGCTGGGCGTCCGCCCGACCGTCCGCGGTGTGGCGATGAACCCGGTTGACCACCCGCACGGTGGTGGTGAGGGTAAGACCTCCGGTGGTCGCCACCCGGTCTCCCCGTGGGGTCAGAAGGAGGGTCGTACTCGCTCGCCGAAGAAGGCTTCGAGCAAGTACATCGTCCGCCGCCGCAAGACGAACAAGAAGCGCTAGGAGCGGGTTTAGATGCCGCGCAGTCTCAAGAAGGGACCCTTCGTCGACGGACACCTCGTAAAGAAGGTGGACGTACAGAACGAAGCCGGTACCAAGAACGTCATCAAGACCTGGTCCCGTCGCTCGATGATCATCCCGGCCATGCTCGGCCACACGATCGCGGTGCACAACGGCAAGACCCACATTCCGGTGTTTGTCACCGAGTCGATGGTCGGCCACAAGCTCGGCGAGTTCTCGCCGACGCGCACCTTCCGGGGTCACGTGAAGGACGACCGGAAGTCGAAGCGCCGCTAGTAGCGGGGTGGAATGACCATGACAGACACTGGAAGGACAACCATGGAAGCCAGGGCCCAGGCGCGGTACATCCGCGTCACGCCCATGAAGGCCCGCCGAGTGGTGGACCTTATCCGTGGCATGGACGCCACGGAGGCTCAGGCGGTCCTGCGTTTCGCCCCGCAGGCCGCGAGCGTGCCGGTTGGCAAGGTGCTTGACAGCGCCATCGCCAACGCTGCACACAACTACGACCACACCGACGCCTCTTCGCTGGTCATCAGCGAGGCGTTCGTGGATGAGGGCCCGACCCTGAAGCGGTTCCGTCCGCGTGCTCAGGGCCGTGCCTACCGGATCCGTAAGCGGACCAGCCACATCACCGTGGTCGTCAGCAGCAAGGAAGGAACCCGGTAATGGGCCAGAAGGTTAACCCGCATGGGTTCCGGCTCGGCATCACCACGGACTTCAAGTCCCGCTGGTACGCCGACAAGCTGTACAAGGACTACGTCAAGGAAGACGTCGCCATCCGTCGGATGATGACGTCCGGCATGGAGCGCGCCGGCATCTCGAAGGTTGAGATCGAGCGCACCCGTGACCGCGTGCGGGTGGACATCCACACCGCGCGTCCCGGCATCGTCATCGGCCGCCGTGGCGCCGAGGCCGACCGCATCCGCGGCGACCTCGAGAAGCTCACGGGCAAGCAGGTCCAGCTGAACATCCTCGAGGTCAAGAACCCCGAGATGGACGCTCAGCTGGTTGCTCAGGCCGTTGCCGAGCAGCTCTCCTCCCGCGTCTCCTTCCGTCGTGCCATGCGTAAGAGCATGCAGGGCACGATGAAGGCCGGCGCCAAGGGCATCAAGATCCAGTGTGGCGGTCGTCTCGGCGGCGCCGAGATGTCCCGCTCGGAGTTCTACCGCGAGGGTCGTGTGCCGCTGCACACGCTCCGCGCGAACGTGGACTACGGCTTCTTCGAGGCCAAGACGACCTTCGGTCGCATTGGCGTCAAGGTCTGGATCTACAAGGGCGACGTCAAGAACATCGCCGAGGTCCGCGCCGAGAACGCTGCGGCCCGTGCGGGTAACCGCCCGGCCCGTGGCGCCGGCGCTGGCGACCGCCCGGCCGGCCGTGGTGGCCGCGGTGGCGAGCGTGGCGGCCGCGGCCGCAAGCCGCAGCAGCAGTCCGCGCCGGCTGCCGAGGCCCCCAAGGCCGACGCTCCCGCCGCCGCTGCCGCTCCGGCTGAGAGCACCGGAACGGAGGCCTGACCGAAATGCTGATCCCCCGTAGGGTCAAGCACCGCAAGCAGCACCACCCCAAGCGCTCGGGTATGAGCAAGGGTGGTACGCAGGTTGCGTTCGGCGAGTACGGCATTCAGGCCCTCACGCCGGCGTACGTGACCAACCGCCAGATCGAGGCGGCTCGTATCGCGATGACCCGCCACATCAAGCGTGGCGGCAAGGTCTGGATCAACATCTACCCGGACCGCCCGCTGACGAAGAAGCCCGCCGAGACCCGCATGGGTTCCGGTAAGGGTTCTCCGGAGTGGTGGATCGCGAACGTCAAGCCGGGTCGGGTGATGTTCGAACTGTCCTACCCGAACGAGAAGATCGCGCGCGAGGCCCTGACCCGTGCGGCCCACAAGCTGCCGATGAAGTGCAAGATCGTTAAGCGCGAAGCAGGTGAGCTGTGATGTCGGCCGGTACCAAGGCGTCCGAGCTGCGCGAGCTGGGCAACGAGGAGCTTCTCAACAAGCTCCGCGAGGCCAAGGAAGAGCTGTTCAACCTCCGCTTCCAGGCGGCGACGGGTCAGCTCGAGAACCACGGTCGGCTCAAGTCCGTCCGTAAGGACATCGCCCGGATCTACACCCTGATGCGTGAGCGCGAGCTGGGCATCGAGACGGTGGAGAACGCCTGATGAGCGAGAGCAACGTGACTGAGAAGACCGAGCGCAACGCTCGCAAGGTCCGCGAGGGCCTGGTCGTCAGCGACAAGATGGACAAGACCGTCGTCGTCGCTGTCGAGGACCGCGTCAAGCACGCGCTGTACGGCAAGGTCATCCGCCGTACGAACAAGCTCAAGGCTCATGACGAGCAGAACGCTGCCGGCATCGGCGACCGCGTCCTCCTGATGGAGACCCGGAAGCTGTCCGCCACGAAGCACTGGCGCGTCATCGAGATCCTCGAGAAGGCCAAGTAATTCTTGAAGGGGTAACCCTTCGAGTTCGTTCCGCCAGGCTCGGCCGGGGCTTCCTCGTGAAGCCCCGGCCGGGAACCGGCAGACAAATCAGGAGATAGACGTGATCCAGCAGGAGTCGCGACTGCGTGTCGCCGACAACACTGGTGCCAAGGAGATCCTTTGCATCCGTGTTCTCGGTGGCTCGGGTCGCCGCTACGCGGGCATCGGTGACGTCATCGTCGCCACCGTCAAGGACGCGATCCCCGGTGGCAACGTGAAGAAGGGTGACGTCGTCAAGGCGGTCATCGTTCGCACCGTCAAGGAGCGCCGCCGCCAGGACGGCTCGTACATCCGCTTCGACGAGAACGCCGCTGTCATTCTCAAGAACGACGGCGACCCTCGTGGCACCCGTATCTTCGGCCCGGTCGGCCGTGAGCTGCGCGAGAAGAAGTTCATGAAGATCATCTCGCTCGCGCCGGAGGTGCTGTAAGCATGAAGATCAAGAAGGGCGACCTGGTCCAGGTCATCACCGGTAAGGACAAGGGCAAGCAGGGCAAGGTCATCACGGCCTTCCCCCGTGAGAACCGCGTCCTGGTCGAGGGTGTCAACCGGGTCAAGAAGCACACCAAGGCCGGCCCGTCGCAGGCCGGTGGCATCGTCACGACCGAGGCTCCGGTCCACGTCTCCAACGTCCAGCTGGTCGTGGAGAAGGACGGCAAGAAGGTCGTCACGCGTGTCGGTTACCGCTTCGACGACGAGGGCAACAAGATCCGCGTTGCCAAGCGGACGGGTGAGGACATCTGATGGCTACCACCACTCCGCGTCTCAAGACGAAGTACCGCGAGGAGATCGCGGGCAAGCTGCGTGAGGAGTTCTCCTACGAGAACGTCATGCAGGTTCCCGGCCTCGTGAAGATCGTGGTCAACATGGGTGTCGGCGACGCCGCCCGTGACTCGAAGCTCATGGACGGTGCCGTCCGTGACCTGACCACGATCACCGGTCAGAAGCCGGCCGTCACCAAGGCCCGCAAGTCCATCGCGCAGTTCAAGCTGCGTGAGGGTCAGCCGATCGGTGCTCACGTCACCCTCCGTGGCGACCGCATGTGGGAGTTCCTGGACCGCACCCTGTCGCTCGCGCTTCCGCGCATCCGCGACTTCCGTGGTCTGTCCCCCAAGCAGTTCGACGGGCGTGGCAACTACACCTTCGGTCTCACGGAGCAGGTCATGTTCCACGAGATCGACCAGGACAAGATCGACCGTGTCCGGGGTATGGACATCACCGTGGTGACCACGGCGACCAACGACGACGAGGGCCGTGCCCTTCTGCGTCACCTCGGCTTCCCCTTCAAGGAGGCGTAAGCGAGATGGCGAAGAAGGCTCTCATCGCGAAGGCTGCTCGCAAGCCCAAGTTCGGCGTGCGTGGCTACACGCGCTGCCAGCGCTGTGGTCGTCCCCACTCCGTGTACCGCAAGTTCGGCCTGTGCCGCGTGTGCCTTCGTGAGATGGCTCACCGTGGCGAGCTGCCGGGCGTGACCAAGAGCTCCTGGTAATCCCTTCATTGGGATGACCGGAGTCTCTCGGTAAGCACTGGGTTGTCGGATGCCCATCCCTCCATGGCTTAGGCTAGGAGGGTTGGGCGTCCGCCGCCCGTACGACTTACTACGCCGTAGGTCCCCGCGCCGCACCCGTCCCGCCCCTGTGTGGGGAGAGGGATGGCGCACTGGAAACCCCGGCGAGAGAGGCCGAAGGCCAATTCATGACCATGACTGATCCGATCGCGGACATGCTGACTCGTCTGCGTAACGCGAACTCGGCATACCACGACTCCGTGACGATGCCGCACAGCAAGATCAAGTCTCACATCGCGGAAATCCTCCAGCAGGAGGGCTTCATCACGGGCTGGAAGGTCGAGGACGCCGAGGTCGGCAAGAACCTCGTCCTCGAGCTCAAGTTCGGTCCGAACCGTGAGCGCTCCATCGCGGGCATCAAGCGGATCTCGAAGCCCGGTCTCCGGGTTTACGCGAAGTCCACCAACCTGCCGAAGGTTCTCGGCGGCCTGGGCGTGGCGATCATCTCCACGTCCCACGGCCTCCTGACCGGCCAGCAGGCAGGCAAGAAGGGCGTAGGTGGGGAAGTCCTCGCCTACGTCTGGTAGTCGGGAACGGAGGAATAGCTAATGTCGCGTATTGGCAAGCTGCCTATCCAGGTTCCCGCCGGCGTGGACGTCACCATCGATGGCCGCACGGTCACGGTCAAGGGTTCCAAGGGCACCCTGAGCCACACCGTCGCCGCTCCGATCGAGATCGTTAAGGGCGAGGATGGCGTGCTCAACGTCAACCGTCCGAACGACGAGCGTCAGAACAAGGCCCTTCACGGCCTGTCCCGCACGCTGGTGGCCAACATGATCACCGGTGTGACCCAGGGTTACGTGAAGGCGCTCGAGATCAGCGGTGTCGGTTACCGCGTGGCCGCGAAGGGCTCCAACCTGGAGTTCCAGCTCGGCTACAGCCACCCGATCCTCGTCGAGGCGCCCGAGGGCATCTCGTTCAAGGTCGAGTCGCCGACCAAGTTCTCGGTCGAGGGCATCGACAAGCAGAAGGTCGGCGAGGTCGCGGCGAACATCCGCAAGCTGCGGAAGCCCGACCCGTACAAGGCCAAGGGCGTCAAGTACGCCGGCGAGGTCATCCGCCGCAAGGTCGGAAAGGCTGGTAAGTAAGCCATGGCATACGGTGTGAAGATCGCCAAGGGCGACGCTTACAAGCGTGCCGCCAAGGCGCGCCGCCACATCCGCATCCGCAAGAACGTGTCGGGTACGGCGGAGCGTCCGCGCCTCGTCGTGACGCGTTCGAACCGCGGTATCACCGCTCAGGTCATCGACGACCTCAAGGGTCACACCCTTGCGTCCGCGTCGAACCTGGACGCGTCGATCCGCGGTGGCGAGGGTGACAAGTCCGCGCAGGCCAAGCAGGTCGGAGCTCTCGTCGCCGAGCGCGCCAAGGCCGCTGGTGTCGAGGCTGTCGTGTTCGACCGTGGTGGCAACAGGTACGCCGGGCGCATTGCCGCTCTGGCTGACGCCGCCCGCGAAGCCGGGCTGAAGTTCTAAGCCCCGGTTCCGGGACTAACGGACGTAACAGAGAGAGGTAAATCCAATGGCTGGACCCCAGCGCCGCGGAAGCGGTGCCGGTGGCGGCGAGCGGCGGGACCGGAAGGGCCGCGACGGTGGCGCTGCCGCCGAGAAGACCGCGTACGTTGAGCGCGTTGTCGCGATCAACCGCGTCGCCAAGGTTGTCAAGGGTGGTCGCCGCTTCAGCTTCACCGCGCTGGTCGTGGTGGGCGACGGTGACGGCACCGTAGGTGTCGGTTACGGCAAGGCCAAGGAAGTTCCCGCGGCCATCGCCAAGGGTGTCGAGGAAGCCAAGAAGAACTTCTTCAAGGTTCCGCGCATCCAGGGCACGATCCCTCACCCGATCACGGGTGAGCGTGCCGCGGGCGTCGTGCTGCTGAAGCCGGCTTCCCCCGGTACCGGTGTTATCGCCGGTGGCCCGGTGCGCGCCGTTCTGGAGTGCGCCGGCGTTCACGACATCCTGTCGAAGTCGCTCGGCTCGTCCAACGCGATCAACATCGTGCACGCGACCGTGGCGGCCCTCAAGGGCCTGCAGCGTCCCGAGGAGATCGCGGCTCGCCGTGGTCTGCCCCTCGAGGACGTCGCCCCCGCGGCTCTGCTTCGTGCACGTGCCGGGGCGGGTGCGTAATGGCTCGCCTCAAGGTCACGCAGACGAAGTCGTACATCGGCAGCAAGCAGAACCACCGCGACACCCTGCGCTCGCTTGGCCTCAAGAAGGTCAACGACGTGGTTGTCAAGGAGGACCGCCCCGAGTTCCGCGGAATGGTTCACACCGTCCGCCACCTCGTGACGGTCGAGGAGGTTGACTGACATGGCGGAGAACAACCCGCTGAAGGCCCACAACCTCCGTCCCGCCCCCGGTGCCAAGACCGCGAAGACCCGTGTGGGCCGTGGTGAGGCGTCGAAGGGTAAGACGGCCGGTCGTGGTACCAAGGGCACCAAGGCCCGTTACCAGGTTCCGCAGCGCTTCGAGGGTGGGCAGATGCCCCTCCACATGCGTCTGCCGAAGCTCAAGGGCTTCAAGAACCCGTTCCGCACCGAGTACCAGGTCGTGAACCTGGACAAGCTCACCGCGCTCTACCCGCAGGGTGGCGAGGTCACGGTGGCCGATCTGGTCGCCAAGGGTGCGGTTCGCAAGAACCAGCTCGTCAAGGTGCTCGGCACCGGCGAGATCACCGTGGCGCTGCAGGTGACGGTCGACGCCGTCTCCGGCTCCGCCAAGGAGAAGATCGCCGCCGCCGGTGGCACCGTCACCGAGCTCGTCTAAGACGACTCGATGGCTTGAACATCCGATCGGGGATGCCTCCCAAAAGGGGCATCCCCGATTGGTCGTTCCTAGGGGGGCATGGTCGCCGGTAAGGTGGCGTGCACTGTCTAGACTCCGTGCGGTATGCCCGCACGGAATTGATGACCGATACCTATTCGTCGAACCTCAAGACCGTCACCCTTGACGCCTAGCGCGGGGGTCGCAGGAGGCACCGTGCTCACCGCGTTCGCCCGGGCGTTCAAGACGCCCGACCTGCGCAAGAAGCTGCTCTTCACGCTCGCCATCATCGTGCTGTACCGCCTCGGGGCCCACATCCCGGTCCCCGGCGTCAGCTACGAGGCCGTCCAGCAGTGTGTCAAGCAGGCCAGCGAGGGCAACAACAGCCTCTTCGGCCTGGTCAACATGTTCAGTGGCGGAGCGCTGCTGCAGATCACCATCTTCGCGCTCGGCATCATGCCGTACATCACGGCCAGCATCATCCTGCAGCTGCTGACCGTCGTGATCCCGCGTCTCGAAGCCCTCAAGAAGGAGGGTCAGTCCGGTACCGCCAAGATCACGCAGTACACCCGGTACCTGACGGTCGCCCTCGCCGTGCTGCAGGGCACCGGTCTCGTCGCCACCGCCAAGAGCGGTGCGCTCTTCAGTGGCTGCCGTGTCGCCGACCAGGTCGTGCCCGACCCGTCGATCTTCACCATCGCCACGATGGTCCTCACGATGACCGCCGGTACCTGCATCGTCATGTGGCTCGGTGAGCTCATCACGGACCGCGGCATCGGCAACGGCATGTCGATCCTGATGTTCATCTCGATCGCCGCCGGCTTCCCGGGCGCGCTGTGGGCCATCAAGGAGAGCGGCAAGCTCGCCAAGGGCTGGATCGAGTTCGGCACCGTCATCCTCATCGGCTTCGTGATGGTGGCCCTCGTGGTCTTCGTCGAGCAGGCCCAGCGCCGGATCCCGGTGCAGTACGCGAAGCGCATGATCGGCCGGCGCTCCTACGGCGGTACGTCCACGTACATCCCGCTGAAGGTGAACCAGGCGGGTGTGATTCCTGTCATCTTCGCGTCGTCGCTGCTCTACATCCCGGCCTTGATCGCGCAGTTCTCGAACTCCACCGCAGGGTGGAAGACCTGGATCGAAGCCCACTTCGTCAAGGGTGACCACCCCTACTACATCGCGACGTACTTCCTCCTGATCGTGTTCTTCGCCTTCTTCTATGTGGCGATCTCGTTCAACCCCGAGGAAGTCGCGGACAACATGAAGAAGTATGGTGGCTTCATCCCGGGTATCCGGGCTGGTCGACCTACTGCCGAGTACCTGAGCTACGTGCTCAACCGGATCACTTGGCCGGGCTCGCTGTACTTGGGTCTGATCGCTCTTGTGCCGACGATGGCGTTGGCAGGCTTCGGTGGCGCCAATGCCAACTTCCCCTTCGGTGGGACGAGCATCCTCATCATCGTGGGTGTGGGGCTGGAGACCGTGAAGCAGATCGAGAGCCAGCTCCAGCAGCGCAATTACGAAGGGTTCCTCCGCTGATGCGAATCGTCCTCGTCGGACCGCCCGGTGCCGGCAAGGGAACGCAGGCTGCGTTCCTTGCCAAGAACCTGGACATCCCGCACATCTCCACGGGCGACCTGTTCCGCGCCAACATCTCTCAGGGCACGGAGCTGGGTCTCAAGGCCAAGGCGTTCATGGACGCCGGCGACCTCGTGCCCGACGAGGTGACCATCGGGATGGCCAAGGACCGGATGGAGCAGTCGGACGCCGCCAACGGCTTCCTGCTGGACGGGTTCCCCCGCAACGTGGCTCAGGCCGAGGCTCTGGACGTGGTCCTGAAGGCCGAGGACATGCAGCTCGACGCGGTGCTGGACCTGGAGGTCCCCGAGGACGAGGTCGTGAAGCGGATCGCGGGTCGCCGCATCTGCCGCAACGACAGCGCGCACGTCTTCCACGTGGAGTACAACGCGCCGAAGAGCGAGGGCGTCTGCGACGCCTGCGGCGGTGAGCTGTACCAGCGTGCGGACGACTCCGAGGAGACGGTCCGCAAGCGCCTGGAGGTCTACCACACGCAGACCGAGCCGATCATCGACTACTACCGGGCGCAGAACCTGGTCGTGACGATCTCGGCGCTCGGCAAGGTGGACGAGGTCACGGCGAAGGCGATGGCCGCGCTCAAGAAGTAACCACGGTTCGTCCGATACGGCCGCGGTGCCCCTCAGGGGCGCCGCGGCCGTATCGTTGTTCTGTTCCCCGTACTCGATGGAAAGGCCGCGGCCACGATGGTGCAGATCAAGACCCCCGAGCAGATCGCGAAGATGCGCGAGGCGGGGCTGGTCGTCGCCGCCATTCACGCGGCGACCCGTGAGGCCGCCGTGCCGGGCGCCACGACGAAGGACCTGGACGAGGTCGCGCGGAAGGTCATCGCCGACCACGGGGCGAAGTCGAACTTCCTCGGGTACGGCGGGTTCCCCGCGACGATCTGCACCTCGGTGAACGAGGTCGTCGTCCACGGCATCCCCGACGAGAAGACCGTCCTCAAGGACGGCGACATCATCTCCATCGACGCGGGCGCGATCGTGGACGGCTGGCATGGTGACGCTGCCTTCACGGCCTTCGTGGGCACCGGGCACGCGCCCGAGCTCGTGGAGCTCTCCCGTGTCACGGAGGAGTCGATGTGGGCCGGCATCGCGGCCATGAGGCTCGGCAACCGCCTGGTCGACATCTCGAAGGCGATCGAGACGTACATCAAGCGCCAGCCGCGTCCCGCCGTCGGCGACCACAGCCTCGGCCGGTACGGGATCATCGAGGACTACGGCGGCCACGGCATCGGCACCGAGATGCACATGGACCCGCACCTGCTGAACTACGTCTCCCGCAAGCGGGGCAAGGGGCCGAAGCTGGTCCCGGGCCTGTGCCTGGCGATCGAGCCGATGGTCTCCCTGGGCACCCCGCAGACGGAGGTCCTGAAGGACGACTGGACCGTCATCACGACGGACGGCACCTGGTCCTCCCACTGGGAGCACTCGATCGCGCTGACCGAGGAGGGCCCCCTGGTCCTGACGGCGGTCGACGGAGGCAAGGCGAAGCTGGCGGAGCTGGGCGTGACGGCGGCGCCGGACCCGCTGGCGTAGCGACGGCGCCGGGGGCGGTTCGCCCGGGCGTTCGCGTTCGTTCAGGAGTAGCTTTGAGGTTTCTACGGCGTGGTGCCTTGCGTAAGGATCAGTTCGGGTGGGCAGACTTCCCGATTCGTCTTTTCCTGGGGCCTGACGTAGACTGATGCGTCGGCTCTCGTGTACCCGTGTGTCCGCATGCGGCGGCGAGAGTCGATCAAGGTAGCCGATTCGAAAGGCGAAGCGTGGCCAAGAAGCAAGGTGCCATCGAAATCGAGGGCACCGTGATCGAGTCCCTCCCGAACGCCATGTTCAAGGTGGAACTCCAGAACGGTCACAAGGTCCTCGCGCACATCTCCGGCAAGATGCGGATGCACTACATCCGAATCCTTCCGGACGACCGGGTCGTGGTGGAGCTCTCTCCGTACGACCTGACGCGTGGCCGGATCGTCTACCGGTACAAGTAGATCTTGCCCGCACCCCGCCTCCGCGCGCGGGTGATGGCACTGACCCGGAGAACCTCACACCCATGAAGGTCAAGCCGAGCGTCAAGAAGATCTGCGACAAGTGCAAGGTGATCCGCCGTCACGGCCGGGTCATGGTCATCTGCGACAACCTGCGCCACAAGCAGCGCCAGGGCTGACGCACGCCGACCGACCTGCAACTTCGCAGTTCTTCGCGCGACGCATAGCAATACGTACATACGCAGAGCCCGTCGGGCCGTGTTCTCACGGTTGACGGCACCTCCGGCGGGGGCCGGGGACCCGACCTGTACCTCATACGGCAGCCGGGAACGGTTCTGCAGCAGACCCCCGAGAACACAGGAGCCATTGAATGGCACGCGTTTCCGGTGTTGACATCCCGCGCGAAAAGCGTGTGGTGGTCGCACTCACCTACGTCTTCGGCATCGGGCGTACCCGGTCCGAGGAGATTCTCGCCGCGACCGGCGTGAACCCGTCCACCCGTGTCCGCGACCTTGCCGAGGAAGACCTCGTCAAGATCCGCGAGTACGTGGACGCCAACCTCCAGACCGAGGGTGACCTCCGTCGCGAGATCGCCGCCGACATCCGCCGCAAGGTCGAGATCGGCTGCTACCAGGGCCTGCGCCACCGTCGTGGCCTGCCCGTCCGCGGCCAGCGCACCAGCACGAACGCTCGTACCCGCAAGGGCCCGCGTCGCGCCATCGCCGGCAAGAAGAAGCCGGGCAAGAAGTAGTCCTCAGCGGACGCTTGACCAAGCGGTCTTCGCTGTAGGACCGACCACCTCCCGTAGGAGTTATAGATGCCCCCCAAGGGTCGTCAGGGCGCTGCCAAGAAGGTGCGCCGCAAGGAAAAGAAGAACGTCGCTCACGGCCACGCGCACATCAAGAGCACGTTCAACAACACGATCGTCTCGATCACGGACCCCGCGGGCAACGTGATCTCCTGGGCCTCCGCCGGCCACGTCGGCTTCAAGGGCTCGCGCAAGTCGACCCCGTTCGCCGCGCAGATGGCCGCCGAGTCGGCCGCTCGCCGCGCGCAGGAGCACGGCATGCGCAAGGTTGACGTCTTCGTCAAGGGTCCGGGCTCCGGCCGCGAGACCGCGATCCGTTCCCTCCAGGCCACGGGCCTCGAGGTCGGTTCGATCCAGGACGTCACCCCCACGCCGCACAACGGCTGCCGTCCCCCCAAGCGCCGCCGCGTCTGACGCACGGCTGCTTGATTCAGGACTTCGGGCGGTACGGCTCTTCGGACCGTGCCGCCCGTACCCTTGCAGTACGCAGTACTCCGTCGGGCGTCAAATAGTGGGCGTCCACGACTGAAGGAATTGACACATGCTTATCGCTCAGCGTCCTTCGCTGACCGAAGAGGTCGTCGACGAGTTCCGCTCCCGGTTCGTGATCGAGCCGCTGGAGCCGGGCTTCGGCTACACCCTCGGCAACTCCCTCCGCCGTACCCTCCTGTCCTCGATCCCGGGTGCCGCTGTCACCAGCATCCGCATCGACGGCGTCCTGCACGAGTTCACCACCGTGCCGGGCGTCAAGGAGGACGTGACCGACCTCATCCTCAACATCAAGCAGCTGGTCGTCTCCTCGGAGCACGACGAGCCGGTCGTGATGTACCTGCGCAAGCAGGGCCCGGGTCTGGTCACCGCCGCCGACATCGCGCCCCCGGCCGGTGTCGAGGTGCACAACCCCGACCTCGTCCTCGCCACGCTCAACGGCAAGGGCAAGCTGGAGATGGAGCTGACCGTCGAGCGCGGTCGCGGCTACGTCTCCGCCGTGCAGAACAAGCAGGCGGGCCAGGAGATCGGCCGTATCCCGGTCGACTCCATCTACTCCCCGGTGCTCAAGGTCACGTACAAGGTCGAGGCGACCCGTGTCGAGCAGCGCACCGACTTCGACAAGCTGATCGTCGACGTCGAGACCAAGCAGGCCATGCGCCCGCGTGACGCCATGGCGTCCGCCGGCAAGACCCTGGTCGAGCTGTTCGGTCTGGCGCGCGAGCTCAACATCGACGCCGAGGGCATCGACATGGGCCCGTCCCCCACGGACGCCGCCCTCGCCGCCGACCTGGCGCTGCCGATCGAGGAGCTCGAGCTCACCGTTCGTTCGTACAACTGCCTCAAGCGTGAGGGCATCCACTCCGTGGGTGAGCTCGTGGCGCGCTCCGAGGCCGACCTGCTCGACATCCGCAACTTCGGTGCGAAGTCGATCGACGAGGTCAAGGCGAAGCTGGCCGGTATGGGCCTCGCCCTGAAGGACTCGCCGCCCGGATTCGACCCGACCGCCGCCGCCGACGCCTTCGGCGCCGACGACGACGCGGACGCCGGTTTCGTCGAGACCGAGCAGTACTAGTCCCTCGGGGCAGACTGCCTGAATGCCTCTGCGGGCCGGCTCCGGCCGGCCACGCAGTTCCCCGCGCCCCTCAGGGGGCGCGGGTCTTCGACGGGCGACCGCCCGCTCGGATACTGACCTCGGTACCTGATACGGCCGAGGCAGACATCAAGGAGAATCACCATGCCGCGTCCCGCGAAGGGTGCCCGCCTCGGCGGTTCCGCCGCGCACGAGAAGCTGCTCCTCGCCAACCTGGCGAAGTCGCTCTTCGAGCACGGCCGCATCACCACCACCGAGGCCAAGGCCCGTCGCCTGCGTCCGGTCGCCGAGCGCCTGATCACCAAGGCGAAGAAGGGCGACATCCACAACCGTCGCCTGGTGCTGCAGACGATCACCGACAAGGGCATCGTCCACACCCTCTTCACCGAGATCGCCCCGCGCTACTCCGAGCGCCCGGGTGGCTACACCCGTATCACCAAGATCGGCAACCGTCGTGGCGACAACGCCCCGATGGCCGTGATCGAGCTGGTCGAGGGCGAGATCGCCAAGAAGGCGACCGTCGCCGAGGCCGAGGCCGCCACCGTGCGCGCCGTCAAGGAGGCCGACGCGGCCGCCGAGGCTCCGGCCGAGGAGTCGAAGGACGCGTAAGCGTTCCGACGTTTCTCGTGTGCGGGCCCGTACCCCTTCGGGGGTACGGGCCCGTTCCCGTGTGTTTGAGAGGATCTTCGCGTGAGCGATGACGTGCAGGACGGTTTCGTACGGGTGCGGCTCGACCTGTCGTACGACGGCAGGGACTTCTCCGGCTGGGCCAGGCAGCCCGGGGGCCGGCGGACCGTGCAGGGGGACATCGAGGCCGCGCTGCGGACCGTGACCCGATCGACGGAGACGTACGAGCTGACCGTGGCCGGCCGGACCGACTCCGGGGTGCACGCGCGGGGGCAGGTCGCGCATGTCGACCTGCCCGTCGAGCTGTGGGCCGAGCACCGCGACAAGCTGCTCAGGCGGCTCGCCGGGCGCCTCTCGCACGATGTGCGGGTCTGGTCCCTGACCGAGGCCCCCAGCGGCTTCAACGCGCGGTTCTCCGCCATCTGGCGCCGTTACGCGTACCGCGTCACCGACAACCCCGGCGGGGTCGACCCGCTGCAGCGCGGGCACGTCCTGTGGCACGACTGGGCCCTCGACATGGACGCCATGAACGAGGCCGCCGCCGCGCTGGTCGGTGAGCACGACTTCGCCGCGTACTGCAAGAAGCGCGAGGGCGCCACCACCATCCGCACGCTCCAGGAGCTGCGCTGGGAGCGGCGCCCGGACGGCGTGATGGAAGCCACCGTGAAGGCCGACGCCTTCTGCCACAACATGGTCCGCTCGCTGGTCGGCGCCCTGCTCTTCGTCGGCGACGGGCACCGGCCCGTGGACTGGCCGGGCAAGGTCCTCGCGGCCGGCGTGCGGGACTCGGCCGTGCACGTCGTACGGCCGCACGGCCTCACCCTCGAAGAGGTCGGCTACCCCGCCGACGAGCTCCTGGCCGCCCGCAATCTGGAGGCCAGGAACAAGCGGTCACTCCCCGGGAGCGCCGGCTGCTGCTGAGGCCTGGGCGCGGCCGCGGGCGTAGATCTGGTTGAACGCGAAGGTGCCGAGGTCGTCGCTGGCCTGGAAGACCGGCTTGTCGGCCTTGGTGACCTTCTTGCCGTTGGCGAAGCCGGCCTGGGTGAAGTAGGCGTAGCGGCCGACCGAGTTCGAGCGGCGCAGACAGACCGTCGCGTGGCAGAAGTCACCCACGCCCGCGCCGACCAGGGGTGCGATACCGCCGGTGGCCTGGTTCTTCGCCTTCAGGGCCGCGGCCTCCGAGGGGAAGACGGCGACGCCGACGGTGATCGCCACGCCGTCCTTCACATAGGTGGCGCGGAGTACCTTCTGGCAGCCGTTCTTCTTCAGGACGGCGCCGAGGCCGCCCTGGGTGACGGCCGCGCAGTCGGTCGTCGCCGAGGTCGCGCCCTTCTTGTACGGGCGCTTGTTCATCGTCAGCTTCTTGCCCGGGAAGAGGCCCTCCGCGGAGAGCGGGGCCTTGTCCTTCTTCGGGTCCGAGATGTAGTCCTTCGGGTTCGGCGGGGGCGGCGGCGCCACCGAGGAGAAGGTCGGCTCGGGGGTCGGCGCCGTGGTGGGGGAGACCGTGCCGGTCGGCACCCCGCCGTTCTTGGCCTCGTCGTTCTTCTTGCCGGAGGCCACCACGGCGGTGGCGACGATCGCGCCGACGACCAGGGCCGCCACCGCGCCGCCGCCGACGACCATCCAGCGCTTGCGGCGGTTACGGGAGGCCGAGGCGTCGGCCAGGGCGCCCCAGTCGGGGGTCGTCCCGCCGCCCTGGGCGCCCGGGAACGGGTCGGGTGCCTGACCCTGACCCTGGCCGGGCTGCTGCCCGTAGCCCTGCTGCCCGTACCCCTGCGGCTGTCCGTAGCCCTGCTGCGGCTGCTGTCCGTGCCCCTGCTGCCCGCCCTGCTGCGGCTCTTGCGGCCACTGCGGTCCCCCAAAGCTCATGCCGCGCATCCTAAACCGGTTGGGCCCCGGCGATGCGGGCGGCGACAATGCACCTCATGGGACATGTCGAGGCCGCGCATCTTGAGTACTACCTGCCCGACGGGAGGATCCTGCTCGGGGATGCCTCCTTCCGGGTCGGAGAGGGCGCCGTCGTCGCCCTCGTCGGGGCCAACGGCGCCGGCAAGACCACACTGCTCCGGCTGATCGCCGGAGAGCTCCAGCCGCACGGCGGCACCGTCAGGGTCAGCGGCGGCCTCGGCGTGATGCCGCAGTTCGTCGGCTCCGTGCGCGACGCGTCCACCGTGCGTGACCTGCTGGTCTCGGTGGCGCAGCCCCGGATCCGGGAGGCCGCGAAGGCCGTCGACGAGGCCGAGCACCTGATCATGACCGTCGACGACGAGGCCGCGCAGATGAAGTACGCGCAGGCCCTCAGCGACTGGGCCGAGGTGCAGGGGTACGAGGCCGAGACCCTCTGGGACATGTGCACGATGGCCGCGCTCGGCGTCCCGTACGAGAAGGCGCAGTTCCGGGAGGTCCGGACGCTCTCGGGGGGTGAGCAGAAGCGGCTCGTCCTGGAATCGCTGCTGCGCGGCTCCGACGAGGTGCTGCTCCTCGACGAGCCGGACAACTATCTCGACGTCCCCGGCAAGCGGTGGCTGGAGGAGCGGCTGCGGGAGACCCGCAAGACCGTGTTGTTCATCTCTCACGACCGGGAGCTGCTGTCCCGGGGCGCGCAGAAGATCGTCGCGGTCGAGCCCGGCCCGGCCGGCTCCGACGTGTGGGTGCACGGTGGCGGGTTCGACACCTTCCACGAGGCGCGCCGGGAGCGGTTCGCCCGCTTCGAGGAGCTGAAGCGGCGCTGGGAGGAGAAGCACGCCCAGCTGAAGAAGCTCGTCGTCAACCTGCGGCAGGCGGCCGCGGTCAGCCACGACATGGCCTCGCGGTACGCGGCGGCGCAGACCCGGCTGCGGAAGTTCGAGGAGGCGGGGCCGCCGCCGGAGCCGCCGCGCGAGCAGGACATCAAGATGCGGCTGCGTGGCGGCCGCACCGGCGTACGTGCTGTGACCTGCGAGAACCTTGAGCTGACCGGGCTGATGAAGCCGTTCTCGCTGGAGATCTTCTACGGCGAGCGGGTCGGCGTCCTCGGCTCGAACGGGTCGGGGAAGTCACACTTCCTGCGGCTCCTCGCGGGGGACCCGACGGTCGCGCACACGGGTGACTGGAAGCTGGGCGCGCGGGTGGTGCCGGGGCACTTCGCCCAGACCCACGCGCACCCCGAGCTGACCGGGCGGCCGCTCGTCGACATCCTGTGGACGGAGCACGCCAAGGACCGGGGCGGCGCGATGTCGATGCTGCGGCGGTACGAGCTGGAGCGGCAGGGCGACCAGCCCTTCGACAAGCTCTCGGGCGGGCAGCAGGCGCGGTTCCAGATCCTGCTCATGGAGCTGGCGGGCACGACGGCGCTGCTCCTCGACGAGCCGACGGACAACCTGGACCTTGAGTCGGCGGAGGCCCTGCAGGACGGGCTCGAGTCGTACGACGGGACGGTGCTGGCCGTGACCCACGACCGCTGGTTCGCGAAGAGCTTCGACCGCTTCCTGGTGTTCGGCTCCGACGGTGTGGTGCGCGAGACGACGGAGCCGGTGTGGGACGAGCGGCGGGTCGAGCGCGCACGGTGACCGGCGTTCGGCGGCGGTTCCGGGGCCCTGGGTCGGCGGACGGAGTTCGGCGCAGCCGGGTGAAGCCGGGGAGGCCCCTTGGGGCCGAGCGGTGCGAGGTCGGCGTGGGGGAGAGGTCGACGGAGCCGGTGTGGGACGAGCGGCGGGTCGAGCGCGCACGGTGACCGGCGTTCGGCGGCGGTTCCGGGGCCCTGGGTCGGCGGACGGAGTTCGGCGCAGCCGGGTGAAGCCGGGGAGGCCCCTTGGGGCCGAGCGGTGCGAGGTCGGCGTGGGGGAGAGGTCGACGGAGCCGGTGTGGGACGAGCGGCGGGTCGAGCGCGCACGGTGACCTGGTGTCCTGCGGCGTTTTGACCCGTCGGGGGCAGCGCGGGTAGTGTTGCGGTTTGTTATGCGTATTGGCTCCGTCGTCTTCGTACGAAGGGCTCTTACGCAGGTTCCCTGGAGCAGTTACCAGTGGCTCGCATACGGGCGATGTTCCCGGCAGTGCAGGCCCCAGCTGCATGATCGCTTCAGGTGTGTCTGGACTCCATCCACTGAAGAAGCGAAGGCTACGAAGTGCGTACGTACAGCCCCAAGCCCGGCGATGTCACTCGCCAGTGGCACATCATCGACGCGCAGGACATCGTCCTGGGCCGTCTGGCGACCACGGCTGCGAACCTCCTCCGAGGCAAGCACAAGCCGGTCTACGCCCCCCACATGGACATGGGCGACTTCGTCATCATCATCAACGCTGACAAGGTCCACCTGTCCGGCAACAAGAAGACCCAGAAGCTGGCGTACCGCCACTCCGGCTTCCCGGGTGGTCTGCGCTCGGTCCGTTACGACGAGCTGCTCTCCAAGAACCCGGAGAAGGCCGTCGAGAAGGCCATCAAGGGCATGATCCCCAAGAACACCCTCGGCCGTCAGATGATCTCGAAGCTGAAGGTCTACGCGGGCGAGAACCACCCGCACGCTGCGCAGCAGCCGGTCCCGTTCGAGATCACCCAGGTCGCGCAGTAGTTCCGGCCACACCCCCTAAGAACGAAAGAAATCTGAGGAGCATCGTGGCCGAGACCACCCCCGAGACCCCCGTCGACGAGTTCGAGGGCGTTGAGGAGTACACCACCGAGACCGAGCTCGTCGAGGGTGAGTACACCTCCGAGTCGCTCGCGTCCCGCTTCGGCGACCCGCAGCCGGCCGCCGGCCTGGGCCGTCGCAAGAACGCCATCGCCCGCGTCCGGATCGTTCCGGGCACCGGCAAGTGGAAGATCAACGGTCGCACCCTTGAGGACTACTTCCCCAACAAGGTGCACCAGCAGGAAGTCAACGAGCCCTTCAAGGTGCTCGAGCTCGACAACCGCTACGACGTCATCGCCCGCATCGCGGGTGGCGGTGTCTCCGGCCAGGCCGGCGCCCTGCGCCTCGGTGTGGCCCGTGCGCTGAACGAGGCGGACGTCGAGAACAACCGCCCGGCGCTGAAGAAGGCCGGCTTCCTTTCCCGCGACGACCGTGCGGTCGAGCGCAAGAAGGCCGGTCTCAAGAAGGCCCGTAAGGCTCCGCAGTACAGCAAGCGTTAATCGCCTGCTCGGTCTGCTTTCGTACGCCCCGGCGGCACTGCCCGTGCCGTCGGGGCGTACGTTTTTTCATAACCTCTTTCTTCTTTCATCAGCTTGGGCACGTATTTCTCGGAGGACAGCTGTGGGACGACTCTTCGGCACGGACGGCGTACGCGGCGTCGCCAACGCGGACCTGACGGCGGAGCTCGCGCTCGGCCTGTCGGTCGCGGCGGCGCACGTTCTCGCCGAGGCGGGCACCTTCGAGGGCCATCGGCCCACCGCCGTGGTCGGCCGTGACCCCCGTGCGTCCGGAGAGTTCCTCGAAGCCGCCGTGGTGGCCGGCCTCGCCAGCGCCGGCGTCGACGTCCTGCGCGTCGGCGTCCTGCCCACCCCGGCCGTGGCCCACCTCACCGGCATCCTCGGCGCCGACCTCGGCGTGATGCTCTCCGCCAGCCACAACGCCATGCCCGACAACGGCATCAAGTTCTTCGCGCGCGGCGGCCACAAGCTCGCCGACGAGCTCGAGGACAAGATCGAGGCCGTCTACGAGGAGCACCGCACGGGCGCCCCCTGGGAGCGTCCGACCGGTTCCGGTGTCGGCCGGGTCCGTGACTACGACGAGGGCTTCGAGACCTACGTCGGCCACCTCCTCACCGTCCTCCCGAACCGTCTCGACGGTCTCAAGGTCGTCCTCGACGAGGCCCACGGCGCCGCCGCCCGCGTCTCGCCGGAGGCCTTCGCCCGGGCCGGTGCCCAGGTCGTCACCATCGGCGCCGAGCCGGACGGCCTCAACATCAACGACGGCTGCGGCTCCACCCACCTCGGGCTGCTCAAGGCCGCCGTCGTCGAGCACGGCGCCGACCTGGGCATCGCGCACGACGGTGACGCCGACCGCTGCCTCGCGGTGGACGCCGCGGGCAACGAGGTCGACGGCGACCAGATCCTCGCCGTGCTCGCCCTCGCCATGCGCGAGGCCGGTGCGCTGCGCGGGGACACCGTCGTCGCGACCGTCATGTCCAACCTGGGCTTCAAGCTCGCCATGGAGCGCGAGGGCCTGAACCTCGTCCAGACGGCGGTCGGCGACCGCTACGTCCTGGAGTCCATGAAGGAGCACGGTTTCGCGCTCGGCGGCGAGCAGTCCGGGCACGTCATCGTGCTCGACCACGCCACCACGGGCGACGGCACCCTCACCGGTCTGATGCTGGCCGCCCGCCTGGCCGCCACCGGCAGGTCGCTCGCGGACCTGGCCGGCGTGATGGAGCGGCTGCCGCAGATCCTCATCAACGTCCCCGACGTCGACAAGTCCCGGGTGAAGACCTCCGGCGACCTGGCCGCCGCGGTCACCGTCGCCGAGCAGGAGCTCGGCTCCACCGGCCGCGTCCTGCTGCGCCCCTCCGGCACCGAGCCGCTGGTCCGCGTCATGGTCGAGGCCGCGGACATCGAGCAGGCCCGCGCGGTGGCGCAGCGGCTCGCGGACGTCGTGAAGTCGGCGCTGGGCTAACCTTTCTGAAGCACCGTCATGCGCATGGAGGCCCCGCCGTACCGCACCCCGGTACGGCGGGGCCTCCTCGTGTCCGGGAGTCAGCCCCGCCGCAGACGGCGCTTCAGACGCCCGCGGTGCTTGCGCCACAGTCTCTGCTGGAGCGCCAGGGTCGCCGTGCCCGCCAGCATGATGCCCAGCAGATTGAGCAGCAGCTGCTCGATCGACCCCCACATCTGTCCGACCTCGCCGTAGCTGAGTGCCACCGCCGCGTTCGCCGCCGCCGGAACGGTCGTCACCGAGATCGCCACCCCCACCAGGGCGCCCGACTTGGACGAGGTGAGGGAGAGGGTCCCGGCCGCGCCCGCCAGGAGCGCCACCACGAAGGAGAACAGGTCCGGCTGCCAGATGAAGCTGGTCTGCGGACGCTCCGCGTCCAGCATCTCCTCGCTGAACTGGTTCAGCCAGTCCATGAGCAGGCTGAACAGGGTCGTCGCCAGGATCGCCGTCGCGAAGCCGACGAGCAGCGCGGTCAGGGACCGTACCGCCAGTCTCGGTGCCCGCTGCACGATCGCCGTGCACACCCCGGCGAGCGGGCCGAACTCCGGGCCGACCGCCATGGCGCCCACGATCAGGATGGCGTTGTCCAGCACGACACCGCAGGCCGCGATCATCGTCGCGAGGCCCATGAAGGAGAGATAGGTGAAGGAGAGCGTCGACTCCTCGTGGGTCGCCTCCGCCAGCTGCTCCCAGATCACGGCGTCCGCGCCCTCGCCCGGGGCGTCCTCCTCGGCCTGGTCCGCCCGTGTGGACATCGACAGGTCGACGCTCTCCACCGCGATCGACCCGTCCTGATCGATCCTCATGCCGCGCAGGCCGTGCAGGAGTTCGTCGGTCGACTCGCGCGCCATGTCGCACATGACCAGGTCGCCGACGGGATCCCGGGCGGCACCGGGCAGCACCACGAGATGCGTGGTGCCGACCGTCGACTCGATCAGCTCGACCGCGAGGGCGGTGCGGTCCTGCGGGACGATCATCCGGAGGTGCAGCATCCCCCGAGCTTACGGAGGCAGGGGGTCAGAGCTTACGGAGGCTCAGCCTCTGCACCTTGTGGTCCGGTCCCTTGCGGACGACGAGAGTCGCCCGGCCGCGCGTCGGGGCCACGTTCTCCAGGAGGTTCACCTTGTTGATGGTCCGCCACATGGTGCGCGCGTAGTCGAGGGCCTCGTCCTCGGAGACCCGGGTGTAGCGCTGGAAGTACGAGTCGGGGTCCTGGAAGGCGGTGTCGCGCAGCTTGCGGAAGCGGTTGAGGTACCAGCGCTCGATGTCCTCCGGGCGGGCGTCCACGTACACCGAGAAGTCGAAGTAGTCGGCGAGGCCGACCCGGGTGCGGCCGTCCTTGCCGGGCAGGGCCGGCTGGAGGACGTTCAGTCCTTCGACGATGAGGATGTCCGGTCGGCGCACGACGAGCCGCTCGCCGGGGACGCGGTCGTAGATGAGGTGCGAGTAGACCGGGGCCGTGACCTCGTCCTTGCCCGCCTTGATGTCCGCGACGAACCGGGTCAGGGCCCGGCGGTCGTACGACTCGGGGAAGCCCTTGCGGGACATGAGGCCGCGGGCCTTCAGCTCCTCCATCGGATAGAGGAAGGCGTCCGTGGTGACCAGCTCTACGCGCGGGTGCTCCGGCCAGCGGGCGAGGAGGGCCTGGAGGAGACGGGAGACCGTCGACTTCCCGACGGCGACCGAACCGGCGACTCCTATGACGAAGGGAGTGCCGCGCTGTTCGGCGCTCTCGCCGAGGAAGGTGTTGAGGGCGCCGCGGAGTCCGCTGGTGGCCTGTACGTACAGGTTGAGCAGCCGGGACAGGGGAAGGTAGATGTCCCGGACCTCGTCGAGGTCGATGACGTCCCCGAAACCGCGGAGCCGCTCGACCTCGTCGGCGGTGAGAGGGAGCGGAGTCTTGTCGCGCAGGGCGCTCCACTCGGCGCGGGTGAGGTCGACGTAGGGCGTCGTGCCGTTGGCGCTTCGTGGCGGCGAAGTGATCACCCCGCCATTGTCGGGGGTGACAGGGCTCTGTGGGCCGCGGGGGGCCGTGGGGTGGGTCACGCGACAAAAGCATTTGTCGTACCGATGATCCGGGTCCATCCTGCTTGACGCCGCGTGGGCCGCTGTTCTTCACGCGGGGGGAGCCGCCCGGGGGGCGGCACGACGAGAACACGAAGAGAAGCAGAGAGCCACCACATGCGTACGTCCATGAGAAGCGCCGCCGTCGCCGCCACCGCCGTCTCCCTGGCCCTCCTCACCGCCTGCGGTGGCGGGGAGAAGACCGGGGACGAGGGCGACAAGGCCGGTGGCACCGGTGCGCCCAGCGCCTCCGCCACGAGCGCGCCCGCCGCGAAGGCGCTGTCCGCCGCCGAGCTGGAGAAGCTGATCGTCGAGCAGGCCGACCTCAAGGGCTACCAGGTGCAGAAGGCCAAGCCCGCGGACATCGTCCCGGCCGACGCCGTCTCCACCGACAAGGCCTCCTGCAAGCCGATCGCCGACGGCATGTCGTCCATCGCCACCGGGAAGCCGGCGGCGAGCGCGCAGCGCAAGGCCATCGAGATGCCGAAGACCGAAGGGACGGCCTCCCCGGAGGACGCCCTCGGGGCGCTGGCCGCCCCGGTGACCAGCGTGACGCTCGGGTCGTACGAGGGCCAGGGTGCCCAGGAGGCCCTCGCGGCGCTGAAGACGGCCGGCACCGACTGCGCGGGCGGCTTCACGCTGATCGGCGGCGGCGAGAAGACGAAGATCGACAAGGTAGCGCCGGAGACCGTGTCCGCCGGTGACGAGGCGCTGGCCTGGACGATCACCACCGACGTGGACGGGAAGCCGTTCCTCACCAAGCTGGTCGTCTTCCGCAAGGGCAACACCCTCGCCTCGTTCCACACCCTCAGCTTCGGCGGCACCGTCAAGGCCCTGCCGCAGGCCATCGTCGACGCGCAGGCCGCCAAGCTGTCCTGACTCCGACCCTCCGGGCGCCCGCGGCCGTAGGCTGCCGCCATGTGCGGAATCGTGGGATACGTCGGCGGGCAGTCGGCGCTTGATGTGGTGGTCGCGGGCCTCAAGAGGCTCGAATACCGGGGCTACGACTCGGCCGGTGTCGCGGTGCTCTCCGACGGAGGGCTGGCCGCGGCCAAGAAGGCGGGCAAGCTCGTCAACCTGGAGAAGGAGCTCGTGGACCGGCCGCTCGCCGGCGGGTCCGTGGGCATCGGACACACCCGCTGGGCCACCCACGGCGGGCCGACCGACGCCAACGCGCACCCGCATCTGGACAACGCCGGGCGCGTCGCCGTCGTCCACAACGGCATCATCGAGAACTTCGCCGCCCTCCGGGGCGAGCTCGCCGAGCGCGGCCACGACCTGCTGTCCGAGACGGACACCGAGGTCGTGGCCCACCTCCTCGCCGAGGAGTTCTCGTCCGCCGGTGACCTCGCGGAGGCCATGCGGCTGGTGTGCCGGCGGCTCGACGGGGCCTTCACCCTGGTCGCCGTGCACGCCGACCAGCCGGACGTGGTCGTCGGCGCCCGCCGGAACTCGCCGCTCGTCGTCGGTGTCGGCGAGGGTGAGAACTTCCTCGCCTCCGACGTGTCCGCTTTCATCGCCCACACCCGGTCGGCCATCGAACTCGGCCAGGACCAGGTCGTCGAGCTGACCAGGGACGGCGTGACCGTCACCGACTTCGACGGGGCGCCCGCCGACGTCCGTGCCTTCCACGTGGACTGGGACGCCTCCGCCGCCGAGAAGGGCGGCTACGACTACTTCATGCTCAAGGAGATCGCCGAGCAGCCCAAGGCCGTCGCCGACACCCTCCTCGGCCGCATCGACGGCGCCGGCCGGCTCACCCTCGACGAGGTGCGCATCCCCGACGCCGTGCTCCGCGAGGCCGACAAGGTCGTCATCATCGCGTGCGGCACCGCGTTCCACGCCGGGCTCATCGCCAAGTACGCCATCGAGCACTGGACCCGCATCCCCTGCGAGGTCGAGCTCGCCAGCGAGTTCCGCTACCGCGACCCGATCCTCGGCCAGCGCACCCTCGTCATCGCCATCTCCCAGTCGGGCGAGACGATGGACACGCTGATGGCACTGCGGCACGCGCGGGAGCAGGGCGCGAAGGTGCTCGCCGTCTGCAACACGAACGGCTCGACGATCCCGCGCGAGTCCGACGCCGTGCTGTACACCCACGCCGGGCCCGAGGTCGCCGTGGCCTCCACCAAGGCCTTCCTCACCCAGCTCGTCGCCTGCTACCTTCTCGCGCTCTACCTCGGTCAGGTGCGCGGCACCAAGTGGGGCGACGAGATCCACGCAGTGGTCCGCGAGCTCGCCCGGATCGGCGACGAGGTCGAGCGGGTCCTGGACACCATGGAGCCCGTCCGGGCCCTCGCCCGCTCCCTCGCCCACAAGGACACCGTCCTCTTCCTCGGCCGGCACGTGGGCTATCCCGTCGCCCTCGAAGGCGCCCTGAAGCTCAAGGAACTGGCGTACATGCACGCCGAGGGCTTCGCCGCCGGAGAGCTCAAGCACGGGCCGATCGCGCTCATCGAGGAGGACCTGCCGGTCGTCGTCGTGGTCCCCTCGCCCAAGGGCCGCTCCGTCCTCCACGACAAGATCGTCTCCAACATCCAGGAGATCCGGGCACGCGGCGCCCGCACCATCGTGATCGCCGAGGAGGGCGACGAGGCCGTCGTCCCGTACGCCGACCACCTCGTCCGCATCCCGGCCACGCCTACGCTGCTCCAGCCGCTGGTCTCCACGGTGCCGCTCCAGGTCTTCGCCTGCGAGCTCGCCACCGCGCGGGGCAACGAGGTCGACCAGCCGCGCAATCTGGCCAAGTCCGTGACCGTGGAGTGAGTGTGTGCGTGTGAAGGTGACCAGATGATCATCGGGGTGGGGATCGACGTGGCCGAGATCGACCGGTTCGCCGCGTCGATCGAACGGACACCGGCGCTGCTCCAGCGCCTCTTCGTCGAGAGCGAACTGCTGCTTCCCAGCGGCGAACGGCGCGGGCCCGCCTCCCTCGCGGTGCGGTTCGCCGCGAAGGAGGCCCTCGCGAAGGCGCTCGGCGCGCCGGCCGGGCTGCACTGGACGGACGCCGAGGTGTACGTCGAGAGCAGCGGGCAGCCGCGGCTGCGGGTGAGCGGGACGGTGGCGGCCCGGGCGGCCGAGCTGGGCGTGAAGCACTGGCATGTGTCGCTGAGCCATGACGCGGGGGTGGCGTCCGCCGTGGTGATCGCGGAGGCGTAGGCGTGGGACGTACGGACCAGGGGGGGGGGAGGGGGGGGGGGGGGGGGGGGGGGGGGGGGGGGGGGGGGGGGGGAGGGGGGGGGGGTGGG
>NZ_JBVHZJ010000070.1:0-2243 GCF_055574655.1 Streptomyces sp. NPDC029956 | reverse complement strand
TTTGGGTCCCACTCTCCGTGGGAGCACCCAGAGACACGTAGCCCCTCCCCCCCCCCCCCGCCCCCCCCCCCCCCCCCCCCCCCCCCCCCCCCTGGCCGTGTGCGCGCGGCTGCCAGGGCCGGCGTCGGGTGTGAGTGCCGCGCACGTCTAGGGGGTGGTGTCGCCGCCTCCGGGGCCGTCGGTGACGGTGCGGTTCGTGGTGGCGGCGGAGGCGGTGGAGGCGAGGCCGACGGGGAGGGCGGCGGCGGAGGCGAGGGTGAGGGCGGAGCGGGTGACGGTGCGCATGGCGAAGCCGGCCTTCCGGGAGACGGGTACCGACCGATGTCGTACCGGCTACTTAGGTAAGGTAAACCTAAGTTGAGTGATGAGGGGGCGTCAACCCGCCCCTCCGGGCCGGGGCTTGAGGACGGCGGAGTGGCGGCGACGGGCAGGCGCCCGGGCCCTGCGGCAGACTGCGACCATGCGTACCGCTTACCGCGTGGAGACCGTACGAGCCGCCGAAGCCGCCCTCGCGGCCCGACTTCCCGAAGGCGCGCTCATGCAACGCGCCGCCGCCGGACTCGCCGCCGCCTGCTGCTCCCTCCTCGGGAAGGGGCGGGTGTACGGGGCGAGAGTCGCCCTCCTCGTCGGCAGCGGCGACAACGGCGGCGACGCCCTCTACGCCGGCGCCCGGCTCGCCCGGCGCGGCGCCGGAGTCACCGCCGTCCTCCTCGGCGACCGCGCGCACGAGGGCGGCCTCGCGGCGCTGCGGGCGGCGGGGGGCCGCGTCGTGGACAGCGCCCACGACGACCCCTTCGAACCGCTCGCCGCCGCCGACCTCGTCCTCGACGGCATCACCGGCATCGGCGGACGGGGCGGGCTCCGGCCCGACGCCGTGCCCGTCGCCCGCGCCGCGCGCGGCTCCGACGCCGTCCTCGTCGCCGTCGACCTGCCGAGCGGCGTCGACGCGGACACGGGGGAGGCGGCGGGGGAAGTGCTGCGGGCGGACGTGACGGTGACCTTCGGTACGTACAAGCCGGGCCTGCTCGTCGACCCGGCGCGGTCCTACGCGGGCGCGCTGCGGCTCGTCGACATCGGGCTCGGCGGCGAACTGCCGGGCGTGGCCGACCTGGAGGCGCTCCAGCACCAGGACGTGGCGCGCCTGCTGCCCGTACCGGGCGCCGAGAGCGACAAGTACCGGCGCGGGGTGCTCGGCATCGTCGCAGGGTCCGCGCGTTACCCGGGGGCGGCGGTGCTCGCCGTCGAGGGCGCCCTGCGGGGCGGCGCGGGGGCCGTGCGGTACGTCGGACCCGCGGCGGACGCGGTGATCGCGGCGCACCCGGAGACCCTGGTTCACCCCGGGCCGCCGGACCGCGCCGGACGGGTGCAGGCATGGGTGGTCGGGCCGGGGCTCGGCGACGAGCCGGGCGCCGCGGAGGTCCTCGCCTCGGACGTGCCGGTGCTCGTGGACGCGGACGGGCTGCGAGGGCTCGACCCCTCGCTCGTACGGGCCCGCAGCGCGCCGACCGTGCTCACCCCGCACGCCGGGGAGGCGGCGGCGCTGCTCGGTACGACCCGGGAGGAAGTGGAGTCCGGGCGGCTCGCGGCGGTACGGGAACTGGCGGCGCGGTTCGGGGCGACGGTGCTGCTCAAGGGGTCGACGACGCTGGTGTGCGGGGCGGGGGAGGCCGGGGCCGCGGGGGGTGCGGTGCGGGTGAACCCGACGGGGACGGGATGGCTGGCGACGGCGGGCAGCGGCGACGTCCTGTCGGGCCTCGCGGGCTCGCTGCTCGCGGCGGGCCTGCGCCCGGTGGACGCGGCGTCGTGCGCGGCGTACCTGCATGGGCTGGCGGCGCGGCGGGCGTCGGGAGGCGGGCCTGTGACGGCGGGGGAGGTGGCGGGGGCGTTGGGGGGTGCGTGGCGGGACGTGACGGCGGGGCTGTAGGGGGACGCGGACACCCATGCGGGACGCGACATTGATCACGCCGCTGGACAGGCGGTGTCAGGACGCGGAGACCTCGGGGCGACCCGGTCGAAGAAGCGCCGGCCACCCACTCGGCCGCACGTGGCCGGAGGTGGGAGTCCGCCCCGTTCGCGGGGCGGAGGATGTCAGATCCGGGGGGAGCGGTCCCGGTGGCTGACACCTGAGAGACTGGGCGCGATGACTGAGACACCGCCGCCCCGCAGAGCCCGCGCCGAGATCGACCTCGGTGCGCTGCGTGCGAACGTCCGCACGCTGCGCGCCCGCGTCGCCCCCCACGTCC
>NZ_JBVHZJ010000069.1:37533-44121 GCF_055574655.1 Streptomyces sp. NPDC029956 | reverse complement strand
CCGATCCAAAGCCCTACGTCTGGACCAAGACCGCAGACGAGATCCTGGAACGCCTCGCCTCTTATCTGAACAGAATTCCTGACTCAGAAGACTAGCGGGAGAGCGCGTCCCGTACGGCCTCCTCGGACCGGCCGACGACGGCCGTGCCGTCCTCGGCGGTGATGATCGGCCGCTGGATGAGCCCGGGATGCGCGGAGAGGGCCTCGATCCACCGCTCCCGGCTCTCGGCGTCGCGGGCCCACTCCTTCACCCCGAGCTCCTTGGCGACGGCCTCCTGCGTCCGCGTGATGTCCCACGGTTCGAGCCCGAGCCGTTCGAGCACCTGCCGGATCTCGTCGGGGGAGGGCACGTCCTCCAGGTAGCGGCGCACGGTGTAGTCGGCGCCCTCGGCGTCGAGAAGGGTGAGGGCGCTGCGGCACTTGGAACAGGCGGGATTGATCCAGATCTCCATCCCCCCACGGTACCCCCCACAGCCCTCTACACCACCCCCCAAACCCCCTCTGGCCAGGGGCGATTGTCAGTGGGGGCCACTAAAATAGGGGGTGAAGGTGAGGGTCCCGGGGAGGGCCCGCACCCCGCCGTTCGCCAGGAGGTAGCCCATGGCTCTCGCCGTGATCCGGACACCGTCCCTCGAACCCTGGAAGCCGCTCCGGAAGAAGCCGCTCCCCGCGGGCCGCCCCCGCGAGTGGTACGTGACGCACAACCGCCGACTGAAGGCCATGCGCCTCGCGATCGCCCTCCTCGACGCCGGCGTCTACGTCCCGTCGAAGGCCACGAACGCGACGATACGCAGCACGGCCCTCCACCTCGGCATCCACCCGCCGTCGGACACCACCTGCCGCATGGTCCGAGCCATGATCCGCTACGGCCGCTGACAGCGGAGGGGCGCTGCCCGGCCGGGGCCGGGCAGCGCCGTCGTCGGAAACCGCCCGCTACCAGGCCACCGGCAGCCGCTCGGGAAGCCGCTTCATGAAGTTGGTGCGCCACACCAGCTGTTCGACCGGCACCGCGAGCCGCAGCCCCGGCAGCCGGTCGAGGAGCGTCTCCAGGGCGATCTCGGCGTGCCGCTTGCCGAGCGCCGTCGCCGGGCAGTAGTGCCGCCCGCCACCGAAGGAGAGGTGCTCGGCGGCGTTCTCCCGGTCCGGCCGGAAGGCCAGTGGGTCCGGGAAGCGCTCCGGATCGTGGTTCGCGGCCTCCACCAGCACCAGGACCAGTTCACCGGCCCGCACCTCGACGTCGCCGAGCCGCACGTCCTCCAGGGCCAGCCGGGGCAGCCCGTCGCCGATCGACAGGTTCACCCGCAGCAGTTCGTCCATCGCCCCGGCGACCCCGTGCGAGCCGGCGGTCAGTGCCTCCCGCACGTCCGGCCGGGTCAGCACCGACACGAGCGCCATCGTCAGGAACCCGGCGGTGGAGATCACCCCGGCCCCGAACAGCGTCACGCCCACCGTCGCCAGCATCTCGTCCGGCAGATGCGCGTAGTCGGGATCCTCGCGCAGCGCCGCCAGTTCCGCCATCAGTCCACCCGTCGCCGGATCGTCGAGGCGCTCGGTCATGTAGGCGATGTCCCGGTCCCAGTGGAGCCGGGCCGCCTCGATCTCGTGCGGGGCGTTCATGAAGGCCACGTCCAGACTGCGCAGCAGCCGCGGCCCGTCCTCCTCCGGGATGCCCAGCATCCGGCAGTGCAGCCCGGCCGAGTACGGATCGGCGTAGCCGCCCCGCAGCTCCCCGGGTGCCCCCTCGGCGAGCAGCGTGTCCACCAGGGTTCCGGCCCGCGCCCGCAGCCACTCCTCCAGGCCGGGCGCCTTCGGGTTGATCGCCTTCATGACGGCCTTGCGCAGCCCGGCCCCGGTGATGTTGCCCATGTTGTTGACCACGTGCGGCGGGATCGTCAGCGCGTACTGCCGCGGCGCGCCCGGCGCCGAGGTGTCCTTCAGGCTGAACCTCGGGTCCTCCAGGACGTCCCTGCACAGCTCGTACGAGGAGACCAGCCAGGCTTCGGCCCCGGCGATCGTGCGGACCTTCCTCACCGGTTCGGCGCGCAGCGCCTCGATCTCGGCGGGCAGCCGGGTCCCGTCCCAGTCGAAGGGGAAGGCCGGCAGGGTCTCGACGGCGACGCTCATCGCGTGGCTCCTTGGGCAGTGCTTCCGGTGGGGGTGAGGATGCCGTGGCCCTGATTGCGCGAGGCCCGGAGCCCGGACCCGCGGCCGTAGAGCAGATCGGCCAGCGGCAGGGCCTGGTGGTAGCAGTTGAGCGAGGACGGGACCCCGAGGATCGCGGGCGTGTCCAGGAACAGCGGCACCTCGGCGCAGATGTACGCCCGGCACACCTCCCGCTGCCGTGCGTCGGTCCGCTGTCCCGGCGCCAGCTTCCCGGCCAGGAAGATCCCGGTCAGCGCGTCGCAGGTCTCGCGCACCACCGGGTCCGCCGCCACCGCGTCGAGCACCGTGCGGTGCAGCTCGCGGTAGGCCGGGACGTCGCCGAACTCCGACATCCCGCGGGCCCGTACCCGTACCCCGGTGGGATCGGCCTCGGCCACGGCCGCGCCGACCTTCGCCCGCACCCCCCGCAGGTTCTTGACGGCCTTCCGTCGTGCCTCGTCGGCCCCGTACCCCAGCGCCTCGTACATGTCCGAGACATGCAGATCGGTGTAGACGAGATCGACCTGGTCGAAGTGGTCCAAGCCCCAGCGCGTCAGCTCGCGCAGTCGCAGGGCGGTGAAATAACTGTTTCCCGGAGAGACGCCGATGACCACATGTGCGCCCTCGTCGGCGATGACGCGGCAGTGATCGGTGTACGGCTGGAGTCGGAGCGTCTCTGCAGGGGCGAAAGCCGCCTGAGTCACGTAGGCAGTCCTCATCGCGCCAGCTAGTCCCAGCGGAGCCCTGTGCTCCGGGTGTGGCGGCGGCGACGACCACACGCTATCGATCGGTCGCGGAGCGTGAACACCCTTACTCGGGGGTATGGGCGAGAGTTCGTCACCTGTTCGCACTTCTGTGATCTTGGCCGGAAAGCGGCGAGGCCCGCCGCCCCCTCGAAGGGGACGACGGGCCTCGGGAGATCGCTCGCGCGGTACGGCCTAGAGGTCGAAGTAGAGCTCGAACTCGTGCGGGTGCGGGCGCAGCTGGATCGGGGCGATCTCGTGCGTGCGCTTGTAGTCGATCCAGGTCTCGATCAGGTCGGACGTGAAGACGCCGCCGGCCTGCAGGTACTCGTTGTCGGCCTCGAGGGCGTTGAGGACGGCCTCGAGGTTGGTCGGGACCTGCTGGACGTTCGCGTGCTCCTCGGGAGCGAGCTCGTACAGGTCCTTGTCGATCGGCTCCGCCGGCTCGATCTTGTTCTTGATGCCGTCGAGGCCCGCGAGGAGCAGCGCCGAGAAGGCGAGGTACGGGTTCGAGGACGGGTCCGGCGCGCGGAACTCGACGCGCTTCGCCTTCGGGTTCGAGCCCGTGATCGGGATGCGCATGGCGGCGGAGCGGTTGCGCTGCGAGTACACCATGTTGACCGGGGCCTCGAAGCCCGGGACCAGGCGGTGGTACGAGTTCACCGTCGGGTTGGTGAAGGCGAGCAGCGACGGGGCGTGCTTGAGGATGCCGCCGATGTAGTAGCGGGCGGTGTCCGAGAGGCCCGCGTAGCCCGTCTCGTCGTAGAACAGCGGGTCGCCGTTGGCCCACAGCGACTGGTGGACGTGCATGCCCGAGCCGTTGTCGCCGAAGATCGGCTTCGGCATGAAGGTCGCGGTCTTGCCGTTGCGCCAGGCGACGTTCTTCACGATGTACTTGAAGAGCATCAGGTCGTCGGCCGCGGCGAGCAGCGTGTTGAACTTGTAGTTGATCTCGGCCTGGCCGGCGGTGCCGACCTCGTGGTGCTGGCGCTCGACCTGCAGGCCGACGTTCTCCAGCTCCAGGGAGATCTCCGAGCGCAGGTCGGCGAAGTGGTCGACCGGCGGGGCCGGGAAGTAGCCGCCCTTGTAACGGACCTTGTAGCCGCGGTTGTTCTCCTCCGCACCGGTGTTCCAGGCGCCTGCCTCGGAGTCGATGTGGTAGAAGCCCTGGTTCGCCGAGGTCTCGAAGCGCACCGAGTCGAACACGTAGAACTCGGCCTCGGGGCCGAAGTACGCGGTGTCGGCGATGCCGGTGGACGCGAGGTACGCCTCGGCCTTCTTCGCGATGTTCCGCGGGTCACGGCTGTACTGCTCGCCCGTGATCGGGTCGTGGATGAAGAAGTTGATGTTCAGCGTCTTGTCGCGGCGGAAGGGGTCCACGCGGGCCGTCGACAGGTCGGCGCGGAGCGCCATGTCGGACTCGTGGATCGCCTGGAAGCCGCGGATCGACGAACCGTCGAAGGCGAGCTCCTCCGACGGGTCGAACGCCGTCGCCGGGATCGTGAAGTGCTGCATCACGCCCGGAAGGTCGCAGAAGCGGACGTCGACCATCTTGACGTCGTTGTCCTTGATGTACTTCTTGACCTCGTCGGCGTTCTGGAACCCGTGCGTCTCGGACATCCCACTCCTCCTACTCCCGGCCCGGGGAGGGGCGGGGTTTGCAGCTGGTTCGTGCGGCCAGTGCGGTGGCACACGCTGGACCCGACCATAGGCAGACGGGATTTCTCAAGCATGACCCAATTGTTTCGTCGAAGTTAACCGAGGTGGGTGCCGCGGCGCCTGTCGACACCCTTCGCGTACCCGGGCCGAAGTGATCAAAAACGGGCGCAGTACCGTGGTCGCGTGGACAACAGGCAAGCACTCGGATCTTGGCTCTCCGGCCCCCGCGCGGCGGCCGAGGACGCAGGCGTCGACTTCGGCTACCGCGGTCAGCAGCTGGGGCTGCCCGAGGAGGGCCCCGGTTCGATCGCCCGCCCCGGGCGGCGTCTCGGCGCCCTCGCCGTCGACTGGGCCCTCTGCACGCTGATCGCATACGGCCTGATCACCGACGGCTACAACCAGGCCACCGGCAACTGGGCCCTCGTCATGCTGCTCGTGCTGAGCGTGCTGACCGTCGGCACCATCGGCTCGACCCCCGGCAAGCGCCTCTTCGGCCTCGGGGTCGTCTCCGTGAACGGCGGCCGCCTCGGCTTCCCGCGCGTGGCGCTCCGCTCCCTGCTCGTCTGCCTCGCGATCCCGGCCCTCATCTGGGACCGCGACGGCCGTGGCCTCCACGACCGCCTCTCCGGCGCCGTACAGGTCCGTATCTGACCGTCCTGCGGCCCCCCGCCGCCCCTCGGGGGGCTGCGAGGCCCGTAGAGCTTCATGAGGAAGGCCCCGGACCGTCACACGGTCCGGGGCCTTCCTCATGAAGCAGTTCTGGAGGCGATCGCCTCCGGTCGGGCGCGTCAGCGCATCTTTCCGCCCCGCGGCATCCGCATGCCCTTCGGCATCGGACCCTTCGGCAGCGGCATGTTGCTCATCAGGTCACCCATCGCCCGCAGCCGGTCGTTGGCCGCCGTCACCTGCGGGCCGGTGAGCACCCGAGGCAGCTTGAGCATGGTCGTACGGACCTTCTTGAGCGGCACCTGGCCCTCGCCGTCGCCGACGATGATGTCGGTCACCGGCACGTCCACCACGACGCGGTTCATCCGCTTCTTCTCGGCCGCGAGCAGAGGCTTCACCCGGTTCGGGTTGCCCTCCGCCACCAGCACGATGCCGGCCCGGCCGACCGCCCGGTGCACGACGTCCTGGCTGCGGTTCATCGCGACCGCGGGGGTCGTCGTCCAGCCTCGCCCGACGTTCTGGAGGACCGCCGCGGCAGCGCCCGGCTGGCCCTCCATCTGCCCGAAGGCCGCCCGCTCGGCACGCCGCCCGAAGACGATGGCCGCCGCCAGGAGCGCCAGGACGAAGCCCAGGATGCCCAGGTAGACCGGGTGACCGATCAGGAAGCCGATCGCGAGGAGGACACCGAGTACGACGATGCCCACGCCTGCGACGACAAGCCCGACCTTGGGGTCAGCCTTTCGGGTCATCTTGTACGTGAGGGCGATCTGCTTGAGCCGCCCCTGGTTCGCAGCGTCAGCGCTGCCCGTGTTTGCCTTCCTCGCCATGTCCTGAAGTTTACGTGGCCCGGGAAGTCCGGCCCGACGCGACCTCCATCACGTGCTGGGCCTCGACCCGGTCCTTGGCGCGGCGGCGGTCCTCCAGGACGGAGTTCCAGGCGTTGCGCCGGGCGGTGCGCTGCCCGGCGCCGAGAAGCAGTGCCTCCACGGCCTTCAGGGCGTCGGTGACGGACGGGATCGCGGTGACGCGGACGTGCGTCGATGCGGCCGGCATGTCGGGGTCCTCCCTCGATTGCGGATGAGACGAGGCGGGGGGTGCGAACGGGGATGTGAGCGAGTCGTGGCGGTGAGTGAAACCAGGCTCACAGACTGGTGTTACCAGGGCGTGACCCGGTGGTCAAACACTGATGAAACGTTGATGCGGCCAAGTGGCGGGCCCGGGAAACGCGGACGCGGCCCGTACATCCCCGCTGAGCTGCGGGGCCGTACGGACCGCGTCCGAACCGGCCATTACTGGCCGGTAACCACTTGTGCTCCGATTCACACGGCCTGCCTGGCGTCTGCGTGGCGTCGGTCCACCACGCCGCGCTTCCGCGTGCC
>NZ_JBVHZJ010000069.1:21977-37439 GCF_055574655.1 Streptomyces sp. NPDC029956 | reverse complement strand
CGTGCCGCCGGTCGAGCTCCGCCTCGCCACCGCTCCGGCCGCGTGCCCGCCCTCGTTCCTCGGGCGGACCCGCAACCTACGCTCCGGCTCGGCTGCGCTTCCGCGTGCCGCCGGTCGAGCTCCGCCTCGCCACCGCTCCGGCCGCGTGCCCGCCCTCGTTCCTCGGGCGGACCCGCAACCTACGCTCCGGCTCGGCTGCGCTTCTCCATCGCCTGCTGGAAGAGGCGGCCCGCGCGGTACGACGAACGGACCAGCGGGCCCGACATGACACCGGAGAAGCCGATCTCGTCGGCCTCCTCCTTGAGCTCCACGAACTCCTGCGGCTTCACCCAGCGCTCCACGGGGTGGTGCCGGACGGAGGGACGCAGGTACTGCGTGATCGTGATCAGCTCACAGCCCGCGGCGTGCAGCTGCCGGAGCGCCTCGCTGACCTCCTCACGGGTCTCGCCCATGCCGAGGATCAGGTTCGACTTCGTGACCAGACCGTAGTCACGGGCCTGCGTGATGACGTCGAGCGAACGCTCGTAACGGAAGCCCGGACGGATCCGCTTGAAGATCCGCGGCACCGTCTCCACGTTGTGCGCGAAGACCTCGGGGCGGGAGGCGAAGACCTCCGCCAGGAGCTCCGGCACCGCGTTGAAGTCGGGCGCGAGCAGTTCGACCTTGGTGCGGCCCTCGGCGCGCTCCGCCGTCTGCTGGTGGATCTGGCGCACGGTCTCCGCGTACAGCCAGGCGCCGCCGTCCTCCAGGTCGTCGCGCGCGACGCCGGTGATGGTGGCGTAGTTCAGGTCCATCGTGACGACGGACTCGCCCACGCGGCGCGGCTCGTCCCGGTCCAGCGCCTCGGGCTTGCCCGTGTCGATCTGGCAGAAGTCGCATCGCCGGGTGCACTGGTCACCACCGATGAGGAAGGTCGCCTCGCGGTCCTCCCAGCACTCGAAGATGTTGGGACAGCCCGCCTCCTGGCAGACCGTGTGCAGCCCCTCGCTCTTCACGAGGCTCTGCATCTTCGTGTACTCGGGCCCCATCTTCGCCCGGGTCTTGATCCACTCGGGCTTGCGCTCGATGGGGGTCTGGGCGTTCCGGACCTCCAGGCGCAGCATCTTGCGTCCGTCGGGTGCGACTGCGGACACATCGGCTCCTGTAGCTTCGATTCTTCGGCGCACACCAGGGTACGCCGTTGCTTCCCATGCCTTACTACGTCTGGCCAACCTCTGGCCAGCGCTCTGCATTCCTGCGGGCCCTCCCGGGCACTCCTCAGACCGAGGCGGTTTCCGCCGGACGCTCGATCTCCCGGGGCTTCAGCTCCGCCTGCTCCAGGACCGCCCGCAGGTGCTTCTCCACCACCGGCAGCACCTCCTCGATCGTGACGTCGCGGCCCAGCTCGTTGGCGAGCGAGGTGACGCCCGCGTCACGGATGCCGCACGGGATGATCCGGTCGAACCACGCGTTGTCCGGGTTCACGTTGAGGGCGAAGCCGTGCATCGTGACGCCCTTGGCGACCCGGATGCCGATCGCGGCCAGCTTGCGGTCCTCTCGGCGCTGGCCGGCGTTGGACGGGGCGTACTCGGGGCCGTTCATCCGAGGATCGAACTCCTCGTCCGTCAGCCGCGGGTCGAAGTCCAGCGACAGTCCGCCGAGCGCGGGCCGCTGCTCCACCGGATCGCCGAGGACCCAGACACCGCTGCGGCCCTCGACCCGGCTCGTCGCCACGCCGAACTCGGTGGCGGTGAGGATCAGCGCCTCCTCCAGACGGCGGACGTGCGCGACGACGTCCACCGGGCGGGGCAGCTTCATGATCGGGTAGCCGACGAGCTGGCCCGGGCCGTGCCAGGTGATCTTTCCGCCGCGGTCGACGTCCACCACGGGCGTCCCGTCGAGCGGGCGCTCGTTCTCCGCCGTGCGCCGGCCGGCCGTGTACACCGGCGGGTGCTCGAGGAGCAGACAGGTGTCGTCGATCTCGTCGGCGAACCGCGCGGCGTGCACTTCGCGCTGCTTGTCCCAGGCCACCTGGTAGTCGACGGCTTCCTCGCCGAAACCAAGGCGGACGAATCGCAGCTCACTCACGGCCATGCCTCCTCCTGGGTGCCGGGGTCCGGAATCCGGGGATCATCCCGGGCCGGTGCGGCACCATGCGTCATTCGCGCCCATGCCACTGTACGGCGGTGCCGGGGACGGACCTCCGGCAGGTGGACGGGGACCGCGTCCGGCAGGTGGGCGGCCCGTCCTCCGCCAGATGGCCGGGGACACCTACGTCAGCGATGCCGTCAATCCTCACACGATCGGATGAATGTGGGGCGAAGGTGGCGGTACGGGCCGTGAGGACCGCTAAATTCACGCCGTTCCATGAGGGTCCGACGGGGCTGCCGTCCGGACCCGGAAGGCAGGAGACCGCACAGCTGATGACGGAACGACCACCGCAGCGCATCCCGAACCGCCAGCTCGCCGCGCTCATCGCCGAAGCCGGGTTCTCCCACGCGGGCCTGGCGAGACGGGTGGACCAGCTCGGTCTGGAACACGGTCTCGACCTGCGGTACGACAAGACCTCGGTGACCCGCTGGCTCCGCGGCCAGCAGCCGCGCGGCACCACACCCGCGCTGATCGCCGAGGTCTTCACCCGTCGCCTCGGCCGTCGGCTCTCCGCCCAGGACCTCGGCCTCGACGCCTGCGCGCCGGTCTACGCGGGGCTGGAGTTCGCGGCGACCCCCGAGGAGGCGGTCGACATCGTCAGCGGGCTCTGGCGGAAGGACTCCGGCAGCCACGCCGAACTCCGCAAGATCGCCTTCACACCGGCGGGTCTGGTCGTGCCCAGCCGCGACTGGCTGATCGGCCGCGCGGACGACCGGGTCGCCCGCGGGGACACCCCCCAGGGCCACCGGCCCCCACCGGGCGCCGCGGTCACCGCCACCGTCACGGCCGAGGCCCGTCTCGCCCACGACCCGCGCCCCGCCCACGACCCCCGGCTCGCGCACGACCCCCGGGTGCCGCCCCAGGGCCGCTTCTCCGTGCCCCGGCAGCGCGGTACGGACCGGGGGCCCGGCCAGCGGGTCTCCAGCGGGGACATCGCGGCCCTGCGGTCCGTCGGTGAGCTCTTCCGCACGCTCGACCACGCCTACGGCGGCGGGCACGCCCGGCAGGCCCTCGTCCGCTACCTGGAGCACGAGGCCGAGCCGATGCTGCGCGGCACGTACGGCGAGTCCGTGGGCCGCCGCCTCTTCGCCGCGGCCGCCGACCTCACCCGGCTCGCCGGCTGGACGTCGTACGACATCGCCGCGCACGGCCTCGCCCAGCGCTACTTCGTCCAGGCGCTCCGACTCGCCCAGGCGGCCGGGGACCGGGCGTACGGCTCGTACGTGCTCCTCACCATGAGCTGCCAGGCCGTCTACCTCGGCCACGGGCGGGAGGCCGTGCAGCTCGCCCGGGTCGCCCAGCAGGGCGTCGGGCCGGCCGCGCCGCCGGTCGTCCAGGCGATGCTGCACGCGGTGGAGGCGCGGGGGCACGCGGTCCTCGGCGAGGCGCGGGTGTGCAGCGCCTCGCTCGTACGGGCCGAGCGGGCCCTGGAGGCGGCGCGGCCGGGCGACGAGGTGCCGTACTGGGCCCGGATGTTCGACGAGGCCCAGCTCGCCGACGAGCTCGGGCACTGCCACCGCGACCTCCAGCAGTACCGGCCGGCGGCCCAGCACGCCGAACGCGCCCTCCAGCTCCGGGCCCCCGGCTTCGCCCGCAGCCGCCTCTTCTGCCGGGTGGTCCTGGCGACGTCGCGACTGGCCCTGGGTGAACTGGACCAGGCGTGCGCACTCGGCGCGGAGGCCGCCCAGCAGGCCTCGGAGATGCGCTCGGCGCGGGCGGTGGAGTACGTACGCGACTTCGAACGGCGCCTGGAGCCGTACCGGGACGCGGCGGCGGCCCGCACGTACCGGGACCGAGTGGCCGCCATCGGCTGACCCTGTTCGGACCCTGGGCCACGGCGCCGTGGCCCGGGGCCGCTCCGCCCCGGGACCTCGGTGCTGATGCCCACCCCGCCCGGACCCGATGCACCCGCCCGCGCCGGCTGCGTGCGGCCCACGGCTGAGGTGTGCGGAGGCTGCGGAGGCGGCGCAGCCCGCAAGGGGGTGGGCCGGGGTGCGGTTCACGGCACCGCGGCCCACCCATGCCCCTACGCCGCCTCCACCCCCTCCTCCTCCGACGCGCGTCGGAGGCCCAGGTCCGTCAGGAGGGACAGGGCCGCTCGGTGGCCCGAGGCGAGGGCGCCCTGGGTGGTGCTCGTCGCGCGGTGGTCGCCGCAGACGTACAGGCCCGCCAGCAGGCGGACCGAGCGGTGCGCGTCGTGCGGTGGGGGCATCGACGGGACCGCGTCCGGGGTGTGACGCAGGGCCAGCAGCTCCCACTCGTCCGTCGACGTGCCGTACAGCGTCGCGAGGTGCTTGCGGACCCGCCGTTCCGTGTCGTCCGGCGGCGTTCCGAGCACCGTCGAGGTGATCAGCGTCCGGCCCTCCGGCGCCCGCCCCGGGTCCACCGCGCTCATCACCGCGGTGTGGGCCACCGGCCCGTCCGGGTCCGCCTCCAGGAGCAGCGTCGGGTCCGCCGTCGGCGCCATCGGCGCGGTGTGGTGGAGCACCGTCACGGAGTGGAAGGCCGGCCGGCGCAGACCGGGGAGCAGTTCGGTGGCCGTCCGCGCCCCCGTCGCGAGGACGACCGACCGGCACCGGAACACCCCGTGCTCCGCCGTCGTCACCCGGGAGATCGACGCCTCCGTGACCCGGACCCCCGTCCGGACCGTGCCCGGCGGCAGCGCCGCCGCGAGCCGTTCCGGGAGCGCGGCCGCCCCGCCCTCGGGCACCGCGAGCCGGCCCCGGGCGAAGGCGCGCAGCGCCAGGTCCGCGCGGCGGCTCGACATGCCGAGGTCCGGGTCGCCGAGGAGCGCGGCGAGCAGGGGCCGCAGCACTCCCTGGACGGTCCTGGCGGGCAGTCGCGCGGTCAGTGCCTCGCGGGCGGTCCGCTCGGGGCGGGCCAGGATCCGCTGCGTCGGCGTCGCCGCGAGCCGGACGAGGGAGGCGCCGAGCCGCGCCTGGTCGAGCGAGGCGGCCGGATGCCGGGGGGCGCTCGCGAGGGCGCGCGCCACGCTGAACGCTCCCCCCACGCTCCGGTGCCCCGCGTTCCGGGAGCCGCCGGCCGTCCGGCGCGGGTGCGGGGCGCCCCACCGCGAGTACCGGCCGTCGCTGTGCACGAGCACCCCCGGTGCGAACGGCCGCAGCACCAGGCCGTCGAGCCCCGGGACGGCCCGGAGTGCCTCGTGCGACAGGGTGAGCAGCGGCCCGACCCGGTCGAGCAGGAAGCCGTCGACGGACTCGGTCGCCATCCGGCCCCCGATGCGGGGTTCCGCCTCCAGGACGACCACGGAGAGCCCGGCGTCGGTCAGCCGGCGGGCCGCGGCGAGTCCCGCGACCCCGGCTCCCACGATGACGACATCGACGGTGTGCGCGATGCCGAGGTCGACGTCGACATCGGCATCGACGTTCGTACGCTGTGCGGTCCTTGCGCTGTCTGCGCTGTTGAGCACGTGCCCCTCCCCAGGTCGGCGCGGCCGGTGGGAGGCCTATGCCCCCAACGAGCCTCCGGAATGCCCGAGTTCGCCGTTCTCGTCGAGCCTAGGCAGGGCTCCCGCGGGTGCCAGCCGCGCGCACCGGGGTGCGTGCGGCACGGGGGAGCACGGAGGGGAGTGAAGGAGGGGGCGCGATACGCGGCTCAGGGCGCGCCTCAGCGCGCGGCCGCCCGGATCGAGTCGTCGATCGTCGGGAACGCGAAGTCGAACCCGGTCTCCAACAGCCGTCCCGGCAGCACCCGCTGACTCCCCAGCACATCCTGGGCGAAGTCCCCGAGCACCGCCTTCAGGGCGGGCGCGGGCACGGTGAAGAGGGTCGGACGGTGCAGGACCCGGCCCATCGCCGCCGTCACCTCGCGGTTGGTGACCGGTTCGGGCGCGGTCAGGTTCACCGGGCCCGAGAGCGCCGGTGTGTCGACGAGATGGCGCAGGGCGGCCACCTCGTCGTGGAGGGAGATGAACGACCAGTACTGGCGCCCGTCGCCCATCCGGCCGCCGAGTCCGGCGCGGAAGACCGGGAACAGCCGTCCCCACGCCCCTCCCTCGCGCGCCACCACCAGGCCCGTACGGGCGTAGGCGACCCGGATGCCGGCCTCCTCCGCGGGGGCCGCGGCGGCCTCCCACTCCACGCAGACCTCGGGCAGGAAGCCGGTGCCCGCCGGGGCGCTCTCGTCGACCGCGCGGCTGCCGGTGTCTCCGTACCAGCCGAGCGCCGTGCCGCACACCAGGCTCTCCGGCGGCTCGGCGAGGGAGGCGAGGGCCCGGGAGATCGCCGTCGTGCCGAGGACGCGGCTGTCGCGGATCTCCTTCTTGTACGCCTCGCTCCAGCGGCGCTCGCCGACCCCGGCGCCCGCCAGGTGTACGACGGAGTCCACGCCGACGAGTCCGGCGGCGTCCACGTACAGCCGCTTCGGGTCCCATTCGACCTCGTCGGCGGTCCTGGCGGGCCGGCGCACGAGCCGGACGACATCATGGCCGTCCGCGCGCAGGGAGCGGACGAGGGCGGAGCCGATGAGCCCGGAGGCACCGGTGACGGCGACACGCTTGCGAGTGGCGGAACGCTGCATGGTCACCATCCTGCACTCCCGGGAGGGTACGTGGCACAGTGGCCGCCATGATCGTGCCGGAGACGCTGATACGTACCGCCGGACCCGCGGACGACGCCGCCCTCGCCGAACTCGACCGGGCCGCCTGGTCGACCCTGCACGCGGTGCTGCCCGCCCCGGTCCCGCCGTACGGGCCCTTCTTCGACGAGCGCCACCTGCCCGGGGACTACCTCCTCGCGGTGCGCGAGGGCGTGATCGTCGGCTACATCCGGGTGGTGCCGCCGACCCCGCTCGCCGCGACCGCGCACGTGCGGCAGATCCAGGGCCTCGTGGTCGCCGGGTCCGCGCGGGGGCACGGGGTGGCGCGGGCGCTGCTGCGGGCCGCGATGGACAGGGCCCGGGCGGACGGCGCCGTCCGCATGACGCTGCGGGTGCTCGGCCACAACGCCCCGGCCCGCGCGCTCTACGCCTCCGAGGGCTTCGTGGTGGAGGGTGTGCTGCCGGGGGAGATGTTCCTGGCCGGGGAGTACGTGGACGACGTCCTCATGGGCCGGTCGCTGACCCTCCGCTGACGTCCGGGTTCAGCAGCCGCATTCCGCCCATCAGCTCGCGCAGGCACCGGACCGCGAGCTCCGCCGGGGCGCCCTCGCCCCGTACCGGCGCGTCCGTCTCCGCCCAGCTCTCCAGGGCGATCCGGATCGCGTCCGTCGAGGCCGCGGCCGCGAGCCGTACCTCCAGCGGGTCCGCGCCCGGACCGGCGAGGCCGGCGACGACCTCGCGCAGTCGCTCCTCCGATTCCTGGTTGACCCGGTACCAGACGGCCCGCAGCGCCGGGTCCTCGGCGGCCGCGCGCAGCAGCCCGCGGGTCCAGCGCAGCCCCTCCTCGGCCGCTTCGTCGGCCGGGGTCAGCGAGGCGGCGATCGAGCGTTCCAGGGCTTCGGGCAGCCCGGCGCCCGGTACCGGGGCGGTCCGTCCGGCGCCCGGTACCGGGGCGGTCCGTCCGGCGCCCGTGGCCGTCGTGGCCGTCGCGGCTTCGGCAGCCGTCGTGGCCTCCGCGGCCGTCGCGGCCAGGAGTGCGCGCCAGCGGTCGCCGCCGCCCGCGAGGAGCGGGGCCACGGCGTCCTGCTTGGAGCGGAAGTACCGGTAGAAGGTGCGCAGCGCGACTCCGGCCCGCAGGGCGATGTCCTCGGCCGTGGTGCCGTCGGGGCCGTGCTCGGTGAAGAGCTCGGCGGCGGCGCGCGCGATGTCCAGCTGGGTCGCGGCCTTGCGGCGCTCCGTCAGCGTCCGGGTGGGGGGCGTGGCGCCCTCGGGCTTGGTGCTCACCGTACGAAGCGTACGCCCGCCCCTGCCGGTGATGCACATCGTGCAGCTATGGCAAATCGTGCCACTTGGGCGTACGGTGGCGGCATTCCCCGGGAACCCTGACGTCCCGGAAGCAGGATTCCCGGAAGCTCGACATCGAGAGGTTGCCGCCATGAACCAGCTGACCCGTTACGAAGGACGCCGCGCGCTCATCACCGGCGGAGGCTCCGGCATCGGGCAGGCCACCGTCCTGCGCGTGCTCGCCGAGGGCGGCCGGGTCGTCGCCGCCGACATCAGCGAGGACGGCCTCAAGGACACCGTCGCCAAGGCCGGCGACGCCGCAGGCCGCCTCACCACCGTCGTCCTCGACGTCGCCGACGAGGCCTCCGTACGCGCCGGTGTCGCCGCCGCCGTCGAGGCGCTCGGAGGCCTGGACGTCCTGGTCAACGCAGCCGGCATCCTGCGCTCCTCGCACACCCGTGAGACGAGCCTCGACTCCTTCGAGCAGGTGATACGGATCAACCTCACCGGCACGTTCCTGGTGATCCGCGAGTCGATCCCCGCGCTTCTGGAGGGCGACGGCTCCGCCGTCGTGAACTTCTCCTCCACCTCGGCGATGTTCGCGCACCCCTACATGGCGGCCTACGCGGCCAGCAAGGGCGGCATCCAGTCCATGACCCACGCACTCGCCGCCGAGTACGCCAAACAGGGCATCCGCTTCACCGCCGTCCAGCCCGGCTCCATCTCCTCCGGCATGACGGACGGCACCGGCGCCAGCCGTCAGAGCGTCGGCCCCGGCATCCCCGAGGACGCCGACTGGTCCCTCTTCGGCAAGCTCGCCCCCGCCCTCGGCCAGGGCTTCGCGGGACCCGAGACCGTCGCGGGCGTCGTCGCGATGCTGGCGTCCGAGGACGGGCGGTTCATCACCGGCACCGAGGTCCGCATCGACGGCGGCACGCACTTCTGACGGGCGATGACGTCCTCGGCCGGCGGCCTGCCGCCGATCGGGACCGGATCCCGGGGGTCTTCCCCCGGGATCGGTGCTACGTCGCCCCGAAGCGCTCCCACAGCCGGGGGAAGCGGACCGCGAGGACCTTTTCGTCCTCCAGGTCGAACGGGGCTCCCAGCGGCTCCCCGCCGGGCATCGGAATGCCCAGGTCCGGGGTTTCCGCGCCGGTCAGCTGCTCATATGCCTCGTCCGCCGCGAAACCGATCTCCTCGCCGTCCCCGTCGATCTCCACGTCGAAGTCGCCGAGCAGTTCCGCGAGCGCGTCGGGATCGTGCACCGCGCCCTCGTACACCTCCCGGCCCTGGCCGATGAGCCAGCAGCGGAACGAATCGAAGGTCTCGTCGCCGGCCCCGTCGAAGAGCACCGCCGCCGCGCCCCACAGATCCCAGAGGTACGCGCGGTTGTAGCGGGCCTCGAAATGGCGTGCGTAGTCGAGCACGGAGTCGGGGTCCAGCCGGGTCAGCCGTTCCACGAGCAGGTCGGCCTGTTCCTCGGGGTCGCCCTCGGCGTCCTCGCGGCTGGCGTCGATGATCTCCCAGAACTCCGTCTCGTCCATCACGGGACCAGCATCCTGGTTCGGGGGGTGCGACGCACCCGGAAAGCCCGAAATGAATCCGGACAGAAGGTGTCGTACTTTCCTGCGAGTCTGGTGCGCATGACGACGGAGACGAACGAGACGATCGAGACGCACACGACGAACCGGGTGGACCGGACGGCCGAGACGGGCGAGACGGACCGGGCGAAGCCCCTGCGCGGACGGATCTGCCTGGTCGCCGGGGCGACCCGCGGCGCCGGACGCGGCATCGCCGTCCAGCTCGGCGCGGCCGGAGCCACGGTGTACGCCACCGGGCGGACCACCCGCGAGAGGCTCAGCGAGGTCGGCCGGGCCACCGAGACCATCGAGGAGACCGCCGAACTGGTGACGGCCGCCGGCGGCGAGGGCATCGCCGTCCCCACCGACCACCTGGAGGTCGACCAGGTGAAGGCGCTGATCGACCGGATCGACCGCGAGCGCGGCCGGCTCGACGTCCTCGTGAACGACGTGTGGGGCGGCGAGCACCTCCTCGTCTTCGGCGACAAGACCTGGGAGAGCGACCTCGCCGGCGGCCTGCGGATGCTGGAACTCGGGGTGCGGACGCACGCCATCACCTCCCACACGGCGATCCCGCTGCTCATCCGGAACCGGGGCGGCCTCGTCGTCGAGGTCACCGACGGCACGTCCGAGTACAACGGCACCCGCTACCGCGAGAACCTCTTCTACGACCTCGCCAAGAACGCCCCCATCCGGATGGCCTTCGGCCTCGGGAAGGAACTCGAGGAGTACGGCGGCACGGCGGTCTCCGTCACCCCCGGCTGGCTCAGGTCCGAGCAGATGCTCACCGCGTTCGGCGTCACCGAGGAGAACTGGCGCGACGCCGTCGAGAAGATCCCCGGCTTCGCGATCGCCGAGTCCCCGGTGTACGTGGGGAGGGCGATCGCCGCGCTCGCCGCCGACCCCGAGCGGCACCGCTGGAACGGCCGGTCGCTGTCGAGCGGCCAGCTCGCGGGGGAGTACGGCTTCACCGACGCGGACGGCTCACGGCCGGACGCCTGGGGCTTCATGCTCGCCGAGGAGAAGGGCAGCCCGGACGTGAACGACTACCGGTGACCGTCACGCGTACCGCGAGGCCATCGCGCGGGCGGCCGCACCGAAGCGCTCGCGCAGGGAGGCCGGGGCGAGCACCTCGGCCTCCGGGCCGAGCGTGAGCAGCTGGGAGAACGCGACCTCCTCACTCTCCACCGGGAGGACCACCCGGAGCCCGCCGTCCTCGGCGACCGCCGCCGCGAGGGCCTCCTCGGCCGCCCCGCGGTCCGTCACGTACGGCAGCCGGCGGGCGCCGGCCTCCGTGAGCCGTACGACGATCTCGGCGCGCAGGATCGACCGGGCGAACTCGGCCGCGCGCTCGGCCCAGAAGGCGGACAGGTCGAAGGTCTCGTCCCGGTCGAAGCGCTCCACGGCGAGGGCGACGGAGGCGAAGCGGTCCACCCTGTAGGTGCGGAACGCCGTACCGGACCGCGCGCACAGGTACCAGACACCCGCCTTGAGGACGAGGCCGTAAGGGGCGAGCTCGCGCTCCACCTCACGGTCACCGCGCCGGTAGCGGGCCGAGACCATCCGGTCGTCCCAGACCGCCTCCGCGATCGGCGGCAGCAACTCCGGGGTCTCCGGCTCCTGGTACCAGCCGGGCGCGTCGAGCAGAAAGCGCTGCGCCACCGAGTCCGGGGCGTCCCGCAACGACGGCAGCAGCGCGGCGGACACCTTGAGCCGGGCCGCCGAAGCCGCGTCCTCCAGACCCATGTCCCGCAGCGCGCCGGGCAGTCCGGACAGGAACAGCGCCTCGGCCTCGCCGCGCGCCAGCCCCGTGAGCCGGGTGCGGTAGCCGCCGACGAGCCGGTACCCACCGGCCCTGCCCCGGTCCGCATACACCGGAACCCCCGCCTCGGAGAGGGCGAGGGCATCGCGGGTGATGGTGCGCTCCGACACCTCCAGCTCGGCGGCGAGTTCGGCCGCCGTCATCGAAGGACGGGACTGGAGGAGAAGGACCATCTTGATCAGCCGGGCGGCGCGCATGAACCCATCATGCGCGCCCGCGCCGACAACCGGGCAGGGCCTACAGGCCGTAGCGCTCGCGCGCCTCCTTCACGGCCGAGGCCGGGACCTCGCCGCGGCGGGCGAGCTGCGCGAGGGCCGCGACGACGATCGACCGGGCGTCGACACCGAAGTGGCGACGGGCCGCGTCACGCGTGTCCGACAGGCCGAAGCCGTCCGCACCGAGCGAGGACCAGTCCTGCTCGACCCACTGCGCGATCTGGTCGGGTACCTGGCGCATGTAGTCGGAGACCGCGAGGACCGGGGACTCGACGCCCTCCAGGGCCCGGCGGATGTACGGCACCTGCTCCTCGCCGCGCAGCAGCGCCGCGTCGGCCTCGAGCGCGTCGCGGCGCAGCTCCGTCCAGGAGGTCGCGGACCACACGTCGGCGCCCACACCCCACTCGGCGGCGAGCAGCTTCTGCGCCTCCAGGGCCCAGTGGATGGCCGTGCCGGAGGAGAGGAGCTGGATGCGCGAGGCGTTCGCCGGGAGGTCGAGGCCCGCGGACTCCGCCGTGTTGAAGCGGTAGAGGCCCTTGACGATGCCCTCGTCGATCCCGGCCGGCTTGGCCGGCTGCGGCATCGGCTCGTTGTAGACGGTGAGGTAGTAGAAGACGTTCTGGTCCTCGCCCTCGGCGGCCTCGCCGTACATCCGGCGCAGACCCTCCTTGACGATGGCCGCGACCTCGTAGGCGAACGCCGGGTCGTACGTCAGCGCCGCCGGGTTGGTCGCAGCGATCACCGGCGAGTGGCCGTCGGCGTGCTGCAGGCCCTCACCGGTCAGCGTCGTACGGCCCGCGGTCGCGCCGATGAGGAAGCCGCGGCCGAGCTGGTCGCCGAGCTGCCACATCTGGTCGGCGGTCCGCTGCCAGCCGAACATCGAGTAGAAGATGTAGAACGGGATCATCGCCTCGCCGTGCGTGGAGTACGCGGTGGAAGCGGCGATGAAGTCGGCCATCGAACCGGCCTCGGTGATCCCCTCGTTGAGGATCTGGCCGTTGACGGCCTCCTTGTAGTACATCAGCTGGTCGCGGTCGACCGGCTCGTACGTCTGGCCCTTCGGCGAGTAGATGCCGAGCGACGGGAACAACGACTCCATACCGAAGGTACGGGCCTCGTCCGGGACGATCGGGACCCAGCGCTTGCCGGTCTCCTTGTCGCGGATGAGGTCCTTGACCAGGCGGACGAAGGCCATCGTGGTCGCCATCGACTGCGCGCCGGAGCCCTTGTCGAAGGCGGTGAAGGCCTTCTCGGCCGGGGCCGGCAGCGGGGCGATCGCGTGGGTGCGGCGGGCCGGGGCCGGACCGCCGAGCGCCGCGCGGCGCTCCTGCAGGTAGCGGACCTCGGGGGAGTCGGCGCCGGGGTGGCCGTACGGCACCTGGCCGTCGGCGAACTGCGCGTCCGAGATGGGCAGCTCGAGAAGGTCACGCATGTTCTTGAACTCGTCGTTCGAGAGCTTCTTCATCTGGTGGTTCGCGTTCTTCGACGCGAAGCCCTCACCGAGGGTGAAGCCCTTGACGGTCTGCGCGAGGATGACCGTCGGCGCGCCCTTGAACTCCACGGCGGCCTTGTACGCGGCGTACACCTTGCGCGGCTCGTGGCCACCGCGCGAGAGGTGGAAGCACTCCAGGATCTTGTCGTCGCTCAGCAGCTGCGCCATCGCGACGAGCGCCGGGTCCTTGCCGAAGAAGTCCTGGCGGATGTAGGCGGCGTCGCGGGTCTGGTACGTCTGGACCTGCGCGTCCGGCACCTCGCGGAGGCGGCGGACCAGGGCGCCGGTGGTGTCGAGCGCGAACAGCTCGTCCCAGGCGTTGCCCCACAGCGACTTCACGACGTTCCAGCCGGCGCCGCGGAACTGGGCCTCCAGCTCCTGCACGATCTTGAAGTTGGCGCGGACCGGGCCGTCGAGGCGCTGCAGGTTGCAGTTGATGACGAAGGTCAGGTTGTCCAGGCCCTCACGGGCGGCCAGGGCGAGGGCCGCGGTCGACTCGGGCTCGTCCATCTCGCCGTCACCGAGGAACGCCCACACGTGCGAGGCGGAGACGTCCTTGATGGCGCGGTTGGTCAGGTAACGGTTGAAGCGCGCCTGGTAGATCGCGGAGAGCGGGCCCAGACCCATGGAGACGGTCGGGAACTCCCACAGCCAGGGCAGGCGGCGCGGGTGCGGGTAGGAGGGCAGACCGTTGCCGCCGGACTCCTGCCGGAAGTTGTCGAGGTGGCCCTCGTTCAGGCGGCCGTCCAGGAACGCGCGGGCGTAGATGCCGGGCGCGGCGTGACCCTGGATGTAGAGCTGGTCGCCGGAACCGTCGGCTTCCTTGCCCTTGAAGAAGTGGTTGAAGCCCGTCTCGTACAGCCAGGCGGCCGACGCGAACGTGGCGATGTGACCGCCGACGCCGTACTTCGAGCCGCGGGTGACCATCGCGGCCGCGTTCCAGCGGTTCCAGGCGGTGATCCGGCGCTCCATGGCCTCGTCGCCGTCGAAGTCGGCGCCCGTCGGTTCGGAGGAGGTCGGGATGGTGTTGACGTAATCCGTCTCCAGCAGCTTGGGCAGGGCGAGACCCGCGCCCTCGGCGTGCTGGAGCGTGCGGCGCATCAGGTAGGCGGCCCGGTGGGGGCCGGCGGCCTTGGTGACGGCGTCCAGGGAGGCCGCCCACTCGGCGGTCTCCTCGGTGTCACGGTCCGGGAGCTGGTCGAGCTCGCTCGGAATCTTGCCTACGGGATCGGTCATGATCGCCGCCTTCCGGACAGGTGGGGGTGGAGAAGGGGTGCCTTGTCTGGCAGGACAGGGCGAAGGGCCGGGTAGCGGCCCGCCGAAGACTGTAAACCGGCGATCGATGATCGATCAAAGGGTTGAAGGGGAAAACCTCTTCAGATCGAGAAAGTCGGCACAGGGTGCCGCGAAACAGGGCACCCGGTGCCTTGTTTTCGCAGGTGAGAGCGGGGGAGGGGTCGCTTTCTGAGGAGGTGCACGCACGAATGAGCGGGCCCACCGAGAGGTGGACCCGCTCACTGTCCGTGACGGACGAGGGTGTGCAGGTGCGCGGCGCGCGCGGGGCAGGGGTGTGCAGGTGCGCGGCGCGCGCAGGACGGGGGTGTCAGGCGCGCGGCGCGCGGGGGACGGGGGGTGTCAAGCGCGCGGCGCGCAGCCCAGCACATGCGCCTTCACCAGCGCGCCGATGTTCGGATCGCCCCGCCGGAAGGCCTCCACCAGCTCCTGGTGCTCCTCCGCGTACGACTTCTGGACCGTGCCGAGCCAGCGGATCGACAGGGCCGTGAAGACCTCGATGCCGAGCGTCTCCCAGGTGTGCAGCAGGACCGCGTTCCCCGCGGCCTTCACCAGCTCCCGGTGGAAGGCCACCGTGTGCCGCACCTGGGCCGTGCCGTCGGAGGTCGCGTCCGCCTCGTACAGGGCCGCCACGTGGGGCTCCAGGGCCGAGCAGTCGGACGCGAGCCGGCCGGCCGCCAGCTCGGCCGCGATCTGCTCCAGGCCGGCCCGTACGGGGTAGCTCTCCTCCAGGTCGGCCGCGGTCAGGTTGCGGACCCGGACGCCCTTGTTCGGCGCCGACTCGATCAGCCGCAGCGACTCCAGCTCGCGCAGCGCCTCACGCACGGGCGTCTGGCTGACCTCGAGCTCGGTCGCGATCCGGCGCTCCACGATCCGCTCGCCGGGCTTCCAGCGGCCGCTGACGATCCCCTCCACGATGTGCTCGCGGATCTGCTCGCGCAGCGAGTGGACGACGGGGACGGTCATGAAGCGGCTCCTCGGGGAGTGTTGACTCTCAAGACAATACGGCGGCGGGGGGGGGGGGGGGGGGGGGAGGGGGGGGTGGGGGGGGGGGGGGGGGGGGGGGGGGGGGGGGGGGGGGGGGGGGGG
>NZ_JBVHZJ010000069.1:0-21967 GCF_055574655.1 Streptomyces sp. NPDC029956 | reverse complement strand
TCGATGGACCCTCCCCCCCACCCCCACCCCTCCCCCCCCCCCCCCCCCCCCCCCCCCCCCCCCCCCCCCCCCCGCAGGTGAGGCTCGTTACGTTGCCTCGGCGTATGCCTTTCGGCGTACGGCTTACAGACCGAGGTCGACCTCGAACTCGCCGGCCTCCAGGATCGCCTTGACCGAGGTCAGGTAGCGGGCGGCGTCGGCGCCGTCCACCAGACGGTGGTCGTAGGACAGCGCGACGTACGTCATGTCGCGGATCGCGATCGTCTCACCCAGGTCCGGGTGGTTGATGACGACCGGACGGCGCACGGTGGCGCCGATGCCCAGGATGGCGACCTGGTTCGGGGGCACGATGATCGTGTCGAAGAGCGCGCCGCGCGAACCGGTGTTGGAGATGGTGAAGGTCGCACCGGCCAGGTCGTCCGGGGTGATCTTGCTGGCGCGCACGGCGCCGGCCAGCTCCGCGGTCTTCTTGGAGATACCGGCGATGTTGAGGTCGCCCGCACCCTTGATGACCGGGGTCATCAGACCCTTCTCGGAGTCCACCGCGATACCGATGTTCTCGGTGTCGAAGTAGGTGATCGTGCCCTCGTCCTCGTTGATCCGGGCGTTGATGACCGGGTGGGCCTTCAGCGCCTGGGCCGCCGCCTTCACGAAGAACGGCATCGGGGAGAGCTTGACGCCCTCACGGGCGGCGAAGGCGTCCTTGGCACGGGTGCGCAGCTTCATCAGCTTGGTGATGTCGACCTCGACGACCGAGGTCAGCTGGGCCTGGCCGTGCAGCGCCTTCATCATGTTGTCGCCGATGACCTTGCGCATGCGGGTCATCTTGACGGTCTGACCGCGCAGCGGGGACACCTCGAGGGCCGGGGCCTTCGGCGCGGCCGCGGGGGCGGCGGCGACGGGGGCCTGGGCGGCCTTCTTCGCCTCGGCGGCCGCGAGGACGTCCTGCTTGCGGATGCGGCCGCCGACGCCCGAACCCTTGACGGCCGCGAGGTCGACACCGTTCTCGGTGGCGAGCTTGCGGACCAGCGGGGTCACGTACGCGCCGTCCTCCGAGGGAGCGGCCGGAGCGGCCGCGGGCGTCGCCGGGACCGGGGTGACGACCGCCGGGGCGATCGACGGGGCCTGGGCGACCGGGGCCGGGGCAGCGACCGGGGCGGCCGGCTCGGGGGCCGGGGCCGGGGCGGCCGGGGCGGCCGGAGCCGGAGCAGGCGCCGGGGCGGCCGGAGCCGGGGCGGCGGCCGGAGCGGCACCCGCGGCACCGATGACGGCGAGCTTGGCGCCGACCTCGGCGGACTCGTCCTCGGCGACGACGATCTCCAGGAGGACACCCGAGACCGGGGCCGGGATCTCGGTGTCGACCTTGTCCGTGGAGACCTCGAGCAGCGGCTCGTCGGCCTCGACGGTCTCGCCGACCGACTTCAGCCAGCGGGTCACGGTGCCCTCGGTGACCGACTCGCCGAGCGCGGGCAGCACGACGTCGGTGCCGGAGGCACCGCCGGCCGGGGCGGCCGGGGCGGCGGGAGCCTCGGCCGCGGGGGCCGGGGCGGCCGGAGCCTCGGCGACCGGCGCCGGGGCGGCCGGGGCCTCGGCGGGCTCGGCGGCCGGAGCTGCAGCGGCGGCCGGGGCGCCCGTGCCGTCGTCGATGATGGCCAGCTCGGCGCCGACCTCGACCGTCTCGTCCTCGGCGACCTTGATGGAGGCCAGGATGCCCGAGGCGGGGGCGGGGATCTCGGTGTCGACCTTGTCGGTCGAGACCTCGAGCAGCGGCTCGTCGGCCTCGACACGCTCACCCTCGGCCTTGAGCCAGCGGGTGACGGTGCCCTCGGTGACGCTCTCGCCGAGCGCCGGCAGGGTTACGGAAACCGACATGGTTTCAGTTGCTCCTAACGAATTGCGGGAAGTGGTCGTCGCGCCCTGTGATGACGTGAGCGTCAGTCGTGGGAGTGCAGAGGCTTGCCGGCCAGGGCCAGGTGGGCCTCGCCGAGCGCCTCGTTCTGCGTCGGGTGGGCGTGGATGAGCTGCGCGACCTCGGCCGGCAGCGCCTCCCAGTTGTAGATCAGCTGCGCTTCGCCGACCTGCTCGCCCATGCGGTCACCGACCATGTGGACGCCGACCACGGCACCGTCCTTGACCTGGACGAGCTTGATCTCGCCCGCGGTCTTGAGGATCTTGCTCTTGCCGTTGCCCGCCAGGTTGTACTTGAGGGCGACGACCTTGTCCGCGCCGTAGATCTCCTTGGCCTTGGCCTCGGTGATGCCGACGGAGGCGACCTCGGGGTGGCAGTACGTCACCCGGGGCACGCCGTCGTAGTCGATCGGGACGGCCTTGAGGCCGGCCAGGCGCTCCGCGACGAGGATGCCCTCGGCGAAGCCGACGTGCGCGAGCTGGAGCGTCGGGACGAGGTCGCCCACGGCCGAGATCGTCGGCACGTTGGTACGCATGTACTCGTCGACCAGGACGTAGCCGCGGTCCATCGCGACGCCCTGCTCCTCGTAACCGAGACCGGCGGAGACCGGGCCGCGGCCGATGGCGACCAGCAGCACCTCGGCCTCGAAGGTCTTGCCGTCGGCCAGGGTGACCTTGACGCCGTTGTCGGTGTACTCGGCGGACTGGAAGAAGGTGCCGAGGTTGAACTTGATGCCGCGCTTGCGGAACGCGCGCTCAAGAAGCTTCGAGCTGTTCTCGTCCTCGACGGGGACCAGGTGCTTCAGGCCCTCGATCACCGTGACGTCGGTGCCGAAGGACTTCCACGCGGAGGCGAACTCGACGCCGATGACGCCGCCGCCCAGGATGATCGCGGACTCCGGGACGCGGTCCAGGGTCAGCGCGTGGTCCGAGGAGATGATCCGGTTGCCGTCGATCTCCAGGCCCGGGAGGGACTTCGGCACGGAGCCGGTGGCCAGGAGGACGTGACGGCCCTCGACACGACGACCGTCGACGTCGACGGAGGTCGGGGAGGACAGGTGGCCGGTGCCCTCGATGTAGGTCACCTTGCGGGAGGCGACGAGACCCTGCAGACCCTTGTACAGGCCCGAGATCACGTCGTCCTTGTACTTGTGCACGGCCTTGATGTCGATGCCCTCGAAGGAGGCCTTGACACCGAACTGCTCCGCCTCGCGGGTCTGGTCGGCGACCTCGCCGGCGTGGAGCAGGGCCTTCGTCGGGATGCAGCCGTTGTGCAGGCAGGTGCCGCCGAGCTTGTTCTTCTCGATCAGTGCGACGTCCAGGCCCAGCTGCGCTCCGCGCAGCGCCGCGGCGTAACCGCCGCTACCGCCGCCGAGGATCACTAGGTCGAAAACGGTGCTGGCGTCGTTCGCCACGTCACGTCCTCCATGCATGTGCGCTCGTCGCCGGTCCTCTCGTTCCCCTTTCGGGTGAGGACCGGTCGGTCGGCTGGTGTGCGGCCGCTTATTTTCGGCCCTGTGGTGGGGGCCCTGTCCTGCCGAGAACCCATCTTCGCACTTGTTGACGGAAGGCGGGACGCGGGGCCGTGCTCTGAGACGGCCGATCGTCCGTACGGCGGGTGGACCAGAGCGTACGAACCTACGGATTTCGTCGCGGGCGAACAGCGACGGCCCCGGGCACGCAGCCCGGGGCCGTCTCCGTCACACGGCTGCTCAGACCTCGCCGGCCGCCGTCAGCTCGGCCAGCCGCACCAGGGTGCGGACCGAGGAGCCGGTGCCGCCCTTGGGGGTGTAGCCGTACGGGGCGCCCTCGTGGAAGGCCGGGCCCGCGATGTCCAGGTGGGCCCAGGTGATGCCCTCGCCCACGAACTCCTGGAGGAAGAGACCGGCGACCAGGCCGCCGCCCATCCGCTCACCCATGTTGGCGATGTCGGCGGTGGGGGAGTCCATGCCCTTGCGCAGGTCCGCGGGGAGCGGCATCGGCCAGGACGCCTCGCCGACCTCCTCCGCGATCTCGTGGATCGCGGAGCGGTAGTCGTCGTCGTTGGCCATGATGCCGAAGGTGCGGTTGCCCAGGGCCAGGACCATCGCGCCGGTCAGGGTCGCCACGTCGACGATCGCGTCCGGGTGCTCCTCGGAGGCCCTGGTCAGCGCGTCGGCGAGGACGAGCCTGCCCTCGGCGTCGGTGTTCAGGACCTCGACGGTCTTGCCGCTGTACATGCGCAGCACGTCACCCGGGCGGGTGGCGGAGCCGGACGGCATGTTCTCCGCCAGGGCGAGCCAGCCGGTGACGTTGACCTCGAGGCCGAGGCGGGCCGCGGCGACGACGGTGGAGAACACGGCGGCGGCACCGCTCATGTCGCACTTCATCGTCTCGTTGTGGCCGGCCGGCTTCAGCGAGATGCCGCCCGAGTCGTAGGTGATGCCCTTGCCGACCAGGGCGAGGGTCTTCTCCGCCTTCGGGTGGGTGTAGCCGATGCGGACCAGGCGCGGCGGGTTCTGCGAGCCGACGCCGACACCGAGGATGCCGCCGAAGCCGCCCTTGGCGAGCGCCTTCTCGTCGAGGACCTGGACCTTGAGGCCGTGCTCCTTGCCGGCGGCCTGGGCGGCGGCGGCGAAGGTGGCCGGGGTCAGGTCGTTCGGCGGCATGTTGATCAGGTCGCGGGCGCGGTTGATCTCCTCGGCGACGGCCTGGGCGCGCTCGGCGGCGGCCTTGTGGGCCTTGTCGCGCGGCTTGGCGCCGAGCAGGGCGACCTCGCCCAGCGGCTTCTTCGCGTCCTTGCCGTCCCCCGACGTCCGGTACTGGTCGAAGGCGTACGCGCCGAGCAGGGCGCCCTCCGCGATGGCGGCGGCGTCCTCGGCGTCGTCGATCGGCAGCGCGAACGCGGCCTTCTTCGAGCCGGTCAGGGTGCGGGCGGCGACACCGGCGGCCCGACGGAGGGTCTCCGCGCCGTAGGCCGCGCCGTCCTCGGGGGCGGAGCCCAGGCCGACGGCCAGGACGACGGGGGCCTTGAGGCCGGCGGGGGCGGGCAGCTTGGTCGCCTCACCCTCGGCACCCGAGGCACCCAGCGTCTCCAGGACGGCGGCGAGCCGACCGTCGAAGGCCTTGTCGACGGCCTCGGCGCCCGGGGCGACGACGAGCGTCTTCCCGGACTTCGCGACGCCGATGACGAGGGCGTCGGCGCGGAGCGTCGCTGCGCCGGCAGTGCTGAGAGTGAGAGCAGTCACGGTGGTGAAATCTCGCTTCCATTGAGTTCTGTGGCGGTCGTGGGATGGGCCGACCGTGCCCGCCGCATCGTATTTCGGCCCGGAGAGCGCCGAGAACGAGCCTACGCTCGCTCATCCGGTTCGCTCACGGCGGCGCTGATTCACTCATCCGTGGTGTCTCTTTCATGTTTACCGTTCAGGCTCGGAGCGCTCGTCCACACTCGCCTCAGCCACGCAAGGACGACCCGCTCGTCTTCGCATCATCTGCAACATCTCCGCAGGTTCGCCGCCCCGGCCCCCGGTGCGCGGGGACCTGTCGAGGGGGGACACCACCTGATGGACTCCGGCCGAATCCGTACGCCCAGAAGCGCGCCCCGCGCCCGCGGCGGTGCCCGCACCGCGCCCCGCACCGCCCGCGTCGCGGCCCTCGCCGCCGCCGCGCTGCTCGCCACCGTCGTCCCGTCCGCGCAGGCCGTCGGGGCCCCCGCGGCCGTCGTGCCCCGGATCGACCTCACCGTCCTGGTCGTGGACGACGGCGGCAGCGCGGTCGGGGCGATCACCGCCGAGCTGAAGGGCTCCGGCGTCCCGTACCGCAGGATCGACCTGAACGACCCGAACCGGCCGGTCCTCGACGCGGCCTTCCTCAGCGACACGCTCGACGGCCGTCCCCGCGCCAGGTACCAGGGCGTCGTCCTGCCCCACGAGAGCGCCTTCGGCCCCGACTCCGCCGAGCACACCGCCCTCCAGGCGTACGAACGGACCTTCGGGATCCCGCAGGTCGACGCCTACACCTGGTCGCACCCCGGCGTCGGCCTCGACTACACCAACGAGGGCGGCTGGTCCGGCGTCCTCGACGGGACCACCGCCGGCATCACCGCCGCCGGGAGGACCGGCCCCTTCCAGTACCTGGCAGGGGCACTCACCTTCGAGGACAACGATCCCTCGATCGCCGAGAGCTACGGCTACGCGGGCCGCCCCCGGGCCGGCTACACCAGCTACGTCGACGTACCGGTCGACGGCGGCGGCCGGGCCAGCCTCGTCGGCGAGTACACCGCCGACGGGCGCCGCGAACTGGTCGTCACCTTCGCCTACAACCAGTACCAGCGGCAGTTCCGGGCCCTCGCCCGCGGCATCGTCGAATGGCTCACCCAGGGCGTCCACCTCGGCCAGAGCCGCAACTACCTCTCGGTCCACGTCGACGACGTCTTCGCCCCCGACGCCCGCTGGGACAGCGGACTCAACTGCACGCCCGGCGACTTCGACTGCGTCGGCGACGACAGCGAGGGCGTATCCCCGATCCGCATGACGGTCGCCGACGCCCAGTACGCCGCCGCCTGGCAGAAGTCCTCCGGATTCACCCTCGACATGGTCTACAACGGCGGCCAGGGCGAGCAGTGGAAGACCGAGCACGCCGGCTCCGACCCGCTCACCGACCGGCTCGTCGCCGACCGCGCCCAGTACCGGTGGATCAACCACACGTACACCCATCCCTTCCTCGGCTGCGTCCAGGACAACGCCGTCGTCCCCTGGCAGTGCGCCAAGGACACCAAGGGCAACACCCTCTGGGTCAGCCGCGCCGAGCTGTCCGCCCAGATCCGCGACAACCACAACTGGGCCGTCCGCAAGGGCATCTCCGTCGACCGCTCCGAACTCGTCACCGGCGAGCACTCCGGCCTCAGGACCCTGCCCCAGCAGCCCGTCGACAACCCGAACCTGGCCGGCGCCCTCGCCGACAACGGGGTCAGGTGGACCGGCAGCGACAACTCCCGCGAGCCGCAGCAGCGTTCGATCGGGACCGCGTCCGGCGCCGCGAAGACCGTGCCCCGCCACCCCATGAACGTGTACTACAACGTGGGCACCGCCGCCGAGATGGCCGACGAGTACAACTGGATCTACACCTCCCGCGCCGACGGCGGCAGCGGCATCTGCGAGTCCAACCCGGCCTCCACCTGCCTGCCCGCCCCGCTCCCCACGGCCACCGGCTACGCCGACCACATCGTGCCGCAGGAAGCCCGCACCGCCCTCTCCCACGTCCTCGGCAACGACCCCCGGCCGCACTACGTGCACCAGTCGAACCTCGCCGAGGAGCGCCTGCTCTACCCCGTCCTCGACCGGGTACTCGCCGACTACCGGGGCCTGTTCGCGCCGAGCGCGCCCCTGGTGAACCCGGCCCAGCGGGACGTCGGCATCGAACTGACCCGCCGCGCCGCCTGGGACCAGGCCCTCGCCGCCGGAAAGGTCACCGCCTACCGCATCGGCACCGCGGTCACCGTCAAGGCCCCGGCCGGTCTCACCGTGCCCGTCACCGCCCCCGAGGGCACCCGCAAGCGCCTCGTCCTCGGCACCGCCGTCTTCGGCGCGCCGTACGCCGGGACCCGCTCCGCCTGGACCGCGCCCGAACTGCTCCAGACCAGCGTCACACTCACGCTCCCGACCGCCTGACCAGCACGTTCTGGGGGGAACCGCACATGCCGAGCAGTGGCCGTCATGTCACCATGCTCACCGAAGGCACCTATCCGCATGTCCACGGCGGCGTCAGCACCTGGTGCGACCAGCTCGTCCGCGGCATGCCCGAGGTCGACTTCGAGATCCTCGCCCTCACGGGCAGCGGCCGCGAACCCGTCACCTGGGAGCTGCCGTCCAACGTCACCCGGCACACCGCCTACCCCCTGTGGGGACTCCCGCAGGGGCCGACCGCGCCCGGCCTGTTCGCCGGAGCGCGCCGGCCCCTGCGGGGGCGCGAGCGGCGCCGCTTCCTCGACACCTACGAGCGCCTGCTCCTCGCCCTCCTCGACCCGGAGGCGGGCTACGACTTCGGCACCAGCCTGTACCGACTCGCCGAACTCGCGCGGCAGGGCCGCCTGACCCACGCCCTGCGCTCCGAGGCCGCCCTGCGCTCCCTGATGTGGATCTGGACCATGCCGCATCTGCCGACGCTCGCGGCCCGGCCCACCGTCCACGACGCGCTCACCGCCACCGACCTGCTCGAACACGCCCTCCGGCCGCTGGCCGCCCGGATATCCACCGACGGCGTCGCCCACGCCGTCTCCAGCGGCCTCGCGACCCTTCCGGCGCTCGCCGCACAGCACTTCGAAGGGGTGCCCTTCCTGCTCACCGAACACGGCATCTACCTCCGCGAGCGCTATCTCGGCTACCGCACCGAGGCGCAACGCTGGCCCGTCAAGGCCCTCATGCTCGGCTTCTACCGTGAGCTCAACACCCTCGGCTACCGCAAGGCCGACCTCATCACCCCCTGCAACCAGTACAACCGGCGCTGGGAGGAGCGCGGCGGCGCCCCCGCCGACCGCATCCGCACCGTCTACAACGGCGTCGACCCGGCCCTCTTCCCCGAGGCCGGACCCGAACCCGAGACGCCCACGCTCAGCTGGTGCGGCCGCGTCGACCCCATCAAGGACCTCGAAACCCTGATCAGGGCGTACGCCATCTGCCGGGCCGAACTGCCCGCGCTGAGGCTCCGGTTGTTCGGGCCGGTCCCCGCCGGGAACGAGGACTACCTCACCCGTCTGGAGAAGCTCGCCGCCGAACTCGGCGTCACCGACGGGATCACCTTCGAGGGCCGGATCTCCGACGTGCCCAGCGCCTACGCGGCCGGCAGCGTGGTGATGCTCTCCTCCATCAGCGAGGGCTTCCCGTTCTCCCTCATCGAGGCCATGTCCTGCGGTCGCGCCACCGTCTCCACCGACGTCGGCGGGGTACGGGAGGCCGTCGGTGACACCGGGATCGTCGTCCCGCCCCGCGAGCCGGCCGTCATGGCCGCCGCCGTCACCGAACTCCTTTGCGACGGGGCCCGCCGCGCCGAACTCGGCCGGCTCGCGCGGCAGCGGGTGGTGGACCGCTTCACCCTGCACCGCTCGGTGGACGGCTTCCGCCAGATCTACCGCGAACTGGCGGGCGACCGGGTCCTCCCCGCGCCGCGCCCGGTCCCGACGTTCACCCCCTCGCCCCTCCGCCTGAGCATCCCCGCCCCGCGCCGTGCCTCCACGGCCCTCGTACCAGGAGGCACCCCGGCATGAGCGGCTCGCTCTGGCTCAAGCCCCCGACCACGGAGACCTCCCTCCCCGCGATCCCACGGCCCCGCCGTGAGCACCGTGGGGCCGCGGGACGCACCACGCCCCCGCCGGCCGACGGCTCCGCGGCCCCCGGCGCCCGCCCGGCGGGGCCGACCGCCCCCGCCGGAGGCGAACTCGCCGAGGATCCGCTCGACGAGCTCGCCGAACGGATCGGCGGGCTCGTCGCCGTCGCCGTGCACCCCGACGAGATCGCCGCCGTCCTCGAGTCCGACGGCATGACCGACGACCACATCCGGCTCACCTACGGCCGCGCCGACTCCTTCGAGCTCGCCGAGGACCTCTACGCGCGCGTGGAGCGCCGCCACCCCGCCCCCGAGGCGCCGCCCGGTGGCTCCTGGCACACCGGGCTCGCGGGCTGCCTCCTGCGCGGACTCGTCTTCGCGCTGCCCGGCCTCGCGTACGTCCTCGCCGCGCCCCTGCTCGCGGGGGAGCAGGGCCGGTTCGGGCTCCCGGGCGGAACGGTTCCGCTGCTCGCGGGCGCCGTCACCGGCTGGGTCTGGAACCAGGCCCTCGCCCACCGCGCGTACACCTGGCTGGGTCTCGGAGACCGGCCCGCCGCCGCCCGCGCCCTGCTCCTCGGGGCCCCGGCGGGCGCCCTCGCCGGTACGGTCGTCGCCCTCGCGGCGGCCGCTCCCGGCGAGACTCCGGCGGCCCTGTTCGCCGCCGGGCAGTCGGTCTACCTCGCCGCCGCGACCGTGCTCCTGGTGCTCGGCCGTGAACGGGCCCTGCTCTGCGCCCTGGCGCCGCTCGCCGGAGCCGTCCCCGCCTTCCGCTGGGACCTGCCCGACCTCCTGCGCGCCGGCCTCCTCCTCACCGCGGTCACCGCGAGCGTCGTCTTCGCCGGGCTCGTCCTCCGGCCGGGAGCGCGGCGGGGAGTGGCGGGACGCGGCGGGCCCCCGCGCGCGGCTTCCCTGCCGTACGGCCTCTTCGGCCTCGGCAGCGGGCTGCTCGTGCTCCACGCGGGCATCGGCGACACCCTGGTGAGCGGGGCGGGCGCCGTCATCGCGCTCACCCTCTCCATGGGGCCCGCCGAGTGGCTGCTGCACCGCTTCAGGGGCGAGAGCCTGGGCCGGCTGCGGACCCTGGCCACCGCACGCGAGTTCCGCCGCGCGGTCACCGGCACCCTCGTGCTCTGCCTCGGCGGCTACCTCGGCGTCCTCGTCACGCTCACCGTCGCCGTGACCCTGGCCTGGCCCGGGGCTCCCTGGCCGACGCCGCCGCGGCTCGTCACCCTGCTCCTGATCGGGACCGTGCTCTGGCTGGGGCTGCTGCTCCAGGCCTTCGGTGCGGTGCTCAGCGCGGCCGCCGTCTGTCTGCTCGCGGCGGCGGCGCAGACGCTGGAACCCGCGGCGGGCCCGGTGGCGGCCGGGGGAGCGGCGGCCGTGCTCGCCGTCCTCACCTGCGTCCTGCTGGTCCGACCGACCGCCCACCGCGTCTAGGAACCCGGCCCGTGAATCGTTTCCTCCTGGTGCCGTTCTACGAGCACCCGGCCGACCGGCCCGAGGCCTGGTCGGCCCTCGTGGACGCGGCGCCGTCGCTGTACGGCGTCGTCGTCAACCCGGCGAGCGGCGCGGGCGTGGCCCCCGACGCGGCGTTCGCGGAGGCCGCCGACCGGTTGCGGGCGGCCGGGGTACGGCTCCTCGGCTACGTGGACACCGCCTACGGGCGGCGCCCGCACGCCGAGGTCGTCACCGACCTGCTCCGCCACCGCGACTGGTACGGCACCGACGGCGCCTTCCTCGACCAGGTGTCCACCGCGCCCGACGCCCTCGCCCACTACCGCCGGGTCGCGGTCGCGGCGCGGTCCGCCGGGGCGGCGACCCTGGTGCTCAACCACGGCGCCCATCCGGACCCGGGCTACGAGGAGTTCGCCGACCTCCTCGTCACCTTCGAGGGCCCCTGGGACACGTACCGGAAGCTGGATCTGCCGGTGGCCGCCCACTACTGCCACCTCGTCTACGCGGCTCCGCCAGGCGTCCGCCCGGTCACCCCGGTGCACTGCGCCGTCCCCGGCGCGGGCGCGCATCCCTGGGGCACCCTCCCGCACCTCCCGGAGCCCGCCCGCTGAGCCCGCCGGGGCGGGAGGGGCCGCGAGGGGCCGCGAGGGGCGCGAGGGGCGCGAGGGGCGCGAGGAGTGTGGCAGGCACGGCTCGGTCACCCCAGGGCGAGTGCCACCAGCGCCGTCGCCGCCGCCGTCTCCTCCACCGCCCCGAACACGTCACCCGTCACGCCGCCGAACCGCCGTACGCACCGGCGCAGCAGTGCCGCCGCCGCGCCCAGGGCCGCACCCGCCGCCAGGACGTTGTGGACCGCGTCGTACGGGGAGAACAGCAGACCGGAAGCGGCGCAGAGGACCAGGACGGCCGCCGTCGAGAGGGTCGCGGACCGGACCGGGACGGTCGCGGCGACGATCGCCCCGAGGCCCTCGGGGCGGGCCGCGGGGACGCCCTGCCGGGAGGCGTGGGTGAGGGCGAGGCGGGCGACGGTCGCGGCGAGGGCGGCGCCGACCGCGCCGTGCGCCCAGCTCTCCCCGTACAGCTCGAAGAGCGCGGCGACCTGGGCGAGCAGGACGAGCAGCAGCACGATGACGCCGAACGGGCCGACGTCCGACTGCTTCATGATGCGCAGCGCGTCCTCGGCGGGCTTGGCGCTGCCGAGGCCGTCGGCCGTGTCGGCGAGGCCGTCGAGGTGGAGGCCGCGGGTGAGGAGGGCGGGTACCGCGGTGGAGACGACGGCGGCGAGCAGCGGGCCCGAGTCGAGCGCGAGGAACGCGCCGCCCAGCCCGCCGGCGCAGAGCCCGACGACCAGACCGGCCAGCGGGGCGCAGAGCATGCCGGCGCGCGCCGCGTCCCGGTCCCAGCGGGTGATGCGGGCGGGGAACACGGTGAGGGTGCCGAAGGCGAAACGCAGGCCGTCCATCCGGGCAGGGTAATCGCCGCCTCCGGACGGTAGATTGCGCATACCGCGCATATCGGAACGGGGTGGCATGGGTCACTGGTTCTCCCGCAACATCGTCGAGCCGGGCAAGCTCCCGATGCTTCTCGCGCTGACCTCCTTCATCGTGACGTTCCTGGTCACGAGGACCATCGTCCGTCTCATCCGGGCGGGGAAGGGGCCCTTCGGGAACGTCTCCTCCGGCGGGCTCCACATCCATCACGTCGTGCCGGGCGTGGTCCTCACCGTCATCGGCGGTTTCGGCGCGGTGGGAAGCGACCGGCACGGGGTCGGCGCCGCGGTGTTCGCCGTCGTCTTCGGGGTCGGCGCGGGGCTCGTCCTGGACGAGTTCGCGCTGATCCTGCATCTCGACGACGTGTACTGGACCGACGAGGGCCGCAAGAGCGTCGAGGTGGTCGTCCTCACCGCCGCTCTGGTCGGGCTCACCCTGAGCGGCTTCTCGCCGCTGGGCGTCGACGACATGACCGCCGACGAACGCCAGGACCGGTTCACCTTCATCCTGACCCTCGCGCTGAACTTCCTCCTCATCCTGATCACCCTGGTGAAGGGGAAGTTCCGGATGGCGGTGATCGGGACCCTGGTGCCGTTCGTGGCGATCGTCGGCGCCGTCCGGCTCGCCCGCCCCGGCTCCTGGTGGGCCCGGCGCTTCTATCCGCGCCGCCACCGGGCGCGGGCCCGTTCCCGGATTCGCACGTACCGCCACGACAAGCGCTGGACCAAGGTCCGGCGCCGGGCTCAGGACTTGATCGGAGGCTTCCAGGAGCGGGTCCCCGGACGGGGCTCCACGCCCTCCTGACCGCGCTCGCGCCAGGCCTGGATCCCCATGAGGACGAGGACGCCGGCGATGGCCGCGAGATGCTCCTTGCCCGCCAGGTTCGGCTTGACGATCACCTCGACGACCATCGCCACGACCACGAGCGTGCCCGTCCACCGGGCCCCGTACCGCCAGCAGACGTAGACGGCGAGGCCGACCACGGCCGCAGAGGGCCCGGTGTCGTGAACCTGCGCGTCGGTGGCGGGCAGCCCGAACGGGTTGTCCGGGCCGAGGGCGATGCCCACGCGGGCGTACAGCGTCCCGCAGAGGGTCGCCAGATAGGCGACGGCGAGCGTCCGCCACCGGCCGAGGCAGATCTCGGCGATCCCGAAGACCAGCAGGACCTGCGCGAGAGCCCCCCACACGGGCAGGTCGAGCGCGGGCACGAACAGCGACAGCGGAGTCCGGAGCAGCGCCAGCCAGAACGGGTCATCGGCCCGCACGGAGCCGATGTTCTGGACCGGCTGATAGCCCCAGTCCTGGTTCTGCACCAGCTGGAAGAGGGCGGTGAGACAGACGGCGGCGAGCGTCATCGGGACCGCCCTCCACCTCTTCGTGACGAGCGCCGTCCGTACGGTGAAGAACAGCGGGCCCCACTCGCGGCGGGCGAACTCCCGGAGTGCGCGGGTCAACGGCCGCTCTCCAGATGGCGGCGGTGCATCCACTTCGGCAGCCCGGGGGCCTCCAGGAACCCCTCCGCGCGACCGGCCGCGAGGCCGATGCGCAGCAGGTCCGCACTCTTCTCGAAGAGCATGAATCGGGGCTCCCAGATCGGTCGGTACTTGGCGTTGGCGCGGTACAACGACTCGATCTGCCACCAGCGGGAGAAGAAGCTGAGCAGTGAACGCCACATGCGCAGCACGGGTCCCGCCCCGAGCTTCGAGCCACGTTCGAAGACGGACCGGAACATCGCGAAGTTGAGCGAGACCTGGGTGATCCCGATCTCCTTGGCGCGCTGGAGGAGTTCGATGACCATGAACTCCATCAGGCCGTTCTCCGACTCGCGGTCCCGGCGCATCAGATCCAGCGAGAGCCCCTTCGGGCCCCACGGGACGAAGGACAGCACCGCCCGCAGCTCACCTTCCCCGTCAGTGCACTCCAGCATCACGCACCGCCCGTCCCGCGGATCCCCGAGCCGGCCCAGCGCCATCGAGAAGCCGCGCTCGGTCGCCCCGTCCCGCCAGTCGTCGGCCTTCCGCAGCAGCTCGGCCATCTCCTCGGCGGGGATGTCCTCGTGGCGCCGGATCCGGACCTCGTACCCGGCCCGCTTGACCCGGTTGAAGGCCTGCCGGACCGTCCGCATGGCCCGCCCGTCCAGGGTGAACTCGTCGGTCTCCACGATCGCCTCGTCGCCCAGCTCCAGGGCGTCGAGACCGTGCCGGGCGTAGATGACCCCGGCCTCCTCGCTCGCGCCCATCACCGCCGGGATCCAGCCGTGCTCGCGCGCCTCCGCCAGCCAGGGCTCGATGGCCCCGGGCCAGGCCTCGGGGTCGCCGATCGGGTCGCCGGAGGCGAGCGAGACCCCGCCGACCACCCGGTAGGTGACCGCGGCCTTCTCGCTCGGCGACCAGACGACGCTCTTCTCGCGGCGCAGCGCGAAGTAGCCGAGCGAGTCGCGGTCCCCCTGCTTGTCGAGCAGGGCCCGCAGTCGCTCCTCGTCCTCCTCGGTCAGCGGGTCGGTGGCCCGGCGGGAGCGGAAGGCGGCGAAGAGCACCGCGAACAGCAGCAGCGTGGACAGGACGTTGATGGTGACGTCGACCCAGCCGGGAGTGGTGATCCCGGCGAACCGCGAGTCGTCCGACGCCAGGGTGATCAGCCGCATCACTCCGTACCGCCAGCGCTCCAGGAAGGTGGAGTGGGCGGTGGACGTGTTGGTGACGGTGACCAGGACGGCCGCGAGCAGTGAGGTGACGAGCAGTCCGCCGACCGCGACGATCGCGGCGAGCCACGGGTTGGAGCGGTCGCCCTTCGCGTAGAACTCCTTGCGGCCCAGCAGCAGCGCGAGCACGAACGCGGCGGTCAGGACCAGCGAGATCCAGTTCTGGGCGTGCTGCCGGATCTCCGGGAAGAACATCACCAGCGCGAACAGCAGCAGGAAGAGCCCGCCGAGCACCATGTTGAGGATCCACGCGGCCCGCTTGCGCCGTCGCATGGTGATCGCCAGGAAGAGCGTGAAGACCCCCGAGGCGAAGCCCGCCGTGAGCATGTACGGGGTGAAGTAGTTGTCCTCGTTGTGGCGGCGGAGGTCCTGCCCGAAGGAGACCCAGACGGCACTCAGGAAGTTGATGAACGTGACGACGCGCAGGTACCAGACGGCGAACGCGGCGCTGCGCCGTGAACGGGCGGTCGTGCCCCGGGGTGCGGCTTCGACAGGCAAGCGGACTTCTCCCATGAAAAGCGATCATATGGGGCAGTGCTTGCGGTGCGGAGACGCCGGAGACGGCCACGCGCGCGTCGCGCGTGACCGCCTCGGAGTCGATCGTTCCCGTCCCCCCGACCTCAGGCCTCCGCAGCGCCCTCGTCGTCCGGAGTGGTCGGATCCGGACGCTCGGGCAGCTCCGCGGCGAACGCCGCCGCGGCCTTGACGAGGGGGAGTGCGAGCAAAGCCCCGGTTCCCTCACCGACATGGACGCCGTGGTCGAGCAGAGGGTTGAGCGCCATCCGGTCCAGCGCCTTCGCCTGCGCCGGCTCCCCGCTCACCTGACCCGCGAGCCACCAGTCCGGAGCCCGGAACGCCGCCCGCTGCGCCACCAGCGCGCACGCCGCTCCCACCACACCGTCCAGGATCACCGGCATCCGTCGCACCGACGCCTGCAGCAGGAAGCCGGTCATCGCCGCGAGATCCGCCCCGCCGACCGCCGCCAGCAGCTCCAGCTGATCACCCAGGACCGGCCGGGCCCGCCGCAGCGAGTCCCGGATCGCCGCGCACTTCCGCATCCACGCCAGATCGTCGATCCCGGCACCGCCCCGGCCCGTCACCACCGAGGCGTCCGTCCCGCAGAGCGCGGCGATCAGCGTCGCGGCCGGCGTCGTCCCGCCGACGCTCAGATCCCCGAGCACCACCAGATCGGTGCCCGAGTCCGCCTCCTCGTCGGCGATCGCGATCCCGAGCCGGACCGCCGCCTCGGTCTCCTCGACCGTCAGCGCGTTCTCGACGTCGATCCGGCCGCTGCCGCGCCGCACCCGGTGACGCACCACCTCGGCGGGCAGCAGCTCCGGGTCACAGTCCAGCCCCGCGTCCACGACCCGGACCGGCACCTCCGTCGACCGGGCGAGAACCGCGATCGGGCTCACCCCGTCCAGCACCGCGCGCACCAGCTCGTGCGCGGTGCCCGCGGGGCGCCCCGACACATCGAGCGAGGCCACCCCGTGGTCGCCCGCGAAGAGCACCACCTTCGGCTGCTCGATCGCCCGCACCTTGACCGAGGCCTGCGCGGCCGACAGCCACTCACCGAGCTCGTCGAGCCGACCGAGCGCACCCGGCGGCACGGCCAGCCGCTCACGGCGCTCCTCGGCGTCACGCCGGATCCCCCCGTCGGGGCGCTCGATCAGATCGGAGAAGTCGTCCAGGTTCACGGGTTTCCGCCTTGTGGATCAGCGAGGGCCATCGGTGCTCGCACCCTACCCGCGCAGCACGAGCGCCTGACCGGCGACCACGAGGAGGACCTCCTCGCACTCGTCCGCGAAGGCCGCGTTCAGCCGGCCCAGCTCGTCACGGAAGCGGCGCCCCGCCGCCGTCGCCGGCACCACGCCCGAGCCGACCTCGTTCGTCACGGCGACGACCGTACGACGGGTCGCCCGCACCGCCGCCACCAGCTCGGCCGTCCGCTCGCGCAACGCGCCCTGCCCGCCGTCGGCCCACACCCTGTCGTCCCAGGCCCCCACCCGGTCCATGGCATCGGTCAGCCACAACGACAGACAGTCGACGAGGAGCGCCGGCCCGTCCCCTTCGAGCAGCGGTACGAGGTCACAGGTCTCGGCGGTACGCCAGGACCCCGGCCGCCGCTCCCGGTGCAGGCCCACCCGCTCCGCCCACTCCGGATCGCCCTCCCGGCTCCCGCCCGTCGCCACGTACAGCACCTCGGGGAAGGTCTCCAGACGCCGCTCGGCCTCCACGGACTTCCCCGACCGGGCCCCGCCGGTCACCAGGGTCCGCCGGGGCACGTCCGGCACCTCGTGGTACTCGCCCACGTACAGCGTCGTCCCGTCCGGCACCGCCCGCGCGCCCGCCGCCGCGAGCCGCCGGTCCAGCTCGGCACCGGTCGGCGCGTCGTGGTCCAGATGGACGGCGACCACATCGGTCGCCGGCCCGACGGCCCCGGTCGCCCGCAGCCGGGCCAGCGCGTCCGGCCGCCCCGTCACATCGGCGACCACCATGTCGTACGGCACCCGGTGATCCTCCGGAAGCCCGGCCGGCGACCCGCCGGGCGGCAGATAGAGCAGCGTCTCGCCGTCGGCCGAGGTCACCTCGTACCCGGTACCGGGGGAGTCCATCGACACCGCCCGCACCCGGTGCCCGGAGATCAGCGTCAACTCCCGTCCGTCCGGCACCCGCCCGGCAGTGGGCAACCCCGCGGGCACCTCCACCGCGGGCCCGTCGTGCGGATGGGTCAGCAGCACCTGCCGCACGCCCACCAGTGAATGCCCGGACCGCGCGGCGGCGAGAGCGGCCCCCGGCGTCAGATCGAGCAACAGGGCCCCGTCCACCAGCAGCGCCGTCGCGGCGCGAACCCGTGGCCCACGGGAGAGCGCGCACACGGCGCAGGAGCAGTCGGGACGGGGCAGTCCGAGCGGGGCGCCGGTGCCGAGCAGAGTCAGTTCCACCCTCAGATCCTCCCGCGCCACCGCGAGCCGTGCGCGCCCGGCTACTCTGCGGGCAGGAAACCGATCATCCGGTGAGCGCCAGGAGGCGGACATGGCATGGACGTGGCGGTTCGAGAAGTCCGACGGCACAGAGGTCGAGCCGGTGGTGACGCCTGAGGAGTTCACCACCCAGGGCGACGCGGAAAGCTGGATCGGCGAAAACTGGCGCGATCTGCTGGGCGGGGGTGCGGACCAGGTGACCCTGTCGGAGGACGGGACGAAGATCTACGGCCCGATGCCCCTGAACGCGGAGGGCTAGAGCGCCCGGCAACCAGGAACGGGGGTGCGGGCGCGACGTCCCCGCACCCCCACCACGGACACGCACCCACCAGCGACACCGCCCCCCCGCCCCGCTGTTCCGCCCCGGGCGCCTTGTCTACATCTCGCCCAGCGTGACCTCCGCCTTCTCCGTCGCCGCCCCCCGGACATACGTCACCGTCACCACGTCCCCCGGCCGATGCGAAGCCAACGCCTCCGACAGCGACGTGATCGTCGTGACGTCCGTGTCGCCCAGCCGCGTGATCACATCCCCGGGCTTCAGCCCGGCCCGGCCCGCCGCCCCGTCCGCCGGCGCCTCGACGACCGCGACGCCCGCCGGCTCGTAGTCGTCGTCGAGGACCGTACGGCCGGTGATGTTGAGGGCCGCCCGGCCCGAGTCGGTGACCTTGCCGTCCTTGACGATCTGGTCGGCGATCGTCCGTACCGTCGACGCCGGGATCGCGAAGCCGATGCCGGCGGCCGAGCCGCCGCCCATCTCCGGGTCGATCGCCGCGAGCGTCGGGATGCCGATCACCTCGCTGCCCAGGTTCACCAGCGCGCCCCCGCTGTTGCCGGGGTTGATGGCGGCCGACGTCTGGACCATGTTCGCGATGGTCGCGCCGGTGCCGCCGCCCGTCTGTCCCTCGCTGACGGTGCGGCCTGTCGCCGAGACGATGCCCTGGGTCACGCTGCCGGACAGGCCGAGCGGCGAGCCCATCGCGAGCACGATCTGCCCCATGTCGACGGAGGCCGAATCGCCGAACCTGGCCGGTTTCAGGCCCTGGGGCAGCGAGGCCGTCTTGATCACCGCGAGGTCCTGCTCGGGGTAGGAGGAGACGAGCTGGGCGGTGACCGGCTGCCCACCCGTCGCGGCGGTCACCTTGAAGGACTTCTCCCGGCCCACGACATGCGCGTTGGTGACGATGTGGCCCTTGTTGTCGTAGACGACCCCGGACCCGAGGCTCTCGGTCGCGTCGATCTGTACGACGGAGGGCAGGACGTTCTTGATGACGGCCTTGTAGTCGTCCTCGAGATCGTTGGCGGCGAGCGGTGCCGCCGCCTGCGTGGAGCGTTCCGGCGCGGGCGTGCCTCCGCCGCCGGAGCAGCCGCCGAGGAGCGCGACGGCGCACACGGCGGCGGTCAGGTGCAGAAGAGGACGAGGAGTACGGAGCGTACGGAGACGGGCACGGGCACGGGTTGCGTCCATGTCCGGAGTATCCGATTCGGCCTGGTGCCGGGCCCGGCGAGCGCACCCGATCAGGGGTGCGCGACCGCCGCCGGTCCGGCCGGGGGGCCTGCCGTCAGCCCCGCACTCCACAGAGGTGCAGAAGCGCCGCCACCCGTCGGTACGGCTCCGTCCGCCCCGCCCGGTCCTCGGCGGCGAGCAGCCGCTCGAGTTCCTCGGCGGCCGGCAGACCCGCCTCGGCCGGGACGCTGTCGGTGAAGACCCGTACCCCGTACCAGGCGTGCAGCGGCGCCGCGATCCCGGCGAGCGTCGCCGTCAGCGCGTCGAGGCGGTCGGCCCGCACCTTCACGCCGTTGTCGTCGGTGTAGACGTCCGAGTCGAAGCCGGTGAGCGCGCCGGACCAGTCCCCGGCGAGCCCCGGGCGCATGGAGAGGGCCTCCGCGTTCCGCACGACCAGGGAGAGGAGCCCCCCGGGCGCGAGCATCCGGGCCAGGCCCGCGAGCAGCGCGTCGGGCTCGTCCGCGTACATGAGGACACCGTGGCAGAGGACCACGTCGAAGCTGCCGGGGAGGAAGTGCACCCCGGTCTCGCGCCCGTCGCCCTCGATCAGCCGGACCCGCTCACGGATTCCGGCGGGCTCGGTCGCCAGCGACTCACGGGCCGCTTTCAGAAGATCGGGATCGGCTTCGAGGCCGGTCACCGTGTGGCCCGCGCGGGCGAGGCGCAGCGCCTGCGTGCCCTGGCCCATGCCCGCGTCGAGGATGCGGAGCCGCTGTCCTACGGGATAGCGGCCGGATATCTGCTCGTCGAGCTGGCGGGCGACGATCTCCTGACGGATGGTGTCGCGCAGCCCGCCGGAACCGGCGGGCCAGTGCACGACCACGGGCAGCACAGGACCGCCCGATTCCGACGTCGCGGCGCCGAAGGCGCGCTCGACGGGCTCCGAACTGTCGGCGCTCAGGGCCGCTCTCCGCGCTTGACCTGCGGCTTCGGCAGTCGCAGTCGGCGCATCTGGAGCGTACGCATCAGACCGTAGGCGATGGCGCCGCGCTTCGGCTCGTTCGGGAAGCGCTTGTCGAGCTGCTTCCGGAGCCGGATCCAGATGCCGACCGAGTCGATGACGATCAGGATGATCACACCGAGCCAGAGGAGCAGCGAGATGTTCTGCAGTGACCGGTTGGCGTTGCCGAACAGCGACAGCACGAGGATCACCACGGCCATCGGGAGGAAGAACTCGGCGATCGCGAACCGCGAGTCGACGAAGTCGCGCACGAAGCGGCGGACCGGACCCTTGTCGCGGGCCGGCAGGTAACGCTCGTCGCCACTGGCCAGCGCCTCGCGCTGACGCGCCAGGTCCGAGCGGCGTGCCTCGCGCTGGCGCTTGGCGGCCTCCTTGCGGTCGGTCGGCACCGTCGCGGCGCGACGGCGCTGGGTCTGCGCCTCACTCCGCTTCGGGGTCGGGCGGCCCTTGGGGGCCTCGGGGTCGCGGGGCTGCTTGGAAAGGTCCGCCGTCACCTTGTCGGTGGGGGCCTTCTCGTCCTTCGAACGGCTACGGAACACAAAACCCAAGGGTACGGGGTGGCGGGCATGAACCCCATGCCGGGCGGGAACGATCCGCTAACAGAGTGCGTCTAGGGCGGTACGTACGCAGGACAGGCGCGGTTTCCCCTAGATCCATCTACTCCCTGCGCGGGAGGGAACGCCGGGCGTAGTCGTCCTTTGGGAGGAGCGCATCCCGCTCCGAACAGTGCGGTAATGGAGACAGGGCCCGTACTGTGGACCCTGTCGAAGAGCTGGAGCCGAAGTCCGTCAGAAGGGGGCGCGCGAAGCCCATGAGCGGTGTCATGAAGCGTATGGGGATGATCTTCCGCGCGAAGGCGAACAAGGCCCTTGACCGGGCCGAGGACCCGCGCGAGACGCTCGACTACTCCTACCAGAAGCAGCTGGAGCTGCTGCAGAAGGTGCGACGCGGTGTGGCCGACGTCGCCACCTCCCGCAAGCGGCTCGAACTCCAGCTGAACCAGCTGCAGGGCCAGTCCGCCAAGCTGGAGGACCAGGGCCGCAAGGCGCTGGCGCTCGGCCGCGAGGACCTGGCGCGCGAGGCGCTGTCCCGTCGCGCCGCGCTCCAGCAGCAGGTCAGCGACCTGGAGGTGCAGCACCAGACGCTGCAGGGCGAGGAGGAGAAGCTCACCCTCGCCGCCCAGCGTCTTCAGGCCAAGGTGGATGCCTTCCGCACCAAGAAGGAGACCATCAAGGCGACCTACACGGCGGCCCAGGCGCAGACCCGGATCGCCGAGTCCTTCTCCGGAATCTCGGAGGAGATGAGCGACGTCGGCCTCGCGATCCAGCGGGCCGAGGACAAGACCGCCCAGCTCCAGGCGCGCGCCGGCGCGATCGACGAGCTGCTCGCCTCGGGTGCCCTCGACGACCAGTCCGGGCTCGCGAAGGACGACATCCAGGCGGAGCTCGACCGGCTCTCCGGCGGTACGGACGTCGAGCTGGAGCTCCAGCGGATGAAGGCGGAGCTGGCCGGCGGCCCTTCGGCGCAGCAGCAGGCGCTCGAGGGCGGCGGGGGGGGGGGGGGGGGGGGGGGAACCGCCCCCCCCCCCCCCCCCCCCCCCCCCCCCCCCCCCCCCCCCCGAGAAGAGGGTGGTGGGGAGAGGAACCGCAGGCACCCACCTCCCCA